>CAYURR010000158.1:0-6850 GCA_964446745.1 uncultured Defluviitaleaceae bacterium | reverse complement strand
ATATCGTAAAAGTTTTTAGCCGTAACCTGAATCTCAGCTATGTCTGTACCAGAAGGCACAACGACTGTTATATTCTTAGCCGCCGACTTGATTTCTTTGTTGAACATTTCTTGTTGGAGCGCTACTGTTGTTACATTTCCGTTGACTGCTAACACGCCTCCTTTAATTTCCTTTCCATCAAAAATGATAATAGATTTTGCATTGGCATTATCAGTTGGAGTTGGTGTTGCATTTGGAGTTGGAGTCGTAGTAACGCTGTCATTATTGCTATTAGTGGAACTCGGTGTAGTTTGCGTTCCTCCACCGCCGGGGCTTTCAATATAAATCCAATTAGCCATAATCGTTACATTTCCTGCAGGCATTATAAATGTCGTTGTTGGATTGTAAGGATCAGCAAAAGTTATATTGTCGGAGGTAGCCCAACCCGTAAAACGATAACCACTGCGGATACCCGCACTGATAGTTACTGTTTGCCCGGGGGTGTACACGCCTGTGCCTGTCTGAACCGTATAACTGCCATTTACTGTTACTGTGTAAGCCTGAACCCCATCTACCACAAGATTAAATATATTCGATGTCACGCCATCAGCAGAAATCGTCAATGGGTGAACACCTTTCGGCGTTGCCGACGTTGTCCTAATTACAATATTAGCCACGTTACTGCTTGTAGTAACTGCTGTATCAAGCGAAATACCTTCGATTGAGTTTATATTGTCTAAGGTAATAGCCGAACCGCTTGTAATATTTATTGTTGCTGCGTTGAAGCTCACATACCCCTCTATGCCTTCTGTAAGAGCACCGCTTTGAGTCCCAACCAATATAGTTGTATCTGACGATATCGCTTTGTTTTTATATACAACCACACCCTGCGGAGCTGTTGTTACGTTAAAACTGCCGAAGTTAGCTATGCTTACAATCACATTACCCTGTGTTATTACGCTAGTAAGAGCTGTTTTGTAGGTCGTTCCTGAGCCCGACAGAGTGCCTTTTGCAACCGCACCTGTATCGCTCTGGATAGTGATATGATCCGGCATCAAGCCTGTCACCGCTTGATCAAACGTAATCTGTATATCCGTGCTGTCTTTTGTGTCACTTTCACCACCCAATTGAACTGCCGTAAAGGCGACGTCGGTTGTTGGAGTGTTCACCGTCAGTACGAATGTAAGCGTAGCATTGGGTGATGTACCGTTGCTGCACGTCAGCACAACGGTATAAGCCCCTGCACCAAGCCCGGCAGCTATGTCTATCTGCTTTGTCGTGGCATTCCATGTAATTTTGCCGCCGTAATCGTTGTCCAACGTTACGTTGACAGGCTCCGTTCCCGTTATCGCATATGCGTGTGTCGACGTGTTCATATAGCCTGATTGGAGTGTCAAGGCCGTATCACCTGTGATAGTCGGTGCAACAGACACTGCGTTTACCTTAAACTTGGCTGTTACTTCTGACCTTGTGTTATTGCTGCCGGCTATGGCAATGGTTTCGTCATACGTGCCGGCTGCCAAACCGGCCTTAGGCCGTACCGTAAAAGTAGACGTGCTTCCGGGGCTCACTTCAAAGATTGAAAGCCGTCCGATCTCGTAATAATTGGCGGTGGGCTGCCGCAGTGTAACGGTGCCAGAACCGATATTTTTGATGGTTATGGTTTGTTCCGTCGGCTGGGTATAGCCCTCGTTAATGGCACCGAAAGACGCTCCTGTTGCGACCTCGATGTTAAAGGTATTGGATGGTATAACGGTAACGTTAGCCTGAGCGCTGCCGACCAAGCCATTGCTTCCTGTTATGTTTATGGTTTCCGAGTGAGAGCCGATACCCAGTCCCGGCTTGGGCTGTACGGTAAATACAGCGGTATCATTTGCCGCCAAGGTGGTGGACGAGAGGTTGCCTATGACAAAATCCGTGGCAGTGGGTTGGTTGATATTAATGGTGCCCGTGCCGGTATTTGTAACAACCACTTCTTGTTTGAACGTCTCGGTGTATCCCATCTGCAAATCGCCAAATGCTGATAGCGGTGTAACCGACATACTATATGTGATGGCCGGCGCTACTTTGAAAAGCGCGTTTACCGCTACAGTCTCATTATTGCTTCCACGTATAACAATAGTTTCGTCGTGATCAGCCACAAACAGACCGGGGTAGGGCCGTAGGGTAAACGTTGCACTTTGCCCGGCAGCCAGCCTCTCAGTTGAAAGGCGTCCTACTTCGAACCGCAACGAAGTAGGTTGCGAGAGGGTTATGGTGGTTGTGCCAAAATTTGTGACGGTTACGGTTTGCGGCGGTGGCTGTAAGTACCCATATACCAAAGTACCGAAGGATACCGAAGCAGTAGCTGCAATAGCAGACGCCGTCGTGTTTACCGGTGCTACGTTGACCGCTGCCGTCACCGAAACGGACTCGCCGTTGCTTGCGTTTATGGCGATGATTTCCTCATATTCCTTGGCAGATAAGTCGCTTTTGGGCCGCACTGTGAAAGTGGCATCCCCTCCTACGGGCAAATTGACTGTAGATAGATTGCCTATGTCAAAGGCGGTGGCGGATGGTTGTGTTAGCGTAATCGGTTCGTTACCGATGTTAGAGATGGTCACAGTTTGCGCTGCGGGCGGCGTGCTGCCCTCCATCATCGGATCAAAAGGTACCAATGACGATGCACTAATTTTATAAACCGAATCGTCGGCAACAATGAATTCCGCAGTAAAGTTTCCCACTGGAGAGATTGAGTTTCTATCATATAAGGTAAATGTCTCGCTGTAGCTCCCTGCCGCAAGTCCGGCTTTTGGCCGTACCGTGACTTGACGGTATCCTCCGATAGAGGCATCCGCCCATCCGTTTATGGTCCAGCCTACGCCTGTCAGATCGAAGTATCTTGGTACAAGATTATTTGAAGCAATTGCGTCGGGATTAAACGAATATCGTAATTGCGTGGTACTGTTATTTATCATAGTAATGGTTTGTGCAGGGGGTTGACTATACCCCGTTTTACGGACACCAAAATGGTTTGATCCCGTAAATTCCACTTTTCGCACGGCTTGGCTTGCGGGCAAAACGGTAAACGGTACTTCACAGGTTGCGCGTACTGTTTCAGTTGATCCAGTATCATGTTCCGTAGCTTTTATAGTGATGGAAGGACTATAATCACCTTGCCCAAGATTGCTGGCGGGCGAGAATCCAAAATCTTTGTAACTGCCTGGCGGTATTACCTCACTACTATTCCAACTTCCTGCACGGAATCCCAGTTGGGCATTAGTATATTCCAGACCAATAATTCTAAGATTTACCAAACCGGTATTGGTTAATCTAAAGGTTTGAGAACTTACATTCCCGTACCCAACCGAAAATGGGCCAAACGGTTCTCCCAGATGCTCAATCGAAAGCCCGTGGTTGTCTACTCGCACATTGGCTATAAAAGCCGTAGTTTCGCTACTATCCCAGGTAATATTGATGGTCTCGTTATAAATGGCGACGGGTATACCCACCTTGGGGCTTATAGTAAAGGTTGCGCTTCCTCCGGCCGGTACATTCGTTGCCGAGATCGGGCCAATGTCAAAATTGCTCGCGGTAGGTTGATTGAGAACAATCGCTTGCTTGCTTGTATTAGTGATGGTGACGGTTTTTGATTCTGCCGATGTAAACCCTGCCAAATGATTGGTAAAAGATAATGTGCCCCATGCCTTTGTATATTTCACCTCTACAACAGACTTTACCCCATTGCTACCAGTTATGGTAATCGTTTCGCTGTTTTCACCCAAAGGTAAATTGGGTTTTGGGTAGACAGTAAATGCAGCGGTTTCGCCGGGAGAGATACTGGATTTAGATAATGCACCTATCTCGTATTTTTGAGCGGTAATTTGGTTTAGCGTAACAGCAGCCCGGCCCGTGTTGGTAATCTTGACAGTTTTTTCAGGAGGCCTCGTATATACAAACTCCGGCTCGTTAAAAGAAACCGCTCCCGAGGCCGTTATACTGTAGGTTACGGCATCCCCTGATTTTGTTTCACCTTTTAACCCTGCTGTATACGTGGATTGTTTCCAACTACCGAAAGAGTAAATATAAGACGTACCTATGTTTTGCCTTGAAATAGGCATTTTACCGCCCGGATAAAGCGCTACCAACGCAAAGCTTTTACCCACAGCTTGCTGTTTTTCGATGGGAATGGGTATGGAGTGAAATCCGGCCTTTGACGGAGCGTATTTTACCAAGGGTTGAATCCGCCCACTACTGATGTCCTGCAAATCGTCGGTTCCCATGTAATCGGGAATGAAATAAATCGAAACCTCCTCACCGGGCGTGTTAAAGAAGGCCCTGATGCCCGTCAAAATCTCACCGGGGTCACTTGCATTAAAAATATTGGCACCATAATATACAGGCGTATAATATCCCCACACTCCGGGAATGTCGTTTTCATATAAGTTTATATCCGTGGGAAGTGAACGTGCCGGTTCAAAAACAAAGCATTCGGTTGTTGCGATGTTGTGATCATAGGATACCCAAAAATATCCATTGTCACCCCACAGTTTTCCCCACGAATTCTTTACAAGCCATGCCCCGTCTCCGGACGGGCGGTTGTTAAATTTGTTTCTGTCATATGTATCATCCCAACCAACTATGGTAACCGAATGAGCTCCACCCCCGCCACCATTCAGGCTGCTGTACGTCGCGTTGAAGCCTCCTCCTTGAGGTGCCGGAAAATTCGTGGTAACGGCACCGTAATCCATAAGTGCTTGCTTTACAATGTTAATCCGCGCTGCAGAGGGCATGGCGGCGTCAGTTATTTGATAAATGCCCGGAATAAAGTACTTTGCGGGGATAGCCGCAGTTAAGGATATATCCCGGGAAGGTATGCTCAATGGCCGTTCGGATATGGGGTCTGTTCCCGCATCCACCGCGCCGTTTATATTCCCTCTCATAAGATAAGAAGCTACCATACTTTGATGTCCGGCGGAGCTTGGAGAGCGACCATAGCCATAAGTGTTCCCTCCAGCGTTACTTGTCGCATGTGTAATATGGTTAATCGAAAAATATATGGGTGCACCCAAGTTTTTATAGGTAGACGCTTCCATAGCGTCCACACTTGAATAAGCCCAGCATAAATCGACCTGCCCTTGGTCTTTAACAGGCGTTTGAAATTTCCGTTCCGTATTATACTCTATGGGGAATCCGGCCAAAGGCATAACGGGAACGGGCTGTGGCGGCAGTAATGTAACCGTTTCAGAGACAGCTGCCTCGGGCTCGTCCGCTTCTTCTGGGAAGAAAGCCTGTGGCTCGGGTTCATTAAAAACTGTTTCCCCTCTCACCACCATAGTCGAGGTTGTTGGAAAGATGATCAATGTCAGTGCTAATAATACGCTTATTGCAGTCTGAAGCTTTTTTGTCAAAATAACGCCCCCCATTGGCTTAATAAATTCCTTGAACTAATGATAACATTTTACCATACAATAATACCGAACACTATCACTGTTTATTTTACTCGACGGCAAACGACTGGTTTTGATTTACATATGAACACTATATATACAAAGGGATATTGCCGGTCATTACTGACCAACAATATCCCTTTGTATGTATATCTATCTATTTGTTATTAAGCCTTTGTAAGTACTTGCTTAGCGATATCCGCTGCCGAAGCCGCGTCAGCTGCATAGTAGTCTGCGCCGATGTTTTCGCAGAAGCTCTGGGTGATCGGAGCGCCGCCGACCATGATGGTGACCTTGTCACGCAGGCCTTCTTCGGTGAAGATGTCTACAACACGCTTCATCTCGCTCATTGTGGTTGTCAGCAGAGCTGAGCATGCAATTACCTGTACGCCCTCGTTCTTATATGCTTCCATGAATTTTTCAGCCGATACGTCTACGCCGAGATCCACAACGTCGATGCCCTTGCCCTCGATCATCATGCGCACAAGGTTCTTGCCGATATCATGCAGGTCGCCCTTTACGGTACCGATAGCTACCTTGCCGATGGACTTCGCTCCGCTCTCCGCCAGCTGTGGCTTGAGTATTTCCATACCTGCATTCATAGCACGTGCTGCGATCAAAACCTCGGGTACATATACCTCGTTGTTTTTGAACTTCTCGCCGATGATATCCATACCGGAGAGCAAGCCCTCGCTAAGTACAGTCGATGCGCCTATGCCCTCGGACAGAGCCTTTTCAACCAATTCCTTTACGATTTTAGCCTTACCCTTTTGGAGTGCTTCAGAAATTTCCAGACAAATGCTCATGTTATCCTCCTTGTGATTTTTTACCCCTCGATTGCCTGAACCTTAGAGGCGATAGACCCGTTACCTTCTTAAATACCTTTGAAAAGTAACTCTGATCCTCATAGCCTACCATGTTAGCGATGTCTGCAAGGGCAATATTATTGTTAAGCAGATATTTCTTGCTCTGCTCAATCCGCACGTTATTTAAATAGGTATTGAAATTTCCGCCCGTTTCCTCTTTAAATATCTTTGAGAAATACGGCGGGCTCAGGTACACATACCGTGCCACGTCCTCAAGGCTGATCTTTTGCATATAATGTGTCTTTATATATTCCGTGGCCTTGTAGATAACGTCGGTATGCTTTACCCCCGCGAAGTTGAACACATAATCCGTAAACCGGTTCATGATCGCGGAAAGCCAATAACTCAGGTCCTCGATATTCTCGAACCGGTCAATCTCGTGTATGTATTCGTAGTTTAATCCAAAAATCAGCTCGGCATCCGCTCCGGCCTTTACAGCCGCACGTGACAGCAGCACGATAAGCTCCAATACGCGTGAACGTATAATCTCGAACTTAAAGCCCGAATAGAAGAATATGTGACCTAAAAGCTCGTTCAACAGAGCCTTCGCCGCTTTTATATTACCTACACTCATAG
>CAYURR010000157.1:0-6891 GCA_964446745.1 uncultured Defluviitaleaceae bacterium | reverse complement strand
TCCAGTACGAATGCGTTAAGCTCCTCTGCGATAAACACAGAAACATTTTTATCGTTGGAGATGACGACCAGAGCATCTACAAGTTTAGGGGTGCGAGGCCGGATTTTATTCTGCGTTTTCCAAAGGACTTTCCGGGTTGCACGCAGATCGTGTCGGATGTCAATTACCGCTCTACCGATGCGATCATCGGCTACTGCAACAAGGTCATATCTATAAACACCGTGCGCTACCCAAAGCATATATCGGGCACCGGCAAGGACGGTATACGCCCGAGGCTCATCCGCTCGGAGGACTTTGATGCGGAGGCACGAGCTATAGGCATGCGAATAAAAAAGCTGCTGGAGCTCGGTGTAAAGCCGGACGATATAGCCGTGATTTATCGCACAAACATCCAGGCACGCGCGTTTGTTGATGCGTTTATGGATTTACATCTGCCGTATCGCGTCAGGGATTATTTCCAGTCCGTATACGATCACAGGGTCACGAAGGATCTATTGGCGTATATGGCACTCGCTCGAAACAGAGAAGACAACGAGGCGTTTACGCGCATTATAAACAAACCATCACGCTATATCTCAAACGAACTGATACAGGCCGCTAAAAAGGGCCGTAAGCACATGCTCGCAAATATTCAATACCTCAGAGGTTTAAAGCAATGGCAATCTGAGCGCATCTATGAGCTCTGCGCACATTTAGATATCATAAAGGATTTAACGACCCACGATGCGATAGGTTATATACGCTCGGCTGTGGGTTATGACGGTTACATAAAGTCTTATTGCTCATATTTCAAGATATCCAGTGACGGTATGCTCGACATAGCCGATGAGATACGCGATGCGTCAAAGGCATATCCGGTATACGAAGACTTTATTTCGCACAGACAGCAAGTCCTCGAGGAGGCTAACAATCCAAAGCGTGCGCAAGACGATGACCGCGAGGGTGTTGTCCTATCCACTATGCATAGCGCTAAGGGCTTGGAGTTCGATACGGTGTTCATAGCGGGTGCCGTCGAGGGTGCTATACCGCACGAGCGCAGCAGGACCGCGACGGAGATCGAGGAGGAGCGGCGGTTGTTTTATGTCGGGCTCACGCGCGCAAAGAACAATCTATATATATCTGTCGTAAAAAAGAGGCATGAAAACAAGGTGGAACCTACACGTTTTTTGAACCTGAGACCGGCTGAGAGCCGCTAAGCATAAAGGGATGGTAGACGATGAGAATAAATAGGAGACTGCAAAAGAACAAACGACTGATAGCCGGTATCGTAGCGGGTGTCTTGGTAGCTGTGATGATATTCGGTATCGTCGCGCCGTTTGTGTCGTATTTGGGATTTTAGGAGGTTTTATCTTGGCGGACGAAAACAATCTCTTTGATGACGTCTTTATGGGTGATGACGATATCATCGCCGATGAACATATACCCGAACTCGATGGTGCGTACGTAAACACGGACGACATCATGGCCGATCTCGCCCCAAAAGCCCCTTCGATGATCGTGGACGAATCCGTCGAGGAACAGTTCGATTTTAATTTCGACATACAGATAGATGACTCGATCATGCAGCAGTTCAATCAGCGCACGCTCGCGGATGAGACGAGTTCGTTAGACGACAGCATCGAGCGTATGCTCAAGATGGAGCAGAAGCAGGCGATGACCTTTGAAGATATCACGGACAATGTCGAGTTCATCAAAGATGTAGCGGTCTATGACAGCGAAAAGGACGCGCCGTCCGAATATGACGACGAGCGCGATATAGCTGACAAGATGACCGGAGACGACGCGCTCGGTATGATCATGCAAAAGATGCACCTAAGCCCGTTGGTCATGTATATCGTAGCGGGTGCGCTTGTGCTGTTGATAGTGGGTACAGTATTGTTCGCTGTGATGTTTACGATGCGGATAAAAGAGCAGACCGTTATAGCCGGTCAGGAGGATGTATTTACCAGCCCGGACACATCATACAACAACGCCTCCTCTCTCTATGCAAGATATGTGTTCAATATGCCGGATGAGCAGCTGATGCTAAACGAGATGCTGTTCGGCCCTGCTGCGAGTGTGTTCTCATTTAATCGGGATATTGATCCGGATAAATATGCCGTCTCTCTTACTAATCCACTCGGCACGGAATATGATTTGGATGTCTCGGACAAGCGGCCAAATGCATTGGTCTTCAAGCCACTCACGGGCGCAAAGGGTTCGTTTACGCTGGGCATAACTGAACTGGCCTCGGGCGAAACCGCGAGCTATTCATTTACACTCGCAGACAGCCCCACCATGTATAAGGCTCGCTATGTGACAACACCGGAGCTGTTGCTGAGCACAAATCCGAGTGATACTGAGGGCACGCAGAGGAAGCTGTCTGATGGCGAGGCGGGCATATTCATGGACAGCGCGGTGTTTTCTAATACGGGCACGGATATTGTACTGAAGATGACAACGGGTCCGAAGGGACGCTTTACGCTCGACGAATGGAATGATTCGTTTGCGGTGATGCTTAAAAACGACGCGGATCAGATTATTCATATAAAGGAAAATAATTTTATCTCGCTGTTTGAAGATGAGGGCACTGTGCTTGCTCGCGTGTTTTTCAAGCCCTTGTATAATCTCGATGGGACACTGTCTTTGACACTTCGAAATTTAGCCGTGTATCATGCGGTAGGTGAGACCATACCCGCGCAGCGTCTGTTAGACTATAAATCGCAGGGCGAGTATGTAATCAATACGCCTGATTACAATTTCTATTTTGAAGGCATGAAGATGTCATCCAAAAAGGCCGTCATAGTAATGCATGCGACATTACCGGATGGTACGGATCAACGCGTCGAGTCGAGACCGGATGTTGAACTCATGGCTACGGATGCAAACGGATCGGAGATTGTAATAAAGGGCAAATGTCAATCGAGCTCATTGGGCTCAGATATAGTATTTGACTACAGTGATCGCGCTGAGGAGATGCGTGTCGCCGGAGGCTTAAATGTCAGGATAAACGGTGTAATGGTAAAGATGGGCGATAAGACCGTTGAATATGACCTTGTAAAGGCACCGATGTCCACCTCTACGAAATATGTAAATGCAAGGAGCTTTCTTGAGCGTTCGTTTAGGACACGGCTTGGATATAAATACGACGGCAAGACGGAGGGCTTTATCATGGGCTTTTCGGATGATTTACTGAACGATCGTCGTGTGATGTCACGCTATTCTCCTGTCGATGACGGTGAGGAGCATTCATACCTAGTCGAGGCTTTTGTCGTTTCGGTGGAGGAAAATCGATGTCTGGCCAATGTTGTAGAGTATGCCGACGGCGAGGAGACATATCATCAGGTCGTCGCGGACAAGATAGACGGCACATGGGTAATAGTAAGTGACAGATTTTAGGTATTAGACATAAGGGGTGTAGCTAATGATAGCGCTTGCCTGTGATCATGTAGGCGTGCAGTTGAAACAAGACGTAGCGGAGTATCTCGATGCTTGCGGCTTAAAATATAAGGATTTCGGAACTGTAAATGAGGATAGCTGTGATTATCCGCAATATGCAATCGCGGCGTCGCAAGCTGTAATAGACGGTGAATGTGACAGGGGTATATTGATCTGCGGCACGGGTATAGGTATGTCGCTGGCCGCGAACAAGGTAAAGGGCATTCGTTGTGTGGTATGCAGCGAACCGTATTCTGCTTTGATGTCGCGCAACCATAACGACTGCAATATGCTCGCTATAGGCGCGAGGGTAATCGGCAAGGATATGGCGTTGATGATCGTCAAGACATGGCTCGAGGCTGAGTTTATGGGTGGACGGCATGCCGAGCGCGTAGCGCAGGTCATGGATATAGAATAAAATCAATAATTTATTGAGAAGGGGATATGTATATGAAATCACTACCTGTGGTTTTACAGGTGTATACGGTAAGGGAGGACGCAGAGAGGGATCTTGCGGGAACGATGGCCAAGGTTAAGGCTCTCGGATATGATTATGTAGAGTTGGCAGGTCTGTATGATCTCGCGCCGCAGGATTTCAAAAAGGTATTGGAAGATGCGGGCATAATGGCTATATCTGCGCATGTACCGATCGCGGAGCTTATGAATGATGCTGTCAATACCGTTGCGGCATACGCGACTATCGGATGTAAATATATTGCGATCCCTTATCTTGAGGAAGCTTATCGCCCGGGAAATAAGGGCTTTGATACTGTGATGGAGGCTATACCAGCTATCGGCAAAGAATGCAGCAAGTATGGTATTACATTGCTGTATCACAATCACGACTTCGAATTTGTAAAGATGCCCGATGGGCGTTATGCGCTGGACTACATGTATGACGTAATACCCGCTGATATATTGCAGACAGAGATCGACTGCTGCTGGGTAAGGGTGTCGGGTGTGAATCCCGCCGATTATGTAAGGAAATATACAGGCCGTTGCCCGATCGTCCACTTAAAGGACTACATCAAGGACGGCGAGGTCGCGAACATGTATGAGCTGATCGGTATCGATAACGATAACGAGCAGAAGTCCGCAGGACATTTCGAATTCAAGCCTGTCGGATACGGTGTTCAGGATATACCGTCGATATTGGAAGCCGCAGTTGAAGCGGGTGCGTCGTATGTCGTGGTGGAGCAGGATATGTCGCTTGAGCGTTCGGCTCTCGAGGCTGCAAAAATGAGCAGGGAATATCTGCGTTCGAAAGGATTCTAATAAATGGCAATACAATGGTATCCGGGGCATATGGCAAAGTCCGTGAGGCTAATGACCGAGCAGATCGCATTGGTCGATGTGGTAGTGGAGCTTCTGGACGCGCGTATACCCTACAGTAGCCAGAACCCCGATATCTCCAAAATGGCTAAGAATAAAAGAAGGCTAATAGTATTAAACAAGAGTGACCTGGCCGACGACGCTGTGACCGACGAATGGATAGCGTATTTCAAGTCACAAGGACTGACCGCTATAAAATCGGACTCTGCGGCCGGTAAGGGCATGGACAGGATAGCGGCGGCGGTAACCGAGCTCTGTAGGGACAAGATAGAATCCCAAAAGAGCAAGGGCCGCATATCCGTTCCGATACGCTCGATGATTACGGGTATCCCAAACGTCGGCAAGTCCACACTGATAAATAAATACGCAGGCAAATCAATCGCAAAGACCGGAGACAGACCGGGTGTTACGCGTAGCAAGCAGTGGATACGCATACGCAAGGATTTTGACCTGTTGGATACACCCGGGATACTCTGGCCTCGTTTCGACGACCAGAGGACGGGTGTAATGCTGTCTATCACAGGAGCAATCAATGACAACATACTTGATCTGCGTGATCTGAGCATTCAAGCCATAGAGACAATCACAAAAATAAAGCCGGATGCCATTGGCATCCGGTATAAAATTGCCATTTCGGGCCAAAGCTCAGACGAGGTACTCGAGATGATCGCAAGAGCACGCGGATTTATAAAGAAGGGTAACGAGGTAGACATCGATCGTGCGGCGATAATTTTTCTCGATGAGCTGCGCGGCGGCAAGCTCGGACGGATCACTTTCGAGAGACCGGGGGAGAGACAGTGATGAAACTCAAGATTATTAACGGGCGCATTCTCGACCCATACAATGATATTGATGCGATAGGATCAATTGAAATTGCAGACGGTGTGATTACAGAAGTGTGTACGGATATGAGTATAGGAGCATCATGTAGCGATGACGTTGATGTTATTGATGCTGCGGGATGTTGGGTGATGCCTGGGCTTATCGATCTGCATGTACATTGCAGAGAGCCGGGCTTTGAGCATAAAGAAATTATCAGAACCGCAGCCGAGGCCGCTGTTGCGGGTGGTTTTACGACGATCTGTGCTATGCCTAACACACGACCCGTTACGGATAACCCCGAGACCGTTACCCTTGTTAGGCAAAAGGCGAGCGAGGCCGGGATGGCCGATGTATTACCGATCGGAAGCATAACGATCGGGCAATCCGGAGAGCGCCTCGTGGATATGGCCGCGTTGAAGGACGCGGGTGTCTGCGGATTTAGCGAGGACGGCAAGAGCGTAAGGAGTGCACGGTTGATGCGGGACGCGCTGACATATGCGAGGGATTTAGATTTGCCGATATTCGCGCATTGTGAGGACATGGACCTCGTGAATGGCGGCGTTATACACGACGGTGAGGCAGCACAAAGGCTCGACGTAAAAGGGATACCGAACGACGCTGAGGATGTTGTGATCGCAAGAGATATAGTTCTGGCTCGTAGCACAGGTTGTAAATTGCACGTTTGCCATCTGAGCACGCGTTCGGGCCTGGAGATATATCGCGCGTTGCGAACGGGCAAAATCACCGCGGAGATATGTCCGCATCATTTCGCACTCTGTGATGAGGATATACCGTCGGATCCTGAGCAAGCCGGGAATTTTAAGATGAACCCGCCGCTGCGTTCGAGGGCTGATATGGAGTATCTGCGCAGTCATGTCGCGGATTTCGATGCGATAGCAACGGATCATGCACCACACCACACGGATGAAAAGAACTGCGGTCTCGAGCGTGCCGCGTTTGGCATATCGGGCCTGGAGACGGCTGTGCCGTTGTGCGTTACACACTTGATCAATGAGGGGCATCTGACACCGCTCGAATGGGTCAGACGCATGACGCTAAATCCGGCTCAGATACTCGGAGCCGATCTAATGAAAAAGGGAACGCTTTCGATAGGCGCAACAGCAGATATTACTATAGTCGATCCAAATAAGGTTGCAGAAATTACAGTCGAGAGCTTAAAAACCATGGGCAAGAACACACCGTTTGCAGATGGATTTAGTGATAGATTGACAGGAACGGTTCAATATACGATAATTGACGGGAACGTAGTATATAAGGAGTGAAACCATGATAATTGACAAACTTATCGAGCGTATCGAT
>CAYURR010000156.1:0-6925 GCA_964446745.1 uncultured Defluviitaleaceae bacterium | reverse complement strand
AGGCACAGGACTTTGACTCCTGCATTCGAAGGTTCAAATCCTTCCGGCCCAGGTATATAAAAAACCTTGCAGAAATTTTTGCAAGGTTTTTTTGTGCTTAACAATACCCACAATCCGATGATAACAGACGGTTGCGGGCCGTGTTTGTTCATCTACTCTAATGCTCATGCATCAGCAGAAAATCCGCGATGTGCATATGCTTAACACCTTCTATATTATCGTGCCAAAATTCCTCCATAGTGACGACATATTTGGGGTAATTGTCCCTGATTTCAAGCAATGGTCTAAACTCCCTTTCGATCGTTGACTGCTCAGGAAGTTTATATGCTACTTGAACATACAGCTTGTTTTCCTTCCTCACGGCAACGAAGTCGATCTCATAGTTTCCGAGCTTGCCCACAAAGACCTTATATCCTCTGCGCTTAAGATCTAAGAATACAATGTTTTCTAAGGCCCCTGAGATGTCTCTGTCTCGATAACCAAGGACGGAGTTTTTTATACCTATATCGCCAATATAATACTTTTCGTTAGTTTGTAATAATTCCTTACCCTTCAAATCATAGCGCGGTGTTTTATACAGAATAAACGCACCCTCAAGTGCGGATAGATAATTAAAAACCGTTTCTATATCCACATTTCTTTGTTGGCTTTTAAAATAATCAGCTACCTTTTTTGCGGAAAAGGTGTTACCTATATTGTCAAAAGCAAACCTGACTATCTTTTCTAATAGTGCGGTATTTCTAATTTTATTTCGGTTGATAACATCCCTGAGCATCGCTGAGGCATATATGTCGCTAATAATCCTGTCTGCCTGATCATAGGTATAGTAAGAGATATGGATGGCTGGAAATCCTCCGAAACGCAGATAATCAACAAATGTTGACCTTATGTCGGTGGTATCGGGTGTGTAGCCCTTGAAATGCAGGAATTCGGCAAAGGATAATGGGTAAATACAAAACTCCACATATCTACCGGCGATATATGTGGACAGCTCTCCAGATAGAAGCCTGCTATTTGAGCCTGTAATATAGACATCACAGTTAAAATCGACCATGAATGAATTAATTGCCTTTTCCCAGTTGGTTACCTCTTGAATCTCATCGAGCATGAGATAGTACCGTTGATTGCCTAAGATTTTATCTGAAATATATGAATAAAGTTTTTTAGCTTCATCGATATCTGAAAACTGCATGGACTCGAAATTAATATAAATAATGTTTTCGAGATTTATACCTCTCTCAATCAGTTCATCCATAAGCAGCTGTAAAATAGCTGATTTTCCGCTTCGCCTTATGCCCGTGATGACCTTTATAAACGGTTTATCTATAAAAGGTATTATTTGATTAATATATAGGTCCCTTTTGATCAATGTAATCACCACCTGTTATGATTATAACCAATAATGAGGTGCTACAACAGCTGTTCCCTCAACCCCTCAATCAACGCAGCTACAACATCCTTATTCAAGTGATAATATATCCTGTTCTGCTCTTTGCCGATCGTGATCAAATTTAATGCGGCCATCTGCGATAGGTGGTGCGAAACGGTTGCCGTTGTGATGCCGACGCGCTTGGCGATCTGGCTGCCGTATAGGCGTTCGCGGCTCAGAAGTAATAATATCTCAAACTTGGTCTTTTCCGTTATGGCCTTAAACGCATCCAATAGATTGTCCTTTGAGAATGCGGCGGAGTCCTTGTAGCGTTTCCTCCATGCCATGTTGATACCCCAGTGCACAATGAGGTTTTGATATTGCCCCTGATGGAAGATATGCATGCTATTCGAATCGGAGATCGTCGGGTAAATGATAAAATCGTGGTCCGGCAAAAAGGTCACGGGTATTTGCAGAGCATTAAAATATCCCTCGGCACCCAATTCAGCGAACCCTTGCTTCATATCCATGACGGATTGCTGTGTCAGCTCCTCTACGAGGCAAATCTTTTCGCGCAATAACGCCTCTGTCTTTTTTAATGTATCCATCAGAAACTCAAACAGCTCATCAAAGCTCATATATACATATATAAGCTTTGACTTAAGGCTGACCGATATATCCTTCGTCAGAATATAGTTATAGAACCCTGCATCGTCATTAATCTCGACACTGTCGTTAAAAAAGTCGGCGAACGCGGCATATTTATCCATATGGATGCTGGAGTCTTCATTAACACAGTATGTCAGCACGGTCCACAAATAGCTGCATATATCGTCGGACTGCTCATTGTTGATCTTAAACAACAGCTGCAAAATTTCATTGTTTGGATCCAAATTAGCCGAAAGATGCTCGTAGATTTCGTTTATCGGAGCATATCTTTCGGCTATTTTATTGTCTGTTATATTTTGCTCGCTTTCCTTGTCTTTATCGTTATTATCGCCGTTTACAAGCAAACACAGCGCATACAGGCTTTCAAAGAAATAGTTATAATCATCGGCTATGATGTAGCTCATCCGTGCCGCCTCCGTCAATAGTCCTCAGTGTCTTATTGACAGATAATAACATAAATAATAAGAACGTGGCAATTCCGGACACTACGAACAATTGATTCACCGTAAAGTATACCGCTACAGCCGCAAGCAGGAACGACGAAATCGGTGTGAGTGCCTGCGCGATCGCGTTAAATATCGATCCGACACGGCTTAGATAAGAGGTCTCGACCTGTTCCATGAACGAGACGTTTACTACGACGCTCATAAACGAGCTGCCGAAGCCGAATATAAACGCGATAGCCATCAGAGATGTATACAGCAAATGGATCTGAGCTATGTACGATATTAAAACAAAAACGATATACGTGATTGCAATTGACAGCCCGCCTATGATAAACAGCTTAAACTTCGATAGCTTCACATGTATCTTTGGGAAAAAGAATGTGCCCAGTATAGTACCTGTAAGCATCGCGATGTTTAATGCGGACAGCGTGCCTTCGCCCAAGCGCAGGCTCTCCTTGATATAAGGTGTCATGAGCGAACTGATCGGCATAAACAATACACCGATCAAACTGCCTACCGTACAAATCATAAACACGACACGCTTTGAAATCAGATACATCAGTCCCTGCTTTAGATCACGCATAAAATCGGGTTTTTCTGTGCTCGGGGCTCTCTTTGTGAGCTTCATCGCCGATATAAATATTGCCGAGCCTAGAAAGGTAGCGGCATTTACATACATCGCGCCCTGCAGGCCCGACACGGCTATGATCACACCAAAGGCTGCCATTCCGAGTAGTGATGATACATTGGTGAAGGATTGGCTCAGAGAGGT
The DNA here is from genome assembly GCA_964446745.1 of uncultured Defluviitaleaceae bacterium. Taxonomy (GTDB): domain Bacteria; phylum Bacillota; class Clostridia; order Lachnospirales; family WQUN01; genus CAYURR01. The sequence goes on along the minus strand of CAYURR010000156.1, from coordinate 3,669 downwards.
TGCGATGGTGTATTTCTCCTTTGGCACGATCTCAGGAAAGAGGCCGATGCCGGCCGGTATTCGAAAGGCTTCGAAGGTAGACATCAATAGCGTGGAAATCGCAAGGATCACCGGAGATATGTGCCCGGTCATATACAGGGTCGCAACGATACTGACGAGCACCGCCCGACACAAATCGGTAACGATCATAATCCCCTTTTTATTAATGCGCTCTACCCATACCCCTGCAAACGGCATAAACAATATGGTAGGCAGCGAGTTTAATCCAAAGATCACCGCAGACCATGAGCGCTGACCGGTTATCTCGTACACCATCCACGCGAATGCCAGTGCATCTATCGCATCACCAAAGCGGTTGATTACATTTGCGATAAACAGCTTCATAAAGTTTCGTTCGATAAATAACGACCCATAGCCCTGTTTTTTGTCCAATTAAATAACCCCCTTTGCAATATTCGAATATAATCTAACATAACATTAGAATAGAATCAAACGTTTTATTGTAGAGGAGGTAGAGTATATTGCCATAACCCCAGCCTTCGCCGCGTCCGGCTATTGCGATACCGCCGTATTCGCTGATGATTACGGGTTGTCCCTGATATACCTGTGTTGGTTTTATTTGACAAAGCCGCCCCTGTCGTTATAATTTATTTGAAGTGTTCATATTAGTATTCATTTGAATCGCTCTTATGAGAATAGCGAGGGAGATACGTTTGAGAAAAGGTTTTGTAAGTATATTGATGACGATAACGATGCTGATAAGCTCGATGGTAAGCGTGCAGGCGGCGCCTGTGCAGGATAACTTGCCTTTAACGGCACAGGCTGCGATCTTAGTCGAGCAGTCCACGGGTAAGATACTTTATGCAAAGGACGCAGACAAACGGATGTATCCGGCAAGCATGACAAAGATTGCTACAGCGCTGGTTGTTATGGATTACCTTAAGCCCGATCAGCTTATTCAAGTGGGCAAGGAGATAGAGACCGTACCGTCCGGCTCGAGCATGGCATATCATTCGGTCGGTGAATACATTACCGTACAGAATCTGCTGCGTGGATTGATGATCCCGTCTGGTAATGACACGGGCATCGTGCTCGCGTTAAATGTCGCGCGAGCGGTCGAGGGCAGGGACGATATCGGTTACATAGAGGCCGAGAAGCTGTTTGCAAAGCTCATGAACGACAAGGCAAAGGAGCTCGGTGCAACGAGTACGAATTTTGTAAATCCGCATGGCTTCCATGACAGCGATCATTACACGACCGCGATAGATTTGGCAATATTGTCCAGGAAATTTATGGAAAACCCGGTACTGGCCGAGATTGTAAAGGAAAAGGAATATAACGGTAACGGAGCGGGTTATAACCCGCCAGAGGGTTTAAAGACCAAGGAATATAAATGGAAGAGCCACAACGAGCTGATCATACCGGGGGATTATTATTATCCGTATGCTACGGGCATAAAGACGGGTGTCACGGACGAGGCCGGAGACTGCGTAGCGGCATCGGCTGAGAAAAACGGTATTAAGCTCGTAGCCGTGGTGTTCAATTCGCCGATTCCGTCGCGCTGGGTCGACGCGGCTACATTGTTTGATTATGGATTTGATAATTTCGGATTCTGCACGGTCACGGAGCCTGATACGCAACTCGAGACCTTATATGTCGCGAACCCACAGCTTGGCGCCGATAACCTGATCGACGCATATATAAAAGATGGCTTTTCGCAGTTTATGAAAAAATCAGATGTAGATGCCGTGGTACGCACGATCACCTATAACGAAAAGCTACTGGCGAGTGAAGAGGATATCGAAAAGGGCGTAAAGGCTGGTAGGGAACGCATAGAGGATGCCGTCTATCTAAAGACCCCGATATCAAAGGGTGATGTTCTGGGCAAGGCTACGTTTACGCTCTATGATGAGGTAATATTTGAAAGCGATATACTCACAAACAGCGAGGCTGTAGAGCGCACCTCTGACAGTGATTATGAATATTACAAGAAGCAATTCATGGACACCGTCTTTACATTAAAGGCGTTGCCATTTTGGATAGGGGGCGTGCTGTTGATCGTGGTTGTGATCACGTTAATCATAGTCTCGGCGAGGGCACGTTCAAAGCGCAACAGATACAGATATAAGTTCCACAGGCGATATTAATCATTTGGCGGCGCGGCCGCATGGGAGGCAAATATGGATATACGACCCGTAAACGAACGTGAGAGTGTAAGCTTGGGCGATGTGATGCGATTGTCTTATTATTTTCAGATAAATGAAGAGGACTATATAAGGCATCTCAAAAAACGCAGTGAGGGCGAAATAGAACCAAAGGCAAATGAGGCGGCAAGGGCTGTGTTCGACGATACGGGCAAGCTCTGCACGTCGACGGTGTTGCATGATCTAAAGGTGCGCTTTGACGGGCACGAGGTGGGCATGGGCGGTATCGGTGGCGTAGCCACGCTACCAGAGGAACGCCGCAAGGGACATGTGAGGGCGATGTTTCAAAACCTCCTGCCCGAGATGAGGGATAGGGGTATGTTGTTTTCGTACCTGTATCCGTTTTCAATTAACTACTATGCTATGTACGGCTATTCGCAGGCGTACAACAGGCATATCTGCCAGTTAGAGACGCATCTGCTCAAGATGTTCGTTAAGCGTCGTGATGTTACATATCGCCTCGTAGAGCCTGAGATCAATATAGAAACCAAGGAAAGACGCCTGAACGACAACGATGCTCGTGACCTCTCGGAGGTCTACAGCGCGTTTATAAAGGATAGAAACCTCGCTGTCGTTCGCGACACAGATCGTATCAATAGTCATTTCGCTAAGATACCGTACTGTGACGGTCGTTACACCTATATATGCTACAGAGACGGTTCGCCGACGGGTTATGTGAGCTTCTTTATCGACGACAAGGTTGAAAATCGCTGCATGGATGTCGCTGAGATATGCTTTAAGGATCAAGACGCGTTCGGCGCGTTGATGGAGCTGTTGTATCAAAACGCATATCAGATCAGATATGTAAAGCTATCATTGCCTGCGGATATGCTGTTCTTTATCGAAACGGTCGAGGGCTTTAGCGTAAAGACTACATTGAACACACAGGGCATGAACAGGGTTGTGGACGCAGAGGCTGTGCTGAAGCTTGCGCGTATAGACAGCCCGATGACCAAAGGACGTTTCTCGATCAAGGTCAGCGATCCGATGCTTGACTGGAACAACCATACCTTCCTTGTAGAGTGGGAAAACGCAGAGCGCCAGGTCACTATCGCAGACGCAACAATCGGAGCGGATGCGGACCTGAGCGTGGACATCGGGAGATTTACGCAGCTCGTGACCGGATATGCAAGTGCAAGGGTAGGGGATATGTATTTCATGCCTAAGCCATTATTTATAGGCGACTTTTTCTAATACGCGCACAACGACAAAGCCCGGAGGCGATTCGCACCCGGGCTCTGTCTGTACAGATCTTTTGTCGGTTGTTATCTGTTGTTGTTATTGTTGTTGTTGGATTTGTTCTTATCCGCGGTCATTTCATCAGCAAACTCTGTCCTGTCCGACTTCTTTGCAGAGTCTGTCTTCTTGTTATTATCCATGAGAATAAACCTCCCTTCATCCCATACAGTTGTATGGGTAAGTACCATAGAGTTTTTCTCTACGGTAGCTATTATGGGGAAAAAAC
>CAYURR010000155.1:0-6973 GCA_964446745.1 uncultured Defluviitaleaceae bacterium | reverse complement strand
TACTCACGACCTATACAGTATAAATTACAGGAATCTTTCCTGTCAAGTTTTTTATAAAAGTCACTCTGAACCCTTCCTCACATTGTTGCCACAACCACTAAAAAGGCATATAATGTCTGATAATATGTCAAGGGGACCAATCCCCGACGGAGGCGGCATGGACGCGTTTATAGAGGTCAAGGACCTGCAGAAGCATTACAGGATGGGCGAGGTCACGGTCAAGGCCGTGGACGGAGCGGCGTTTTATATAAATAAAGGTGAGTTTGCGATGATAGTGGGGCCCAGTGGCTCAGGCAAATCCACGATACTCAATATCTTTGGTGGGATGGATGTCTGTGACAGTGGGCTTGTTTGCGTGGACGGTACGGATATTGCGAGCTATGACAGACAAAAGCTCATTACATACAGGCGTTATGATATCGGATTTGTATTCCAGTTTTACAATCTCATGCAAAACCTCACGGCACTCGAAAACGTCGAGCTCGCTACGCAGATATGCAAGAACCCGCTCGACCCCAGGGAAGTTATGGAGCATGTGGGCCTTTCGGAGCGCATGAATAACTTCCCGGCGCAGCTCTCGGGCGGTGAGCAGCAGCGTGTGTCGATAGCGCGTGCGCTCGCTAAAAACCCAAAGCTTTTACTCTGCGACGAGCCCACGGGTGCACTCGACTATGTGACGGGCAAGGAGGTTCTGAGGCTGCTACAGGAGACCTGCCGGAAGAAGGGCATGACGGTCGTCGTAATCACGCACAACACCGCGATAACCCCTATGGCCGACCGCGTAATCAAGATTAAAAGCGGCAAGGTGGAGGAGATGCTCACGATAGGGGATCCGATCCCGGTCGAAAGGATAGAGTGGTGATCCTATTGATAAATAACGCGTTCGTAAAGGATATCTTTAGGGAGATCATCCGCACTGCCGGGCGCATCATGGGTATATTCTCGGTAGTCTTGCTGGGTGTTGCGTTCTACTCGGGGCTAGGGGCCACGGGTGAGGATATGAAATATACGGGCGACAAATATTTCGATACGTACAACCTGATGGATATCCGTGTGATATCGAGCTACGGGCTCACGGACAAGGATATCGGGGCCATACGAGCGGTGCCGCAGGTAAAGTCCGTATACCCAACCTATGCGATGGATGTACAGACCACGCGCAACGGCTCCGCGACGATCATAAAGCTGCATGGTATGGACATACGCGGGCGATATGATCCGATGAACACCCCGAAGGTGCTGCGTGGCAGATTGCCGCAAAGGGCCGATGAAATCGTATTGGAACAGGACTTCATGCACGGCGGCGTGAGACTCGGTGATCGGATCGCGCTGCAAAGCGGCAAGAAGCAGGATATCAGGAACAAACTCAGAAATAATGTGTATACGCTCGTCGGTGTTGTGGAATCCCCGTATTACGTGTCGCGTGAGCGAGGCAACGGGTCTATCGGCGGCGGAGGTATCGATGTATACGCATATATCTCGGATGAGAATTTTATATCGGATGTATATACAGAGGCCTTTGTAACGGTAAAGGCCGCGAAGGAAGAAGACGGATTTTCACAGCGGTATAAAGATATGGTCGCAGACGCGGTGGACGCGATAGAACGGGTCGGCGAGGGTCGCTACGGAGAGCGCATGGCCGAGCTTACCGTGACAGCCTATGAGCGCATAAACGACGCGACACGCACGCTTGATGAAGCGGAGCTCGCGGCGCAAACGGCATTTGCGGAGCAGGAGCGTGCACTCGCGGATGCGGAGGGCGAGCTCGAGAAGGGCAAACGTTCGACGGACGATGCTTTGCGTGATCTGAAGCGGCAGCGAGCTCAAGCCGATGCAAATATCGAGCGGTTACTGCAAGGGATAGATCAAGTAGGTGCGGGGCTCGATGCGATACAGCCGTATCGGGATCTGATGCCCGACGAGGTCGGCGCATACGAAAGTAGCCGTAACGCACTCAAGGACAATCTGCTAAATTTACAGAGCGGCATAACAGAGATAGACGCGGGGATTATTAAGGCGGGTAACGCGCGCAGGGAGCTTAATGCAAAGCAGGATCAATTGAATATGGCGAGGGCCACATTGGAAATCGAGCGGGAACAAGCGAATGCGGGATTTGAGGCGCAGCGCGAAGCCCTTCGGGAGAGCCGCAAGTCTCTCGACGATATGGACGAGGTCGAGTGGTTTGTGCTGGATCGAGAAGCCAATCTCGGCTTCATGTCGTTTTCGCAGGATTCCGAGAAGATCACGGCTATCGGTTCGGTGTTTCCGATGATCTTCTTTTTGGTCGCGGCGCTTGTGAGCCTCACGACGATGACGCGTATGGTCGAGGAACGTCGTATCGAGATCGGTACATTGAAATCCCTCGGCTATTCAAACATGAAGATCATGTCCAAATATATCATCTACGCGGCATTGCCGACGGTTACAGGCGGGACATTGGGCGGATTGATCGGCATGCGACTGTTCCCGTCAAATATTATTAACGCGTATCGGATGATGTATTCGATACCGGAGCCCGAGACCTTGCTGTTGCCCAAATTCTTGGGTGCGGGTATTGCGATAGCGGTATTGTGCACGATCGGAGCAACGGTAGTCGCATGTATGAACGAGCTAAAGAGCCAGCCTAGCGCGTTGATGCGCCCAAAGGCCCCGAAACTCGGCAAGCGCATCTTGATAGAACGCATCGGCCTTGTATGGCGACAGCTGTCGTTTATATACAAGGTCACGCTCAGAAATATATTCCGATATAAAAAACGCTTCTTTATGACCATCGTGGGTATAGCGGGTTGCACGGCGTTACTGATTACAGGATTTGGTGTAAGGGACTCGGTCGGCGACGTCGTCGTGAACCAGTTTACTAACATCTCTAACTACAACATGACCGTGAGTTTCTCAGACGATGTGAAATACAGCGATATCAACAACGTAATTAAATCCCTGAACACCGAGCCCAATGTTACCTCGGATATGATCATCAAGTCGCGTTCAATCGACTTTGGCAATGCGTCGGGGGTATTCGAGAGTGTAAATCTGATCGTACCCGAGCAGGTAGAGACGCTGTATCGCTTTGCAAACCTGCGCAGACGCGCGACGAAGGAAAAACTCATGCTTTCGGATGACGGGGTAATTATCACCGAAAAGCTGTCGATCATCTTAGGTCTTGGGGTAGGGGACGAGATCATCATCAAAGACGGTGACGAAAACCGTTATACCGCACGCATCACGGGCGTGACAGAGCATTACTTCATGCACTACGCGTATATGATGCCTACGGTATATGAGCGGGTATTTGACGAAAAACCCGAGTATAACGCGATCTACGCACAGCTTAAAAACAACGCAAAGGATGAGCGCGACGGGCTCGGTAAAAAGATCCTCGACAAGCGTGCGGTCGCATCCGTGTCGTTTACACAGTCCATCGTGGAAGTGTTTTCCGACATGGTCGATAACCTGAACTTTGTGGTCATGATCTTGATCGTCTCGGCCGGTGCACTTGCGTTTATCGTGCTACTTAACCTCACGAACATAAACATCAACGAACGCATACGCGAGCTGGCAACGATAGAGGTGCTGGGCTTTTATGACCGCGAGGTCTCGGATTATGTATTCAGGGAAAACATCATATTGACCCTAATCGGTATCGTCTGCGGATTGTTTCTGGGGATAGTGCTGCATGCGTATGTAATCGCTACGGTTGGTACAAATATGATTATGTTCGGCGACAAGATAAAGACCGCAAGTTATATATATTCGGCGTTATTGACGCTGATATTTTCGGTCGGCGTGAGCTTCATCACACGTGGCAAGCTAAAACGGATAAACATGGTCGAGGCTCTTAAAAGTGTAGAATAGATTCAAATAAGGAGCGGTACAATGAAGGAGAATAAGACGGCAAAAAGGCTGATCGTTGCGGTGGTATTACTCGGCGTGGTTGCTGCCGGGGTAATTTTCTACCTTAGGAGCAACGCACCCGTGGATATAACAGCTAAATACAAGCTCCATGAGGTCACGCAAGGGGATGTAAAACAAACAATCTCCGCTGAGGGTAATGTCGAGGCCGCCGACAAGCGCTCGCTGTACGTGGAGACCACGCAGCGTGTATCGAAGGTGCATGTGAAGGTCGGATATATGGTAAAGGCCGGTGACCTGTTAGTCGAATACGATATCGCACGTGAGAAGCAGGAGCTGTTGCGCAGTCTCGAGCAGGCCAAGTTGAGCCTTCAGAACGCGAGACTCGTAAAAGAAGGCCTGGGACTGCCGGCGACGGGCAACGAGCTGTTGCAATATCAAAGCGATGTCACGAATGCGGAGAAGTCTGTTGTTGATGCGCAGAACGATATCAAGAGCGTGGAGATACGGATAACGCAGCAGCAGCTTGTAGTAGAGGATGCACAACGCACCGTGGACAATAACGAGATACTCTATAAAAGCGGTGCGAAGACCAAGTACGAGTACGACCTGTCGATTACGAACCTAAAGGCCGCCGAGGAAACACTGAACGAGCTGAGCATACAGTTAGAGAACAAGCGGCGCGGGCTTGACAACAAGCAAAGCGCTCTCGATGATACAAAACGAAAGCTCGGGAATGCCACGAACAAATCGGGTGACACGGCGGTAATAAACCGTATCAGCCAACAGGAGAATATGATCCGATTGGCCGAGCTCGATATCGAGGCCATCGAGGATGATCTTGCGAAGCTCACGGAGCAGACGATCAGCCCGGTCACGGGCGTCGTGAGCCGCGTGGGGGTCACAGAGGGCGGCCAGGCCGTAAAAACTGCGGCGGTCGTGGAGCTGTCGGATTTGTCAAGGTTAGTCGTGCGCGCGGATATAACGGAATACGATGCGCCTCTGCTTTCGATTGGTCAGGAGGTCGAGATCACGACAGCGGGCCTGCCGGATCAGGTGTATAAGGGCATGATCACAAAGATCGCGACCGAGGCACTAGAAAAGGAGAAATCCTCGGGCAAGGAGGTCGTCGTGCCTATAGAGGTGAGTATATTAAATGCGGACGAACGGCTGAAGGCGGGTTATACGGCGGAACTGGCGATTATACTTAAGGCTGCGCGTGATGCGGTAAACATACCGGCAAACGCCGTGGTATACGCGAATGACGGCACAGCCTATGTCGCGTTGTACGAGGACAGGGAAGCCCATCCATGTAAGATAGAGACGGGTCTCGTCGGAGACCGTACGATAGAGGTCACGAACGGGATCGGTGTCGGCAGTGTCGTGATATTGGATCCGGCGGACTTGATAGTTGTAGATTAATGTGTTACATTTTATTGGAAGGATTCAAGATGCATAATAGAAGTGGAGTGAACAGGGGGAAATGCAAATGACGGAACGCATAGCGGGCATATTGGACGCGAGCAGCTTCGTTGAGCTGCAAGGCGGTATGGAGGATGCGCATATCATTACGGGCTACGGCTGTGTGGATGGGCTGTTGGTTTTTGTATTCGCACAGACGGGTTACGTGACGGAGGCGCATGTCAAGAAGCTCGAGCTGTTATATGAACGCGCGATTACTATGGGCGCGCCCGTGGTCGGGTTATATGACTCGGACGGATTGAAGGTGGAGGACGGTATCGAGATCATGGATCGCTACGCTCGGATCATGCGGCTGCAAACGAAGGCCAAGACCTTGATCCCGCAGATGGCGGCTATTTACGGCGGGTGCATGGGCATATCGGCGTTGATGGCAAGAAACAGTGATGTGGTGCTCGGTGTGAAGGACAGCCGTATGTTTTTGCGCAGCCCCCAAAGCGCAAAGCAAGGCCAGACCATTCCACATACGTCCGCGATTTTCTTTGACGATGACAATGAACTGAACAATCATATACGCAAGTTTGTCACGCTGCTGCCGTCTAACGCGGCGGAGCTGTCCGCGCAGGTGCCGGTTACGGACGACCTCAATAGGATGATCGGCGCGCAGAGCACAGAGAGCGGGAACGAAGCTGCTGTAAAATGCCTGATCACCGAGCTCGCGGACAATAACGACCTGCTTGTGACGGGAACAGACGGTGTGATCACGGGTTTTATCCGCTTAAATGGGTATACGGCCGGGGTGCTTGCAAATAGCGGCAAGCTCAATGCGTATGCAATGAAACGCGCCGCGGATTTTATTAGGCTATGCGATAGGTTCTCGATACGGCTGCTGACGATCACGGATTGCGAGGGATTTGACGGCACGGTCGCGGAGGAAGATGAGCTACTGTCCCAGGCCTCGGCTCTTCTGCAAACGATCTGCGATGCACGCATACCGAAGATCAATATCATCACAGGCTCGGCCATAGGCGCGGTATATAATGTGATGGGTTGCGCACGCGGGTACGCGGATGTTGTGTACGCGTGGGAGAACGCCGTAATAGCGCCGATGCTGCCGGAGGCCGCGAGACGGATCATGAATATAGAGACAGAAGCCTCACCGCTTTGCGCCGCAAAGCTTGGGCTTATTGACGATATACTGAACCCGGCAACTACGAGGCAGTATGTAATAGCGGCGTTTGAGATGCTGCAGACCAAGAGCCGCGCAGGCCGGAGGTAGCTATGGACAATATCGTACAGGGCTTATCGACATCCGTTATCGGCATCGGCATCGTCATGTCGATACTCGCGATGATTGCGTTTATGGTGTGGCTGATGGGTAGGATACTCGCGTCGAACGACACATCCGGCAAAACGGGCTCGGCTAAAGCAGATACGCAGAAACAAAACGCTGCGCCTGTTGTTCCGGTCGTGGCATCGGCTCCGGCGGCGCAGTCTGCGGACAGCCCGGAGATCATAGCCGCTATCATGGCCGCCATATCGGCGAGCACAGGCATACCCGCGAACAAACTCGTTGTGAGGAGTATCAAACGCTCCGATGAATGGTTGAAGCATTCCCAATACCTATAGAGAAAGAGGTTGTTTTTATATGAAGACTTATAGGGTTACGGTTAACGGTACATCCTATGATGTGACTGTCGAAGAA
>CAYURR010000154.1:0-6984 GCA_964446745.1 uncultured Defluviitaleaceae bacterium | reverse complement strand
GGGTAAAAAAATTATAATGTCTTTGTCGAAATGTCGAAGAATGTAGAAAAATTAAGAGGTGTCTTATGCAAAAACGTTATTCCTCACGTCTCCTAGACAGCTCAGCTCTGACACTTTTGGAACTAATCGTGGTACTTGCGATCATAGCGATCATCGGCGCGATATTGCTGCCCAATTTTGTGACCACATCTGACAAGGCAAGGCTAAAAAGTGATATACAATCCGCGGCTGTGATCGAGTCCGCGATCTCTCTGTATAACGCAGAGCAATCCGCATCGATGTCAAAGACAAGCATAGCCGAGATCGTCGCCGAGCTTGTTGCGAAGGGTTACTTAAAGGATGATAAATCAAAACCACAAACAGCGGGGGCCGTATGGACATACAAGAGCGGAAAGGTATTGACTGACGTATCCGGCTGCGATGTAAAGGTAAAAACCAACGCCTATAAAACCCTTAGCGATGAAGAAAAGGCTTGTGTTGAAGGCGGAACTCCGTCGTGAAAACCGATACAGGCGGGTTTACCATGCCCGAAACCCTCGTATCGGTTTTTATCTTTATGCTCGTGATATCGCTGTCTATGACATTATTAGCCTTTATATCAAAGGCCTCCGCAAGACGCTTATCAGCGTACGAGCTCACCGAGAGCGCACGCTCCACCTTGGATACGGTCACAGCCAATGTGCGTCGCGCCGAACGCATAGGACTGACCTTGAAATCGGATGCTACCTTTAACCAACTGCAGCTTTGGGAGCTCAATGCCTCTGACAGATATCAATGGTTTATCTTTGAGCACCTGCCTACAGATAACAGCATTCGTTTTACCGGAGATGGCGGCACAAATGTCTTGGCGACCTCTGTCGCAGAGGTTACGGTGCGCATTGCAGACGGGTTTATGTATATCAGCATCCGTAGCATCCCCGATGTCGCAAACCCTCAGGGTATAACCCTGAGCACAGTTGTCGACATCAGGTTCAAGGAGGTCGTGTAAATGAAACGAGAGCTGATTGCCGAGATCACAGACAATGCTGCTACATTTACATGCCTACATCGAAAACCTGGCCAGTCTCCGGAGATATTGGCCTTGCTTTCACTGAAAGCATTTGATCTGTTTAGCTGTGGCGTGCAAACCGATACCCCGGAGCTACGTGATATCATCAAACGCTGTAAGCCCCGTTTTGTGAGCATATACATCGGTACGAGTCTATGCTGCTTCGAGCGCTCTGAGGTCTTGATCAGACACCCGCTGCGTCCTGATATAGACATTGAAGCCATGTATGAAGAGGTCTTTGGCGACAGGAGCCCAGATTATGTAATCGGTCATGATGTCATAGCCCTAAGCAAGCTAACCGCTGATACATTGTTCTGCGCGGTGCCCATATCCCTACCCAAACGCCTGACAGATATCTTTTCCGCATATAAAAACCTTCCTGTCACATCCATAACCCCCTTCGAAGCCTTACTCCTCCGCTCAAAGCCTTACAGTCATGAAAGCTATCTGGTTATTTTATCGTATCGCGATTGCTTCAGGTTCATTGGTTTTGAAGACTCTCGGCTATGCTGCTTACAAACGATTCGCCGTTCGACTGAATTTAGCGTCTTGTTGGACAGATTCTTTGCTGCAAATAATGCATTTACCAAATATCCCGCATACTGCGATATGGGCGAAACGGAACTGGTCACGAGCCTGCAGAGCTTTGGCATTACGGTTTATGAGGCACCGAGGATGGCATTATGAAACCGAAATTGCTGCTATTGTTCTTCGTTGTTATTAACACGGTCGCAGCCGTACTGTTAGTTATACCCATAAAAGCCATAATAACCGATACATACATCGCTTACACCCATTTCAATACGGCCTTGCGTCTTCAGCGATCGGCGTATGACGATCTTTCAAGCATGGAGACCAACGCCTCCGAACTCGAGGAGCTGTTGAGATATTTAACATTATTGAACGCAACCCTACCGCATGTAAACATGCTACCCGCGACACTATCAAATGTAAAACAGCTTGCGGACGGCCTTGGTATGTCTATGAATAAACTCTCGACCCTAGAGATAACGGATGTCGATGCCGACGGCACTGCATTAAAAAAGGTCGTCGCATTATTTGAATGCCACGGCTCAGTCGGGGATATGACAGCGTTTGTAAAGCTGATCGAGGACGATCCCGCCATTTTGATCGACAATGTTCAAATGATTGAGGAGGCGTCCGTGATACAAATGAGGATGGTATTCTCCGTTTACGGGAGGGTTGAATAGGGTGGATGAGAAGGGTTTCTCGTTAATAGAGGTCTTAATAGCACTATTGATTTTGCTATTGCTATCGCTGCCACTTATACATGGTGTGAGTCTTTCCGTCCGCAGCGGTTCAGCCTCGTATCGGATGTACAAGGCTGATTTGCAGCTGACTCAGCTTATCAACCAAGCTAAGTACGCTGTTTTGTCAGGAAACTTGGACGATGTGACACTATTCAATAGATTGTCAGACGAATACCTCTACGCTATACGCATCATTGATAATAATGGAGAGCAGGGCTTTCAGACTGCCGATAACCTCGAATGCCCTGCATCCTCCGTCAACACACTTTCTATGCCCACAACTATAGGCCTGCTGAGTAATGCGGATGTGTTAAAGGTCAAATATAGCGAGCTTGCTGACAGGAGTAGACTGCATATCGATTCGCTTACAGTCGTTACGGTGGTATTGGATATGGATATTCCACCCGAGGCGTTGCTCACAATATCTGCCTCTACAGGTCCCGTGACCGTGCTGGTTTTCTATTCCGGTGACGAGGATGTAGATATCAAATTCGTCAAGGGCCTCGCGGGTTCGACTGTGTTTCGGTTCAAAACGCCCGTGCCCGATGATTTAAACCCGGATCGGAAGATTCTGACCGCATATATCTTTGACAGGGAGCGAAAACTATTACGATACGGCTTATGCGCGCTTTAAACAAATCGGGCTCTGCATATATCTATGTAGCGATAATATTGTCTGTCCTGTCGCTGATCGTCGGCGTGATGCTCTACGCCTCCTCAAATCAATCCGCCATAACCGCCCTGCACAGAGATAACATTTTACTGTACGAGGCGGCGCTCTCTGGCTCCGAGGAGCTATGTGGGCAGGTAAATATGCTTTTGTATGGTAACATACGCGATCTCAACCGTCGCATTACCGAGCAAGTCAATAACAAGACAGCCGGATCGTATGCACATATTATCTATGACGGCTACGGTTTTTATCTAAAGCCTTCGCTTGCGAAGGAAATTTTCAACAGTGCGATTACCGATACCCTCTCTGCTAAACGACCGATCAATGTGTCCATGGAGATAAAGTCGATGTATAGATATAGTGTTACTTCGTCATTGGTGATCCCCGGCGTCTTAGCCTCGGGTGGTACGGGCATTGTTACCGATGTAAAGAATACGGATACCGGCGCAAATCTGAAGCTTGATGCCACTCTTTCTCTACAGAGCGATGCGGCTATCGAGCTGTTGCCGCGATACAGGTGGGGAACGATACCGCCGCACTTTTCAAGTGTATCAAACCCCAATGTCGGTGTAATCTCACCCGTTGATATCTCCGGTTCTGTGACTACTACTGATCCTGTTTACATCTCCACCGGTAACACAATCATCAACCCTCAGGGTTTCATAGACGGGCCCGTTGTTATTATTAATACCGGTGGTAGCCTTACCATATTGGGAGATGACGCAACAGTTTTAAGCGCTGTGATATATTCTGATGGGCCTGTTGATATTGTAGATACCGTTATAAAAGGGGTTGTGATTTCCTCCTCGGATATAGAAAATAACCGCTTGTCCTATGCAGAGTATAACCCCGACTTGATCTTTGATATTGAATTTGCAAATTTGCAACTACATCACAGGATATTAGACTTTCTCGGTATAACAAATTTCGGTGACCCGGGTATGGCCTCCGATGATATTAGCACTGTACTTAAACACGCTCAACTTTCGTCTGATACTAATCTGTATATAAAAAGCACCGACGCATTTCTGACACTTTCGAATGCTCACGTGCGCTAATAAAGGAGATGGTAATTTGCTATTGGATCGCTTTTATCCTGACCTATATGTAAATTCGGTTTACGACATCCCATTCGATTCGTTGCTTACACAAGGCCGCAATGCATTGATCTTTGATGTTGATAATACCCTCGCACCGTTTGACATTCCCGACCCGCCTGTAGAAATCAGTGATATGTTTGCTATGCTCAAAAAGAAAGGATTTTCACTCTGCCTCGTTTCGAACAATAGGCAGGCGCGTATCGATATCTTTAACCGTCCGCTAAACATCCACGGTATTTCAAATGCAAGAAAACCCTCTACCGCAGCTGTAAAACGCGCGATGAGGGCCATGGGCTCAGATAAAACAAATACGGTATTTATCGGTGATCAAGTTTTCACGGACGTTTGGTGCGGAAATAGGGCCGGTGTGATGACTATACTCGTCAAACCCATCTCAATTCGTGACGAATGGACCGTGAAGCTAAAACGGGGCATTGAAAGCCAGGTAATCAAGGCATACCTTAAAACAAAGGCTTGATAAGGAATGTTGGAATGGGTATAATGAAAATGCGTTCAGGTTTTACAATGGCGGAGCTTGTGATTATACTCGCTGTGTTCGGAATGATTGGCAGTATCACTTTGATATCCTTTTCCGATGTGAGCAAGCGCCGCTTGGAGGCCCAAACCTCGAAGATAGCATCCGACATCCGGCAGACCGCACGAAAGGCTGTTATAGAGGGCAAAAAATACCGTATTACATTCGATCCTACCGGCAACCGATATACGCTAAAGCTAATAAATGAAATGGGTACATTAAATATAATCAAGACTTATCCGTTGCCAAAGGGCCACAGCTTTACCATAAACACGCTCAATATCGATTACAGCCCAAGAGGCACGGTGAGCACAGGCGCAACATTGACAATGGAAAATGACAAGTATATGCAAGAGGTCACGATAGTGCCTGTCACAGGGCGCGTAAATATAAAAAGCGCAATCAAGAAGAAATAAGGCGACGCATTTTCATAGAATATCGGGAGGAGGTTTGACGAATGTCGGACGTACATTTAAAGAACTACATGGAGGATTGTGTAAACGACATGGTAGATTCGGTATTGAAGGCGTTGGATTGCTGCACATGCGATAAATGCAAGCATGACATCGTGGCGATTGCGCTAAACAATTTGAAACCGAAATATGTAGTGACGAGGAAAGGGCAGTTATATACAAAGATCAGTGCGCTGCACAAGCAAGCAGACGTGGACATCATTACCGCGATAGCAAAGGGTGCAGGTATTGTCAGAAAGAATCCGCGTCATGATCAAGAAGAAGAATAAAGGGGATGTATAGAAATGATTTCTGCAAGTGAATTTCGTAACGGGGTAACGATTGAGTTAGACAATGATATATATGTGATCATCGATTTCCAACATGTAAAGCCGGGTAAGGGAGCCGCATTCGTGCGCTCAAAGCTTAGGAATCTCGTAAACGGCGGCATTGTCGAGCGTACCTTCAGACCGACGGAAAAGATGGGTCGCGCTCATATCGATCGCAAGGATTACCAGTACCTGTATTCAGATGGCGACCTGCATCATTTCATGGACACAGAGAATTTCGAGCAGCATGCGTTAAACACCGAAGATGTCGGCGATGCACTCAAATACGTTAAAGAAAACGTTATGGTAAAAATACTGAGCCACAACGGCAAGGTATTTGGTATAGAGCCCCCGACCTTTGTTGAACTCGCTATAACCCAGACAGAACCCGGTTTCAAAGGGGATACCGCTACAGGTGCTACGAAACCCGCAACTGTGGAGACCGGCGCACAGATCAATGTACCGCTGTTTATTGATATCGGCGAAGTGGTAAAGATTGACACACGCACAGGCGAATATCTCGGTAGGGTCTGATACAAAATAAACCTGTAAACGAGGTTTCCAAACGGATGTACGGACATGCATTCAAAGAATGGTCGCATAAAATAATATGCGACCATCCTCGGTTCAGTAGACGACTACATTAGCAAAGATGTCCGGTAGCATGTCTGGTGTAGCCGCACATAGAATATTCAGCTTATCATAAGCTTCATTAATATCGTCCAAATTTAAATTGTATATGTAAGCGATGTCCCGGCTCGTATAAACCTCTGGTGAGCCGAGCTCCATTTCTCTTCGGTACAGCCCGCACAAGCCGCTTGTACCGTTTTTCATTATGAGCAAAAAAGCTGCCCTATCTATGTATTCGAGCCCATTCTCGCGCATGATCTCGTAGACCTCTGCTTCCGAGATATACAGGGCATCGGCAGCATCCTCAGGGCTGATTGTCCCTTCACCGGTCTTTAGCATAGTATCGATCCTTTTGAGTTTTGGAGCGATTGCGGCATTATATATCTCCAAATAGTTAATTCCGTTCATAGTACCCCTCCTTCCCTATACTATACAGAGTAAGCGCGTATATATCCACAAGAAATAAATGGTGATAGCATGAATGAAATCAAACGTTATTTTAAATACCGTCAGAGCCTGATAGATCAGTATATCAAGGGTGACATGACAAAGGCCGAATACCTCGAACGAAACCTAGACGCAGTTCTGTCGTTACGCACAGAGCCGTTTAAATATATGGATGCAGTGGAAAAGGCATTATTTAATTACCAATTTTATAATGCAATGGCAAAATCCGAGAAGAATAATCAACTCTACGAGCAAAAGGACCGCGCGACCTTAGCCGTCTTGAAATTATTGGATTTTCAGGATACAGAAGCCTATTTTATACATACACGTTCAAGACAGTTAAATGGAAAGCTCTTTGAGATTCTAATAAAGAGTTATGACATGATATTACATTCCGCAAGCCAAATGATCTTAAACAAACTTCGTAGCGAGGGTGTTTTTTATGAAGAAACACGCATTAGTTTGATAGACGGATACATTAACCAGAAATACTGAGCTT
>CAYURR010000153.1:4756-7078 GCA_964446745.1 uncultured Defluviitaleaceae bacterium | reverse complement strand
CCTCCTTATAATAACGGAAAGAAGCTCAAGACGCTAATGACGCAGCTGCCCAAAACGCACATACTCGCTTCGAATGCATATGAGCTGGAGATATTGCGCCTGCTGCATATCCTCGCGCCCGAAGATGCGGCTGTCAAAGAGATGATATGCCGGACATTGGAGCGCTTAAAGACCACGTGCTTTGGATACAGAGACTGCGCGGTAGGCGAATGCTTTGACGCCTCGTTGTTGGTGCTGAGATTTTTATCTGAGGTGAGGCCTGATGATGTCGGTTGGATACAGAGTAGGATAGATACATATCGCAATCACGTTGCAGAAAAGCACCGGGTATGGTGTACGCAATGGTATTACTGGCTCTGTCTGTCAGAATTGCCGGATGAGATAGCAATGGCTGAACTTAAACGCTATAGTGACGATTTCTTGAAACAGGCCGCACGTATCGAGGTGCGCTGTAATGATGAGTCGACCAGAGAGGTACTCGGTTGTATATTGCGGCGTTGTATGATGCGTGTTGGCTTAGAGGTTGGGGGCTAGGTTGAGGCTGAGACAAAAAATAAAAAACCACTCAGAAAACCATTATACTGTGCTTCTCACAACAACAGAGGAATGGTGACCTGAGTGGAATTGATGAATATATCAAAATTGATAAAAATACAAGGTGTAAACATAACCAAGATCGATTGTATTAACGAGAGTCAAATAAATAATCAGTGTAGAGCCAATAGATAGATATCAAAGCTGTCCATGCTGCGGAGATGATAGGTTATTCGTAATGGTAGGGACGGTAATCGACAAATCCGACACTGTGCAATAGCAGATAAAAAACGTTTATTAATTGGAAATAAGAGATAGTGAGCTATCATCAATGTCTATTCACAAACGGTATTGTGGAAGGACGTAACGGCAAAATAAAGTCTCTACAGCGTCGACGATTTTTGTACCAAACCGACGCTATTATAAATCACTTAATTTGTTGGAATGTAACAAGGAGATTTCTCTCGCCTTGTTTAATTCGCTTTGTTGTTGATTTTCAAGCACACTTTTTGGCGTTGAGCATAAAAAAGGCCGTGAATCTTAGAGGATTCGCGGCTGTAACGTGCAAATATTTCGTCGTAGTTTTTGACTTTTGCGTGTTCCTCAAGAATGAGGTTTTAATTTTATGCAATCCTGACCCTTTAACTCACAGTAGTGAGGATGAAGGTTTTGTCGTTGAATAATTAAAAATTCTCTAGATAACTCTTGTTTCCTGAATCAATTCTCACTGCACGATAGCTACTAAAGTCATATGTGACACCTGTGTTAATCCCTATAACTGATCCATATGTATTATATATAGGTTAGCCACTAGAACCACGTGTGCAGTAGGCGTTATGGTAAAGCATGAATTGAGAAACATTAATTATTGTGCCATGACTGCGCCACATTGTGCCAAAAGGTTTATCTTCTGTCATATAACCAGTTAGAGTAATTGGCGTAATTCTTAGATCAGAGTCACTATAACCACCGTATAGACCTAGTCGTCCGGCATAGATACTACTTGCCATCTTTATGGCTCCGAAATCTCCATTGATATCTCTATTATTATACCATGATCCGCCTACAGTGAGAGTCGTGAAGTTTCTAAAAGAACCATATGGATTTGAAGTGTCATTTTTAGCTGGATAAACATTTATGTTGTTAGCCCATCCACCCAAAAATGGATCGTATAAACAATGACCAGCAGTTACTATCCTTTTGTCATCAATAAGAAAACCTGTAGCATATCCAGTTGTGTTTCCTATCGTTATTTCTAAAAAACAGATGCTTTGGTAGGTGTTTGATGACATCGTGTCAGTTACTCTTTGCCGGTTGTCTGCAGCTAACATGTTAATGATATCATCAAACGACATATCCTCGTCTGGAACATAAATGTGTGGATAATCGTTAAAATCCTCATATGTAAAAACAGATGTATTTTCACCAGGGATATACATATGTGGATAATCGTTAAAATCCTCATTTGTATAAACTAATATATTATTTGACTGGGGAACAGGCATTTCTGGATTCCCGGGAGCCATAGAATATGCAGTAAGATCACCAGTTGATTTGTCATATGCAACCGCATAATCTTGTTCATGATTTGCTTTTGCTTCAAAACCAAATACGCAGCAAGATAATATAAGTATATTTATACACAATGTCAAAACAAATCTTTTTTTCATACCGTCCTCCTATTTACATTTAGAAATGTTCTTCGCTAACGAATTAAAAATTGTTGTGCCTATAAAATGAACCCAAACCAATTGTATCATTAAAATGATTTAGCTTATAAGAATCACA
>CAYURR010000153.1:0-4656 GCA_964446745.1 uncultured Defluviitaleaceae bacterium | reverse complement strand
AAAATGAACCCAAACCAATTGTATCATTAAAATGATTTAGCTTATAAGAATCACACTTCTTATAAAAGTTTTGTTCTGCGTTTCTCCTTAACTCAGATCAACATTCATGAGTCAAAAGGAAATTGAACAGCACTTGCTAGTAGGCTTTCCCTTTTATTTATTATTGATACCGCAACAAAAACTCCTTTGGCGTAAGTATTTCCGGCGTTTCGATCTCAAGGGAAAGAAAGTGCTTGTCCCCTGATACCAAAACATCAATCCCGTGCTCTATGGCTGCATTGAGTATGGGTTGATCTTTTATATCAGCCATTTCTACAAGTGAAACCCGTGGGACCGGAACAAGTTCATAGCGCAACTTAGCAAAAATGTCATCTAAAACTTTAATCCGTGTAGGAAATTTGCGGTTTGCAACATCATAACACTCTGAAATAATATGGTCACATAATACCAACTCATGATTTTCAGTTACAATATCAAGTACTGCATGACAGACTGAATTGGTACTAAGCAAGGCGGACATAAAAACATTTGTGTCAACCATAACTCTCATTTGTATTCACCATATCGTATGTTCATTGCCTCGCTTAAAATTTCATCTTCTGAAATGTTTAAGTCGGATAATTTGTCCTGCGCTTCCTTTATTGCAAGCTTAGATGAGTTGATGACCACTATTTCCCCGTTAGGGTTAGTCATAAACAGCACCTTGTCGCCTGTTTGTAAGCCTAATGCTTTCCTAATGTTTACAGGAACAGTAATTTGACCATTTTCTGAAATCCTTGCTAAATTCATGTATCGCACCTCGTTCATTTATAAATAAAATATACTATAAATACAATATGCCAAATCTATAAGGAAATCAAGTAGTATTACAGGACGCGCCGGGGCTGCGCAGTGTTTATGCGCAGCCCCGTTGTATTTTTACCGTTATTCTTTCTCTTCCACCACTACAACCTCTACCCCGCGTTCCTCGATCCTCATCAGCTCATCCTCGACGGCATCCCAATCAGTTATCAGCTTATCAAATCGCTCGATGTCTGCGACCTTTATAAATGCGTTGACCCCGACCTTTTGACATGGCATCAGTAGAACGCTCTGGCGAGCGTTGCCTAGTACCGTGCGTTGGAATGTTGCGGTCTCGTCGGTGCAATTCGACAAGCCGAACTCGGCGGTCACACCTGCACCGGTCAAAAAAGCCAAATCAAAATGCAGGTTTTTGACAAACGACGTGGCCATGCTGTCTACGAGTGAGGTAGCTCCGTGCATGCGCATCTTGCCGCCTGTGACATATACAGTCAGATTGTCCCAATACTTGAACCTGTCCGCGAGTGTGGGTGAGTTCAATACCAAGGTGTATTCTATGTCCTTCGGCAAATGTTGGATCATTAAAAACCCAAAGGTTCCGCTTGTAAGATATACAACATCACCGGGTTTGATCAATGTCACGGCCCTCTTGCCTATCGCATCGTAATGCGGGTCTATTTGCATGTTGTCAAAATCGCGGTGTCTGGGTGGCCGCATATCTACGGATAGTATCGGTATTGCCCCGCCGTGTGTGCGCTTGAGCATGCCCTTTTCTTCGAGTAAACGCAGGTCGCGCCTCGCCGAATCAACCGAAACATCAAACCTCTCTTGTATCTCGCCGATGGATATCCTACCGTTTTCCTTGATGATATTCAAAATCGCACGATGCCTTTCATCAATAAACATGTACAACACCTCCATTAAAATACGAAAAATGAGTGCCGGCTACATTCATCTATGTTAATGTTATATCATGGTTATTAATGAGAGTCAAGAAAATGATTCACGATAGTTGAGGGTTTGTAACGCTAATTAATGAGTGTTCCTAATTTCTGCGCGTTTGATCTTGCCGCCGACGGTCTTGGGTAACTCGTCCGTGAATTCTACGATACGCGGATACTTATACGGAGCGGTCACTTTCTTTACATGCTCCTGCAATTCCTTGACAAGCGTGGGATCGCCATTTCGATACTTGTATGCATCCTTCAATACGACGGTAGCCTTTACGACCTGACCGCGAACGGGGTCGGGTGCGGCGGTTACGGCACATTCAAGCACAGTAGGATGCTCCAGTAACGCGGATTCGACCTCAAACGGCCCTATCCTATAACCCGAGCATTTGATTACATCGTCGTTACGACCCACAAACCAGAAATAACCGTCGTCGTCTCGCCATGCCACGTCTCCGGTCGAATACAATCCAGTTGCATCGAGAGCGGAGCGGCGCGCGGAATCGCTCGTCAGGTGCTCGTTGTTGACAAAGTATCCCTTAAACAAGCCTATGGCTTGTTTTTTTATTACGATCACGCCCTCCTCACCGACCTCGCAGGAGCGGCCGTTTTCATCTACGATGTCGATGTCGTATAGTGGTGAGGGTTTTCCTGTGGAACCGGGCTTCGGATCAAACCACGGGAAGTTTGCGAGTAGCACCGTCGACTCCGATTGCCCAAAGCCCTCCGTGAGCTTTAAACCGGTGATCTCATAGAATTGCTTGAATATCTCGGGATTTAATGGCTCGCCCGCGATACAGGCAGTTTTGATCGAACTTAGATCATATTTTGTTAAATCCTCCTGCAGCATAAAACGGAACATCGTAGGTGGCGCGCAGAATGTCGTGATCTTGTAATGACAGATCTTCTCTAATAGCTTCTGAGGCACAAACTTGTCCATGTCGTAGGCAAAGATCGCTGCGCCGCAGATCCATTGACCGTATATCTTGCCCCAACCGAATTTAGCCCAGCCCGAATCCGAGACGGACATATGTAATGTGTTTTCCTGTACGCGCTGCCAATACCGCGCGGTCACGATATGTCCGAGCGGATGTGTAAAGTCATGCATGACCATCTTCGGCATGCCGGTCGTGCCGGATGTGAAGTACACGAGCATCAGGTCGTCGTTTTTGGTCGCGTCTTCTCCGATTGGTCGAGCAAAGGTATTCGAGTGCTTCTCTATCTCGTTGTTAAAATACATCCAACCGTCACGTTGCTCACTGACCGTAGCGAAATGCTTTATCGTCGGGCACGAAGCCTTTGCAGCGTCCACCTGCGAGATTACAAAATCGTCATTCACGCAGATGATCATCGAGATACCCGCCGCGTTTGCTCGGTAGGTGATGTCCTTCGAGGTGAGCTGTAGCGTCGCGGGTATTAATACCGCACCGAGTTTATGCAAGGCAGTCGCGCATACCCAATACTCCCAACGGCGGCGCAGTATAAGCAGTACCATATCACCCTTACGGATACCCAACGAAGCAAACCAGTTTGCAGCCATGTTTGACATCCGCGAGATATCGGAAAATGTAAACGCCGCCTCATTGCCGTGGTCGTCGCACCATACGAGTGCAAGCTTTTCGGGCTCGGTGCTTGACCATTCGTCCACGACATCAAAGCCGAAATTAAAACCCTCGGGTATGTTTAAGCTATAGTTATGTACAAAGTCCTCATAGGACGCAAAATCTATCTGCTTTAAATATTTAGTCAATAATCTGTCCATTTCAGCCCTCCGTAATAACCGTTAAAAACTGCGCGGGCTTATCGCCAAACGCGCGCTGACCGTGCGGATGCAGCGGATCAAAATAGACCGAATCCCCTACGCCTAATATGATGCTCTTGTCATCGATCAAAAACTCGATCTCGCCTTCTGTTACATAATTAAACTCCTGCCCGCCATGCGTTACCAAGGACGGAGATTTATCTGAGGGTTCCACATTTACGAGCATAGGCTCCATGACCTTATTCGCGAAACGGAACGCGAGGTTTTGGAACGAATAACCCGGATAACGGTCTACATTCATGCCATGTCCGTTCTTTACGACGTGGTAGCTGCTTAAATGTGCGGCGTTGCCGGTCAAAATCTCTGTCATGTCGACCTTGTATTTATGCGATAGGTGATACAAAACCGAAATCGGGATATCCTGCCCGTTGGCCTCGTATGCGGCATAGGTTTCGACTGGAATGCCCAAATCCGCCGCTATCTCAACTTGCTCGTAGCCGCATATCTCACGCAGCTCGCGTATACGTGCTGCTATCTGTAAAAACGCGTCCATATTTTACCTCCTCAGATTTGCTATTTTTAATGTATGCTAATGAATCCCCAAAACCGCCTGTCGCCCCATCTGTTCCCAGGCCTCTATAAAGGCCTTGCGTGAGGCCTTGGTGTTATTGGTTAAGGGGTCTGCAAAATATATATACTGCCCGTCGTATCCGGTGACCAAGACCGAATGCTCACGCATCGTGACCTGGATCGGCCCGTCTTCCGTATGCCATGTCGTAAACTCCGATGGAGCAAGCTTGGCATAGGAAGCATTCGTAATAATCCAAACGGGCATGTTATTTTCAAGGAAATATAATAAATCGTCAAAATCGCAACCGGTAATATCGAGTGCGCGGTCGGGCATATATTCTGACAGCAGCTTATATATTGGGCCATGATAGACCGCATAACCAAATGCGCCGGCCCTATCCATGCGTCCCACAAAGCCCCTATTCGGGTTGCCTGTATAAACCTTTCCGCCCGACACACGGTACGGGGTTTCGTCCTTGTCTACATTACGTGCGAGCTCCATCTTATCGACATCGATGCCGTGATGGCGTAATAACATACACAATGCCGTGACCTCACAGCCGTATGGCAGCT
>CAYURR010000152.1:0-7090 GCA_964446745.1 uncultured Defluviitaleaceae bacterium | reverse complement strand
GCGCCGACACGGATGATCGGTTTATCGGTTGTTGTGTTCTTTGCCTGCACCATGGTGACCTCCTAAATTAATTCCAAGTCCATTACATATTCTTTAAATAGATCACCGCGCTGTTCAAAGTTGTCAAACATATCCCAGCTTGCACATGCGGGCGCGAGCAAAACGCAGTCACCGGGAACGGCGTGGCCATAAGCTGTATCGACCGCATCCTTTAGTGAATTGACCCTATCGATCAGCTCATACCCATATGCGTGACAGGTATCTATAATCTTCTGTGCGACCTCGCCCATAACAATGAGTCGCTTCACACGCCCTGCAAAGGTCTTTACCAAATCTCCGAAATCCAGATGCTTATCATATCCGCCTGCTATCAACACTATGGGTCTGTCTGCAAAGGCCTCTATGGCCTTGATGGACGCGTCCGTGTTTGTGGCCTTCGAGTCGTTGTAGAACACGATGTTCTTCAATGTGCGTACATACTCGAGCCGATGCGCAACCCCCGTGAATGATCTCAGCGTAGCGACGATCTCGTCACGCGGGACGCCTGCACACAGTGAGATCGCAACCGATGCGAGCGCGTTTTCGTAATGATGCGAGCCCACGATCTTCAATTCCGACAGCGCACATATGTCTAAAACCATGCCCTCTGTTCCAGGCAGACCCGAGGCTTTTATTATGCCGTTATTTACATACACACCCTGATCGAGCACCTGCTTCGTCGAAAAGAAGATCAGCTGCGAGTGGATATCAAACGGCGCATGTATGCGTATATCGCGGCAGAGCGGATCATCGAAGTTCAATATCAGATAATCTTCATTTGTCTGGTTCAACGCAACGGTGTATTTTAGGTCGCGGTAACGCTGCATGGTCTTGTGTCTGTCCAGATGATCGGGCGTGATGTTCATGATCGCCGCTATATGCGGTCTGAACTGCTTGATGGCCTCGAGCTGGAATGTACTGACCTCGAGTACGGCCATGCCGCCGGACGGCAGGGACCTGACATGCTCCGAAAACGGTACGCCTATATTGCCCATGACCTCTGTATGAGGGTTGTGGGCTTTTATCATTTGGCCGGAGAGCGTGGTCGTGGAGGTCTTGCCATTCGTTCCGGTAATTGCGATGATCGGAGCCTTGCAAAAGCCATATGCAAGCTCGATCTCGCTGATAACCGGTATACCGAGGCTACGCGCTTTTTCAAGAAACGGTATATCACACGGTATACCCGGGCTCGGTACGACCAGGTCGAACTCGTCTAAAATGTCGTCGGGGTTCTTGCCTAAATAGAGCCTGATCCCGTCGTGATCGAGCGCATCTAACGAAACCTGCAGCTTTTCGGCGGGCTTTATGTCCTGTAGCGTGACATTCGCGCCTTCGGATGCTAATAGCTTCGCGGCGGCTGTGCCACTCCTTGCGACCCCGCAAACCAATACGTTTTTATACATTAATACCTCCGAATATATGATGCTTTATGCGATGTATTGCGCGCCCAAATAACCCACGAGGCACAGCACAGCCGTGATGATGTAAAACAATGCGACGATCTTTGTTTCGGACCAGCCGGACAACTCAAAGCTGTGGTGTATAGGTGCCATCTTGAAAAAGCGCAGTCCGGTGAGCTTGAAGTACGTGACCTGTATGATTACGGACATGACCTCCATCAGGTATATAAACGCCACGATGATTATAAACAAAGGCATCTTTGTGAGCACGGCGATCGTCCCGACAAATCCGCCGAGAGCGAGCGAGCCCGTATCACCCATAAAAACCCTCGCAGGATGCGAGTTAAACAACAGAAAGCCCAACAGGCTGCCCACAGCCGCACCGGCTAAAGGCATAACAGGTGAGCGCAATGCCCACGCAACAAACACAAAGAACGCACAGATCAACACCGTAACACCGGAGGCCTGACCGTCGAGCCCGTCCGTGAAGTTAGCGCCGTTGACGGTGCCGAGGATCACACACAGGATAAACGGTATATACAGCAAGCGCATATCTACATAGAGCCCCTTGGAAAACGGCAAATATATCTGCGTGACAGCCATATCGCCGCGTCCGAAATACAGATAAGCGATAAATAATCCGGCAAGCACGAGCTGCGCTGAGAATTTCTCCAGAGCGGTAAGACCCAGCGAGCGTTTATTTTTGATCTTTCGCATGTCATCGGCAAAGCCGATGATACCGTAACCCACAGTCATCAGGCACACGACGACACCGTCGTTATTGTTCTTTAGGTAAAACAACGAGACCAACAGCAGGCTCGCGATTATCATAATACCGCCCATCGTGGGTGTGCCGGTTTTCTTTAGATGTGTCTTTGGACCGTCGTCCCTTACGAATTGGCCGAATTTGAGCTTGTGCAGATACGGGATCACGATAGGGCACAGCACGATATTAATGGCGAACGCAAACAGCGCCGCGTATATGGCCGGTGTCAATGCTTGCAGCATGTTCTCAATCCTTTCATATTTTAAAAGCGCGCAGATACTCGGTGATCTCCTCGAAGGCCATCGCATGCGAGGCCTTTATCAAAATCGTATCATCAGGCTTTAGTATTTCGGGTAGGGCGGTGATACACGAGGATTTGTCCGGGTAGCAATACGCCATGATACCGGAAAAGCCGTCCGCTATCTCAGTCGCGAGCTCGCCCACGCAGATCATCACGTCGATACTGAGTGCCGCCGCGAGCCGACCTACCTCGTAGTGCATAGCGCGCGCCTCCGAGCCGAGCTCGAACATATCTCCGAAGATCGCAACCTTACGCGTCTTTATCTCGGACAGTACATGCAAAGCGGCATTCATCGAATCGGGGTTCGCGTTATAGCAGTCGCTAATCAGCGTAAACAGCGGAGTTTTGATAAACTCCATCCGGTTCTTTGAAGCGCGAAAGCCCTCGATGCCGGCCTTGATCTCGTCGCGTGTGAGGTTCGCCAATTCGCCAACGGCTGTCGCGGCCATCGCGTTATACACCATATGCTTGCCCGGCATAGGGATATTCAGGTCATAATCCGAAGCTATGTAGTCGTTTCCCTCATTGATGCCAAAGAAGCGCATATGCTTGGGACGACATCCACAGATATCCTCCGCGCCGTTTTCGAGCATGCGCAGATATGTGTCGTCGCCGTTTAAGACCGCAATACCGTTCGGGTTCATGTACTCGAAAACCTCGGACTTTGCTTTTAAAATCCCCTCGCGGCTGCCCAAATTTTCCATATGAGCGACACCTATATTGGTGATCACGCAGATGTCTGGCTTAGCTATGCGCGAGAGCGCGCGTATCTCCCCGAAGTGATTCATTCCCATTTCGAGCACCGCATAATCATATCCTTGGTCCATTTGAAATACCATCTGCGGCAGACCTATCTCGTTATTCAGATTGCCACGCGTCTTTAATACGCTGTAACGTTGTGAGAGCACGCTCGCGATCAGATCCTTTGTCGTCGTCTTTCCCACGCTGCCCGTTACAGCCACAACCTTTAGATGAAAGCGGCTGCGGTAGTATTCGGCCATTTCCTTTAGCGCGGTATAGGTCGAGTTGACATAGAAAATCTTCGGATTGCGCGCGTCAGATGGAGACTGCGGCTCCGACAGCGCCGCAACAGCGCCCTTTTGGAGCGCGAGTTCGATATAATCGTGCCCGTCGAAGCGTTCGCCACGCAGGGGCACGAACAGCTTGCCGGTCAGATCCTCGCGTGTATCCGTCGAAACACCCTGCACTATAACCCGCTGTAGGTCAAACATGGACAGCGAGGTATCGCAGGCCGCGCTGCATGATCTTAGAAGCTCTAATAAGGGGATGTTCAATGTGCCGACCTCCCGATGGATTTGATCGCGCTCTGTGCGATCTCCACATCGTCAAAGTGTATCGTCCGATCTGCCAATATCTGATAGTTTTCATGGCCCTTGCCCGCTATGATCAACGCATCCTCGGGCGAGAGTAGGGATATCCCACGGTTGATGGCCTCTTGCCGATCCGCCAAACGCTCGTAAGGGCAGGAGGTCTCGAGCACACCTTGCTCGATCATATCGAGTATAGCTTCGGGGTCCTCGGTTCGCGGATTGTCCGAGGTCAATATGCAGTAGTCGGACAGCTCACCCGCGATCTTGCCCATCATCGGGCGCTTGCCCGTATCCTTGTCGCCGCCGCAGCCGAACAATGTGATTAGTTTGCCCTTTGTGAACATCCGTACGGCATTGATGATATTTACCAGCGAGTTGGGGGTGTGCGCGTAGTCCACGATAACATGGAAGCCGTAGGGGTTTGGGACATCCTGGATGCGCCCCGGCACAGTCTCCAGCTTTGCGATAGCGGATTTGACAGCCGAGAGCGGGATGTTCATAACCATAGCCGCGCTGATCACGGACAGGATGTTATATACGGTAAAGCGTCCCTTTATCGAAACAAAGAACGGGTCGTTCTTGTCGTTCACGAGGCCGTCCTTGAAGCCCAACGGCACATGCGGCATGTTGGCGTGCGGGAGGTTCTCACTATCGGATGTCAGGTTTTTAAGCTCGAGGTCAAACGCGACCCCATTGTCGAGGTAACGGATGTTCTTGGCGTTCAGGTTAGCTGGGCGGTCGATGCCGTAGGTCATGCAGATGCAGTGTGGGTTCGTCTGCTGAGCGTGTGCTTGCATAAATGCCGCGGCCGGATCGTCCGCATTGATAACACCGTAGCGACACAACTCAAACAACCGAGCTTTTGCGTCGCGGTAATCCTCCATTGTCTTGTGGAACTCAAGATGTTCGTGCGCGAGGTTCGTAAAGATGCCCACATGGAATTTGAGGCCGTCCACCTTGTGCAACGCGAGTGCGTGGGAGCTGACCTCCATCACGACATCGTTTACGCGTTCGTCTTTCATGTCCGAGAATAGCTGCTGCAGCTCGACTGGATCAGGCGTGGTGGCTGTCTCGCTGTGCAGATCGAGCTTCCTGTTGCCGATGCGAAAGCCGATCGTACCGATCACGCCGACCTTGTGGCCGATCTCGCTGAGCACCGCATCCATGAAATATGTCGTGGAGGTCTTACCCTTCGTGCCCGTCACGCCTATGAGGTCAAAGCTGTCCGAAGGGTGGCGAGCCAGATTGGCAGCGGCTATAGCCAGCGCGTGCCTGGTGTTCGCAACGCGTATGATTGCGGTGTTAGGCGGGTAAGATGGCTGCGCCTCGCTGATCAATATCGCGGCTACGCCCTCGCGCGCCGCGTCGTTTATATAGCTGTGGCCGTTGACCTTTGTACCCACGAGGCAGACAAACAACGTATCGGTCCTAAGCCTGCGGGAATCGATCGAAATGCCGCCTATATCGACATTGGAGCCTTGCAAAATCTCATATTGTAGTCCACGCAAAACCTCTTTGAGCAGCATGTGCATTTCTCCTCGCGTAACAGATTTGATTTATGTGTATAGCAGTATCTTTGATTTCTGGTTGACCTCTTCGCCCGAAAGCGGGAATTGTTTCATAACCACATCGCCCTCGCCGATGACCGTGGCCTCAAGCCCCGATGCCTCGAGCACCTTCTTTGCCTCGCCGACGCTCAAACCCGTAACAGAAGGCACGGGCACAAGGGCGGTGCCGGGTAGCTTGATCTCATCGTCGGTATATGCGCGAGTGACATTCAGGTAGGGTAGGGCGTTTTCGAGGATCTCCTTCATGATCGGACCCGCGACTGCGCCGCCGTAATATGTGCCCTGCGGTTCGTCTAAGAGCACGATAGCCATGACCTGCGGATCGTCCGCGGGTGCAAACGCGAGAAACGACGCGATATACTTACCGCTGCGGCGCGGCAGTTTTTCACTTGTGGCGGTCTTGCCGCCGACGCGGTAGCCCGGTATATAGGTCTTGTTACCGGTGCCCGCATAGACAACGCTCTGCAAAATGAACTTCATCGTCTCGGAGGTTTCTTTGGAGACCACGCGCTTTGAGGGCGCATCGGGGTTTGCGAGCTCCTCCTCGGCGAGCATACGCGCATCCGGGAAGCTGAGTGTCTCTACGATCTTGCCATCGCTGTCCGCGAGTGCCTTGCCCAGGT
The DNA here is from genome assembly GCA_964446745.1 of uncultured Defluviitaleaceae bacterium. Lineage (GTDB taxonomy): Bacteria > Bacillota > Clostridia > Lachnospirales > WQUN01 > CAYURR01. The sequence goes on along the minus strand of CAYURR010000152.1, from coordinate 1,062 downwards.
GGGGCGTGATTAAGTAGCCGCCGTTGACCGTCGCAGCCGAAGCACGCAGTAGCTGTAACGGGGTGATCGTAAGGGACTGCCCGAAGCTCATCGTCGCGAGCTCGACCGGGCCGATCTTTTCGGGCTTGTAGAGTATGCCCTTTGCCTCACCGGGTAGGTCGATCCCGGTCTTTTCATTAAATCCAAATTTTATTAGATAATCGTAAAAGGTCTGCGCACCGAGCTTTTCCGCAACAGACATAAACACAGGGTTGCAGGAGTTTTCTACGCCCTGCAAAAATGTCTCGCTGCCGTGCGCACGAGGATAACGCCAGCATTTGATCTGACGACCCGCGACGGTCGACGAGCCGTTGCACGAAAACGGGGTGTTTATATCGACGATGTTTTCCTGTAAGCCCGCAGCTGACGTGATGATCTTAAACGTCGAGCCGGGCTCGTAGGTGTCGTTTATGGAAAAATTGCGCCACATCTGGTTGAGCGCATCCGAACGTTCCTTGTCGCTCATGGTATCCCACATCTGAGACATGAACGGGTCCTGTATCTGAAACGGCTGGTTCAGATCAAAGTCGGGCTTGTTTGCCATTGCATAGATCTCGCCGTTTTGCGGGTTCATCAGGATGATAACCCCTCGCTTTGCGTTCTTTTGAAGAACGGCCTTCTCGATCGTCTGCTCCGCATATTGCTGCAGCATCACGTCGACTGTCGTCACGAGGTTTAGACCCGGTGTGGGCTCAACACGTATCTGACGCCCGTTTGGCAGCTCACGGCCCAGAACGTCCGTCTCGGTCAGTATCTTGCCGTTTTGCCCTTTCAGATAGCCGTCATATTTGGCCTCGAGGCCGATGATACCCTGATTGTCCTTGCCTACAAAGCCGACAACCTGTGATGCGAGCGTTGCGTATGGATAGACACGCTTTACGTCCTCGTCGATCATTACGCCCGGCAGGTTATACGCACGTATCGTATCCGCCACGGATTTGTCGACTTTTGTCTTTATGCGCTCGAGCGCAACCTTCTTGGAAACTTTACTTAAAACGGTATTATAATCCATTCCAAGGGTCT
>CAYURR010000151.1:0-7178 GCA_964446745.1 uncultured Defluviitaleaceae bacterium | reverse complement strand
GTATCGCCTCGATCTCACATGAGGAGAGCGGCTCGGATATGACGCCGCTGTTTGATATGATACTCTCGTATATACCGGCTCCTAAAGGCGATCCGGATGCAGATCTGCAGATATTAATATCATCGATAGACTATAATGAGTACGTAGGGCGTGTAGGCATCGGCAAGGTGCAAAACGGTAGGGTTAATCTGAACAGTGAATGCATGCTCATAAACATACATCATCCGGAAAATGCGCGCCGCGTAAAGATCACCAAGTTGTATGAATTTGAGGGTCTCGAGCGCGTGGATACGCCGGAGTCTACCTTCGGTTCGATTGTAGCCGTTTCGGGTATCGAGGGCATACACATCGGGGATACAGTCTGCGGTGTAGAGAATCCAGTGCCGTTGCCTTTTAGCAAAATCTCGGAGCCTACGCTTGCGATGTATTTCATCGTAAACGACAGCCCATTCGCGGGTACTGAGGGCAAGTTTGTCACATCTCGTCACCTGCGTGAGCGCTTGTTCAAAGAACTCAACACAGACGTGAGCCTGCGTGTGGAGGAAACGGACTCGACTGAGGTGTTCAAGGTATCGGGTAGGGGAGAGTTGCATCTGTCCGTGCTTATTGAGAACATGCGCAGAGAGGGTTACGAGTTTCAGGTATCAAAGCCCGAGGTCAACATGCATGAAAAAGACGGTGTAACTACAGAGCCGATAGAGACCGTCACGGTTATCGTGCCCGATGAGTATACGGGTGCTGTAATAGAGAAGTTGGGCTCACGTAAGGCTAACATGGTTAACATGATGCCGTCCGATAACGGTTATACGCGCATGGTGTTTGACATACCGGCACGCGGACTGATCGGATACAGGTCTGAGTTTTTAACGGATACACGCGGTACAGGCATTATTAATTCGATATTCAAGGAATATGCACCACACAAGGGTGAAATAGCTACACGCTTCCAAGGTTCGCTTGTAGCATTTGAAACAGGTGAGGCCAATCCGTACGGTCTTTATAACGCTCAGGAACGCGGTGAGATGTTTATTCCGCCAGGAGCGAAGGTATATGCGGGTATGGTCGTCGGCAGGAATGCTCGCGCGGCGGACATGGATGTAAATGTCTGCAAACGAAAGCAACTGACCAACATGCGCGCGTCGGGCTCCGATGACGCGATGAGGCTGTCACCTTATATCAACATGAGCCTCGAGCAAACGCTGGAATTTATTTCTGAAGACGAGCTTGTGGAGATCACACCGCAAACGATCCGCATACGCAAGCGCATTTTGGATGCGGGTCTACGCGCAAAGGCTAATAAAAAGGATAAGCAATAAACAAGAAATGTACAGTAGGAGGCACATGTGACGCAGTCGAGGGAGGATAAAACGTCAAGCTTTGTAAAGCAGGCAATGATTTTGGCGGGAGCGACGCTGTTTGTTCGCTTTTTAGGATTTCTGTACCGCTGGCCGCTCACAAATCTTATCGGCGATCTGGGTAACATGTACTATGGCGCGAGCTACAGTATTTACCTGTTTTTCCTAATACTCTCGTCTGCGGGACTGCCCGCCGCTATATCAAAGCTCGTATCCGAACGCATAACGCTGAAGCAATACGCGAACGCGCACAATGTGTTTAAGACCGCTATATGGGTGTCTATCGTAATAGGTACAGTCGCGGCAGCTGTCCTTGCACTCACGGCGCGTCAGCTTGCGCCGATAGTGAGCTACCCGGAAAGCTATGTTTCGATCATCACACTCGCGCCTACACTGTTAATTGTCTCCGTGCTCGCGGTATTTCGCGGTTATTTCCAGGGTATGAAAAATAGCGTACCCACGGCCGTATCACAGGTACTTGAGCAGCTATTGAACGCGATATTCAGCATTGTGCTCGCATATATCTTATTAAAAAGAGGCCCCGAATACGGCGCGGCCGGTGCTACTTTAGGCACCGGGGTTGGCGCGGTAACGGGGCTTTTGGTCATGATCGCAATATACTTCATGGCGCGGCCTAAGATACTGTCGCGTGTACAGCATGATGTTGACGGTGGTGACGAAACACCACGTAGACTGGCTATCGAGATCGTGCGCATAACGTTTCCGATCATTATTGGCTCTGCCATATTTAGCATAGCGGGGCTTATCGATACGTTTATGATAAAGAACTGTTTGTCGGCCTCGGGCGCGTTTAATTCGGAACAGATCAAGACATTGTTCGGGCAGTACAGCGGCAAATATGTCGTGCTCACGACATTACCTGTATCGATATCCACTGCGATAGCCACCGCGTCTATCCCGAACGTAGCATCAGCAGCGATATTAAACGACCGCAAGACAACAAATAAACGAATAAATCTAGGGTTGCGCATGTCTATGATTATATCGATACCGGCGGCAATCGGTCTCGGCATATTGGGCGAACCGATCGTGGAAATGTTGTTTCCGAGATATCCCGAGGGTGGTCAGCTCTTACAGGTAGGGGCGGCTTCGGTTATATTCTTGGCACTAACGCAGATCGTTACGGGCATGCTGCAGGGTATCGGTAAGGTCAAGATACCCGTATATGCGGCTATGGCGGGTGTAACGGCAAAGATCATTTGTAACTATGTGCTGCTTACCAATCCTGCTATAAACATCTATGGCGCGGTAATCAGTGCTATCGTATGCTATACAGTGACATCGGCGATCAATCTATTTTTCCTATATCGTATTACAGGTACGGCACCTGATTTCATGGGATTATTGATAAAGCCGCTGGCCGGCTCAGCTGTGATGGGAGCTATATGTTATGCGGGCTATACGGTGCTACGGTTACTGACCGGCAATAACACCATTAGCGTATTGTTGAGCATTGCGATATCGGGTCTGACATATTTTGGCGTGATGCTCGTGATAAAGGGTATAGACACTTCGGATATCGGCAAGATACCTGTGTTAAACAAGCTTAAACTGTAGGTTTGTACAAGCCGACGATCTTCTCAGCGCGTTCGCGGATGATCCCTCGGATGTGCTCGGGCTCGATGACTCGCACGTTGCTACCGAAGCTCAAAATAAAACCATACACCCATTCATCCTCGGGAAAGTCGAACTCGATACGGTAAGTGCCGTTACCCATTGGCTTGATGAAATTGTCATCAAAGTCATCATACAGCCGGAACAACACAGCCTCGTTAAACTCCAGCACAAGATGTACAAAGTGGTAATCCGTTTCGGATTCGGGCATATCAACGATATGTACATTTTTCCTGTCAAATAACCGATTTGTAATGCGGACACGTTTGATGCGTGAAATACGAAACATCCTATAATCCTGCTTTTCGAGACAAAAGCCCCAGAGATACCAAGCCTGCCCTTTAAACATTAGGCGCAGAGGCTCGATCTCTCTGGTGCTTTTTTTATTTAATGCGTTTATGTAGTCGATCTCGATGACCATTGTATGTAGGATTGCGGATTTAATGTCCGTAAACTTGTCATGCGCGTTCGGATCACTGCCCCATGGCGAAAAGTCTACTGTTATCCAGTCGGAGGAGTTGTGCTTAAACATGCTACCGAGCTTTTCGAGCACAGTATCTACCTCAGGGTACTTGGTTGCCTGCAAGGATTGCAGCGCAAACAATATGCTCTCACGCTCTTTGTCTGAGAGTGCGGCGCGGCTTATCGTGTAATCCTCCATGACCGATATGCCGCCACGCGTACCCTGGGTGGCGTAGACGGGTACACCCGAGGCCGAAAGCACGTCGATATCGCGATAGATCGTACGTGTGGACACACCAAAGCGCGACGCGAGCTCCGCAGCTGTTACGGTGCGTTTATTCAGTAGGACTGTCGTTATCTCGAGTAATCTGTTGAGCTTCACGTCCGATCATCCTTTGCTTACGCTTTGATATAGGCGAGACCGACTGCGCCGGGACCCGCATGTGTACCAACCACACTGCCGATAGCGGTTAATGCTGTATTTGCCGGTAATCCGAGCTCTCCGCGTAAAGAGGTTACGGCTTCGGTGTCGGTTGTGTACGCGAGCATCGCCGGTTGGCTGCGATCCATATTGTTGTTTATAAAGTCGATCAAAAACTTCATGGCTTTCTTTGTGCCGCGTTCCTTGCCGATTGTATTAACTACACCATGCTTGACATGTACGATCGGCTTGATATTTAACATGCCTCCGATCACACCCTGAGCCCCTGACAGGCGACCACCCTTTACGAGATACTTTAGTGTGTCGATATAAGCGCATATTTCTACCTTATAAGTCAGCTGTTCGATGTGCCTTGCAATGTATTCGAAATCACGTCCCTCGTCACGTAGCTTGCATGCGATCTCTACTAGCAGCGATAGCCCCGCTGTTACAGTTTGGCTGTCTATCAGTGTGATATTTGAACGCCCGAGCTCGTTTTTAGCGAGTACAGCAGAGTTGTATGTACCGCTGAGCTTTGATGAGATGAATATGCCGATGATGTCATCGTCCGGATATTTTGAAAACGCATCGATGAACTCGGTCGGACTCACGAGTGTGGTCATCGGTGTCTGCGTGGAGGTCGCGAGCTTTTCGTAAAATTCCTTGTTTGTTATGGTAACCTTGTCGATATATTGCTCAGATCCGAAGCTGACCTTTAACGGTGTCGTCGTGACACCCATTTTCTCGGCATCTGTTGGTAAGATATCCGATGTGCTGTCTGTAAATATTCTGATAGCCATTGTTTTCTCCTTTTCAGAGCTTATTATGAAAAAAGTCGCGGAGCTTTTGCAGTGCCGTAAGCAATACGGCCTTTTCCTCTTCGGTGAAGCCCTTGCTGATCTCGCGCACCATCTTTCTGTGAAAGAGCTCGTGCGTGCGGTCCACAACCTGGCCGGATTCGGCGAGTTCTACGATACTCTTGCGCGCATCGTCTCGAGAAGTAAGGCGCTTGATAAAGCCCTTCCGCTCGAGTTTCTTTAACGCGACCGTCGCAGTGGGCATCGAAATCTCCAAGAGATTTGCGACATCGCTGACAGACGCACTGCCACCGAGCTTGCCAATGGCCTCTATCACATGTGTCTCGCCTATCGTTATGGCTACACCAGTTATAGCGCGCACGGCCTTTTCCTCGAATCTGAGTATATAGTTGAACGTGTCTACCAAAATGGCATTCGCGATCTTCTCAAAATCCCTCAAAAGACGCTTCCTTTCTCTAATATATTTAGTTATGCTAACTATAAATACCACGTTATGAGAAAAGATTCAAGGGAAAAATAAACCGGAGACTAATAACTTTAGGTTTAGAAAAGAAAGGAGGCTGTATCAGAAGTCAAAACCGTAGGTAAAGGTTTTCTCTGCAACAGCCCTGTAATGATAAATAAATAGATAGTAGCGGGTTTTATTTCATTGTGAAATGTTCGTGAACTCCAGCACACCTTGGGCTATGCCCTCCGCGCACAGCTTGCGGAAATCCTCGGTAGAGAGTAAGTATTCCTCCTCGAGGTTTGATATGAACGCAAGCTCCACGAGTGTGGCGGGCATAGAGGTCTTACGTAGCACATAATAGTTAGCTTGTTTAGCACCGCGGTTCGGCTGTCCGTTGTATTGCGTGAGATTGTCTACAATGATCCTCGACATAAACTGTGCGGCTGTGTTTGGCTTGTAATAAAAGGTTTCCGAGCCCTCAGCTGCCTGATTGGTCGACGAGTTGCAGTGTATGCTGATAAATATGTCCGCGCCATATGCATTGGCTTTTTTAGCGCGCTCTTCGAGCGATACAGCCTTTTCCTCAGTACGGCTGTATGCGATATCATACCCGAATCCCGCCAGCTCATCCCCGAGCATCAACGAAACATCCAGATTGATTTCACTTTCTTTTAGCCCGCTCGGGCCAACAGCCCCCGGATCACTGCCGCCATGTCCCGGATCGATAAATATCTTCATATAATAATACCCCCACAATAACCTATATGTAGGTAGTATATGGGGGCTAAGGGAATGTGTGATATTTACAAAGAGATCATCTCTCGGTTGATTTCCGTCCAAAATATAGTCCGTGTAAACTCGTACCTATGATGTTCTCATCCTCGCATATTGAGTAATGATATGCCATATATTTCTGGAAGTTTTCATCACTGGCTGAGTTGAGCTTGTCGCTAATTGCGTAGCTCATTCCGTCCACGCCGATGTTATATAGCCGTTCTAGCCCGCAATCTGCAGCGAGGCTTTCGATCTCAGTCGGTTTGACGCAAACAAAAATCTCGTCACCTATACCATCATTTAGCGTGCTAATCAGTTCATCCATATTGCTTGCATCGTGATTTATTTCCGCAAGCACCGCGCCTATCTTTGTGATATATGCAAATACCACGAGCCCGTTTGGCTTGCATACCCTTATGCATTCGGACATGGCTTGCTTCTTTAGTTCCGATGACTTGAGGTGATACATTGCGCCCATGCATAATACCACGTCGAAGCTATTGTCACAAAAGCGCGACAGATCGAGTACATTGCATACGGAGATATCGTTTAGCTTGGCTGCATCGGGCTTTGATTTTATGATATTGACATTGTGCTCGGTCAGGTCACAGGCTGTTACACTGTGTCCTTTGTCGGCTAAGTAGAATGCGTAACGCCCCGTGCCCGAGCACGCATCGAGTATCATGCTATTCGCTCCGATCACGCGGTCCAAATAGCGGATCGTCGTGAGGTATTCTGTCTTGTGTGTATTATCACGGAATAACCGACCGTCCTCGTCGTAACCCTCGTAATGATTTATAACCTGTTCAAACATAAGTATCCCCCTTCCGAAAATTTAAGCTATTCTAAAGAAGTAATCCAAAACTGTCAACGCATATCTCTTATTCCGATTGACTTATACAAGCATTTTTAATAATATGTAAGCCATATGTGAACCATTCCAGATTCATACCCGAGACCAAAACAAAACAGCCCCCGGTAATACCGAGGGCATATCATTACGATATCGATAACCAACTATATCTGATGTTGTAGGCATTACCTACGGGGTGATGCGAAAGCTCTCGATCCAATGCTTGTAACAAGATGTGCATATGTCAATATTATGTGTTGCGCCGTCGAATTCAGTGCCGTAACCCCATTGTTTACTCACATGCAGGAACATATCCGTGTTTTCGTCATATGCGTGTTCCTTGCCGCAGACATTGCAGATAACGGCGTCCGGTACTTCCTTCCGGACGCTGATTGTTTTTGTTTTAAGCATA
>CAYURR010000150.1:0-7287 GCA_964446745.1 uncultured Defluviitaleaceae bacterium | reverse complement strand
TCATCTGGCTGTAATCGCCGCCGGTTTCACCGCATCCAAAGAAATCAAACGTAACCAGCGCCATATTATTTTCTATTGCCGCTTCACAGAGTTTATCCATGGGCGACAACAGCTGGCGGCTGCCACCCCATCCATGGCAATAAACAAGCACCGGCATCTTTCCCACATATCCGTCCGGTAAATAGATAGTCCCCACATTCCTATCACCCACATCAAGCCGAAACTCAATCTGTTGCATCCCCGTCATCCCCTTATCTTATGTAAAATCCCCTACTCCGTGGCCGTCTCACCCCGAGCTTTTATCATATTGTAGGCTATTTCTTGCGCCCTCAGGCCGTTGACCCCTTCCTGTTCATTCAGATAAACAGCAAAATAATTATTACTTCCATCTACCACATAAAAACCGACAAACCACCCGCCTTTGCCGCTCCCCGTTTTGCCATAGATCCTTACATTACCATTTTCCTCTTTTAGCATCATCCTCCGAACCTCTGAAATGTTACTGCTATCTATCTCCGTCTTTCCTTCAAAAATCCTATACAACAGATCAACCTGCTCACGCGGTGAAATCAATAGCGAAGACTCAAGCCAAAAGCCATCAATAAGCGGCGATCCGTTAAACCCGCTCCCTTCCCATTGGCTTATATCATCGTTTCCGTAACCAAGCATATCAATAAATTTACCCATGTCCTCTTGTCCGATCTTATCAATCAGCTTTCTGTAGTACCACACGCACGAGCTCTTAAGCGCCTCTTCTATGTTTAAATCCCTATTCCATGCCTCTATCTTCCACCTCGTGCCATCCCAAGCTATCTCCGAATCCTCCGGAGTGGCTACCCCATACTCAAACGCGGCCAGTGTCGATACTATCTTAAAGGTTGAACACGGCGATCTGCGCTGCTCACTCTCCGCTTTATCATAGATAGTGTAATGACCTGTCGCATCCATAAAAACCGCCGTCCCCGTCATACCGTTAAAGTAGGCGGTGAGATCGATCTCCGCTTCATCGCTTGCAGCCTCCGGTACCGGGGTTGAAACGGGAGTTGCGGAGGGTATTTCGGCAGATGTTGCATTAGGCGTCGCAATAGAAGTCGCAATAGGTGTTGACGATGCTTCCTGCTCAGCCCTTACCCCCTCCGGTTCTACAGTCTGACCAGTTTTACCGCAAGCCGTGAAAAACAACACAGCCACAACCAACAACCTAAAAAATATATTTCTTTTCTTCATCCAATCCCCTATCCTATCGTCAGTCTCACCACAAACGTCGCACCGCCGCCCTTGGTGTCGGTCACATATATCTGCCCGCCATGCATAGTTACGAGTTCCTTTGCTATACTCAGACCCAATCCGTAATGATCCTTTTTGCTTCTGGACTTGTCCACACGATAAAACCTATCAAAGACATGCTTCTTGTGTTCATCCGCGATACCGATACCATTGTCCTCTATCCTTACGGTTACATGTGAGCTGCCCGCGCTCAAGATCATCCTGATTACCCCGTTTTCCGGTGTATAGGTAATCGCGTTGTCCAGTAGTATCGTAAACACCTGCATGAGCCTGTCCTTATCACCCGTTACCACGGGCACCGATGTCTCCGGGAGGCTTAGCTCCAGATTCTGGCCGCGTTTCTTCGCCACTGGCAAAAACGCATCCATAGCCTCGATCAACAGGGTGTCAATATCTATAGCCTCCCGCATGATCGACCATGCCTTTGCGTCCGCTGTAGACAGTACTAGCAAATCGTCCACCAGCGAGGCCATGCGTTTACATTCCTTGATCAATGTATCGACAAAGCCCTCTTGTTCCGAGTCTTTGCATTGCTTTAAGGCCCATGCCGTGGTTGTGGCTACCGCAAGCGGGGTCTTTAGCTCATGAGATGCCGCGGCGATAAATTCCTCCTGTTTCTTCAGGTTTTGTTCTATGGGCTTGATCGCCCTACCCGAAAACCACCAACTGAAAAACACCAGCATCAGTATACCTGCGGAACTGATCAGGGCAATCCTGATCCGATTGGTATTCCTCTCGGCGTATGTCGGTGACATATCTAGAATTACTACCAGCGTGGATTTACCATACGCAGCAGGGATCAGATTAACTGAGGCCATATATGGTTCTCTGTATTCACCCTCTAATGAAAAGATAGCCTTCTTGATTTCGATTGAGGAGGTCAGCCTTTTTTCCGGATCGATGCCATGCTCGTCAGCGGAAATCTGCTTCGCGGTCTCAATCAACGTTTCCCTGTCCGTCTTCATCCGCATGCTCCCGTCAAACGCAAACGGATCGCCGTTATCCTCGATGTGTATGATCATATTGTTTTCGGTTTCCATCTGGCGTAGCCAACTCTGCTTAATCAGCTTATCAAACTGAATACGATATGCTATCTGACCGCAGATATTTTCAAAGGCATTTGCATTACTTTGAAACAACTGCTTCTCATAGATGCCTAATTCGATCACCGTCAGTAAAAACAATATGGCCCCGGTGATGAATACGCAAAGCAATGTCAGATACAACCGCAGCCTCTTTAACATCCTTCGCCCTCTAAGCAATAGCCCAACGACCGGACGGTTTTTATCTTGATCGTGCTGCCTGTGGCAGTCAGCCGTCTTCTTAGAAAATATATATAGTTATCCAGATTTCCTTCCTCGACTTCGGCATCAGAGCCCCATACCCGCGACATGAGCTGCTCTCGTGTCAGCGGCGTATTGGGGTTTTTTAATAGGATTTCAAACAGCTGTGCCTCCCGCTTTGATAGCGAATACGAAGACGTAGGCCCTTTTAACCTGCGCCCGGATATATCGAGGGTTATATCACCGAAGGTAAGCAGCTGTGTGTTTTGCCAGTTTGCGGGCCTACGGCAAAGCGCGCGCACCCGCGCCAACAGCTCCGGTGTCGCAAACGGCTTCACGAGATAGTCATCCGCACCCGCATCAAGTCCCGTCACGCGATCACCTATCCCATTCATCGCGGTTACCATAATCACAGGCGTAAATATCTCCAACGCTCGCATCCGTTTTATGATCCCTATACCGTCTAACGACGGCAGCATCCTATCCAATAATATAAGGTCATAGTTATGCTGCTTTATATATTCAAGGCCCTCTTCCCCGTCGTGAACCATGCTCACATCATAGCCCTCATTCCTTAGGCTAAAGCATATGTTCTCGCACAAGGTCACATCATCTTCAATTACTAATATCTGCATTTATACAACCCTTTCTGTATCATTCCAAGCATTATAACATTTGAATCTCTAAATAATCTCTAAAGTCCTTAAAGGATTTTTAGAGATTTATTCATTATACTAAGCACATGCGCAATTGCAAAGCAACCGCAAATTTACAAACAGGGAGCATTTGAAATGAAAAGGTTTATAAAGATAGCGATCTCCGCGATGATGTGTATGATTATCGCCACAGGTTGCAGTTCGAAAACAATCGAAACACCACCACAAAATAGCAACCCCGCTCAGAGCGCTTCATCTCAAGACATGGAAAAGGTAATCGTTAAACCCGTGGTAGCAATGGGCAGATACATAGAAAACGATTTGGAGGCGCCCGACATAGTTTATGCACAATATGCCAAACGTAAATCCACCACCCTTATGTTCGGCATAAACAAGGATACCGTCGAGTGCTATGAACTTGTAGACGAAAGCAAATGGGTAAAAAAGGATATGCCCTTTGATGCAACCGATCAATGGGTACCGGCCTATGCGCTGGACGAGCAGGGTTTGCTGCATTATATATCCTTAGACAGCGAGGCAAAGGCAACCCTATATCGTATAAACGAAGACGGAAATGCTGTGGTTTTACCGATTAAGTGGCAGGAGAGACCATACGGATATGCGAACAGCTTAGAGGTATTGCCTAACGGGGATTTTATCATCGGTAATGTGTTCGGCGTGGTAGAGCATTATAGCTCGAGCGGTGAGATGCTGAATGAGTTTGCCGGGGACTTCCTTTTTGGAGCAGATCACTTATACACGCCGATATATGAAAACTATGTGGCGGTATTGGATGAAAAGGAATTGAACATAAACCTATACGACTGGGAAACCGGCGAGGTAAGCAAAACTATTTCTTACAAGGATTTTCATAACGGTTCCCGTATCGGCCTATGCTTTGACGAAGACGGGGCGTTATATGTCGCAAACGGCAACGGCATCGGTCGCATTTCTCCTAACGGCGAGAAGATAGAGATATTGGTCGAGGGTGACATGACCTCTATGAGTATGCCCAGCCTATATCTGAACACCATCGCTATGTTGGATGACAATCAATTCTTATGCGGCTTCATGGATAGCACAAAAGGTTATAAGGCTGTATCAAAAAAATACAGTTATTCGGCGACCACACCCACACGTCCCGAAAACGAGATCATCGTATACACAATGAACAACAGCATTTCCTTACGCCAAGCCGCCAGCGAATATCAACTCTCTGACCCTAGCACAAAGGTTACTGTCAGGGATGTCATGCAGGATGAAAGCGGAGCCACGACTGCGGATCTGATACGCGTATTAAATACTGAGATATTGGCCGAAAACGGGCCCGATGTGTTCGTATTGGATACGCTGCCCATGCAGTCCTACATCGACAAGGGTGTCTTAGCGGATTTGAGCGACTTGGTCGACTTTTCCGCACTCAACGAAAATGTAGCGACATCGTTTAAGACGGATACGGGTATTTACGGTGTGCCGCTACGTTTCGATGTGCCGTTAATGTGGGCATCAGAGGATATCATTTCATCTGTGAAAACACTGAAGGATCTGGTCATCTGGAAGAATGCCAATCCCGATAAAGACCTATATCGAGATGCCTCATGGCAGGAATTGGTCAATAGCCTATATCCGGTTTGTGCACCGTCTTTGATTAATAACAAGCAGATAAACAAAGAGACATTGGCCGTATTTTTAGAATATATAAAGGCCTTGGAGGTAACGGACAAAATACCCGAGGAAGATAGAGGCTTTTATACTTCATCCGGAAACTATATGCGGTCCACATTTGAAATGAAGAATAGTGTTATGTACTTTGCATTTGGGGAAATGAGCGCATACTTTACAGGCTTACAGAGCCTTGTTTTCTTTTCAGGTCCGGCAGCATCTATAGACCAACGCGGAAGCGGCGGTGCCACATTACAGCCGGCACTTGCACAAAACGTTTATCTGCCTAAACACATTATGGGCATAAACAAAAACAGCAAGCACATGGATATAGCAAAGAATTTCTTGAACATGGCGCTGTCGGACAAGGTACAGAGCAATGACCTGGACTATCTGCCGGTCAATAAAAACTCATTGGATCTTTACTTGAACGGCGAACTGGGTAATAAGGATTCGATTATGAGCTACAGCGTCAGCGTTGATGATGGCATTGATCGTCAGCTTGTCATTGCATACCCTACTAAAAAGCATTTCGACGAGCTACGCAGACTGGTAGAGAGCATTAAGACACCGTCTGTGCCGGACAATATATTCCTCGGGTTTATCCTCGAAGAGGCTCCAGACTATTTCACTGACGTAAAGTCCCTCGACCAAACGGTCGACGCGATCATAGCCAGAGCCAAGGTATATCTGACGGAATAATGCATACTCGAGCAAAACGCAATGCTTTAACGGGCTTGCTATTTATACTACCGAGCTTAATAGGGGTTATGGTCTTTGTGCTGGTCCCGTTTATCGATGCCGTGAACAGATCATTTCGGGCATCATTCAGCCTGCAGTTCGTCCTCTTTAGAAATTACGAAGCTGTTTTCAGTAACGAGGCCTTTAAACTCGCTGTGGGGAATACATTCCGATTTATCGGGATCTGTATTCCCCTGCTGGTTATCCTCTCGCTGATCTTAGCCGTATTGGTCAATAGCGTGAGTCGCCTGTCGGGACTGTTCAAGACCACGATACTCGTGCCACTGGCAATCCCCGTATCGTCTATGGTCTTGGTTTGGCAGATTGTGTTTCACAAATACGGCTACCTAAGCGGTGTAGCCGACTTCCTCGGATACGGCGGAACGGATTGGCTCAAAACCGATGGGGCGTTTTGGGTGCTGGTAGCCACATATCTGTGGCGAAATGTTGGCTACGACATGATCATCTGGATGGCCGGGCTCAGTAATATTTCGCCCTATCTGTACGAGGCCGCGGATATAGACGGAGCCGGAGCGTTACAAAAATTCTTCTTCATCACGCTGCCGAACTTAAGGACCACGTTATTTACCATCGTGGTGATCTCATTGTTAAACTCGTTCAAGGTATTCAGAGAGGCCTACTTGATCGCCGGCGAATATCCCCACGGCAGTATCTACATGCTGCAGCACCTATTTAACAACTGGTTTATCGCACTGGATACGGATAAGATGTGCGCAGGCGCAGTCATCATTGGTCTTGTGACGTTTATCATGATCTTGCTGTTTCAACGGATATGGGGTGAAGAGGCATGAAGAAGTATATCGCGACATTTATACTTATTATCGTGAGCTTATGCATATGGCTCCCGCTATGGCTTATATTATCGGGGTCGTTCATGGGCAACGCCGAGCTGTCCGGTAGGTTCGCCCCCGTGTTTATTGAATCACCGGGGTTTGCAAGCTTCTATACACTACCCATGTACCCCACCCTACGCGGATATGTGGAGCTTTTGGCCGACACGCCCAAGTTCTTTGTGATGTTTTGGAATTCATGGAAGCTCGTACTCCCGACACTGCTAGGTCAGCTCATAGTGGGTATACCGTGCGCATGGGGTTTTGCGCGGTACCGCTTTCCGATGAAGAAATGGATTTTTGTTTTATACATTGTATTGATGCTTATGCCGTTTCAGGTGACAATGGTTTCGAATTACTTGGTGCTGGACGCGTTGAATTTGCTAAACACATCCTTTGCGATCATATGCCCGGGTATATTTTCTACGTTTCCGGTGTTTATCCTGTACCGTTTCTTTTCACAGGTGGACGGCGCAGTATTGGAGGCCGCCGAGGTCGATGGAGCCAACGCGCTCGAGTCGTTTCTTTACATTGCTGTACCGCTCGCCAAACCCGGAATTATCTCAATTTTATTGTTAGGCTTTTTGGAATACTGGAACATGCTCGAACAACCGCTCGCATTTCTGAGAGACAGCACACTCTGGCCGCTGTCTCTGTATTTACCGCAGATCGCATGGGAACGTGCAGGTGTCTCGCTCGCGGCTTCTGTAATTATGATTTTACCCGCGCTATTTTGTTTCCTGTATGGACAGAGCTATTTGCAACAGGGCATCAACGCGTCGGTTTATAAGGTCTGAACAAGGTGGT
>CAYURR010000149.1:865-7392 GCA_964446745.1 uncultured Defluviitaleaceae bacterium | reverse complement strand
ACAACCGACTGAAGAAAAAGGCCGAGGATGGCAACAAACGCGCCCAAAAACTCAAGCGCCTTGTCGAAACGCCTGAAACCTTCCTTGCGACTATACAGATAGGTATATCGCTCGTGGGGCTCTTCTCAGGTGCCTTTGCCGCGCAGTCGTTCGCCGTGCATCTCGCTGCTATACTGCATGGTCTGTTTAGCTTTGTCCCCGAATCGGCGTTGGTTACAATTTCTACGCTCGTAATAACATTAGTATTGTCATATTTTACATTGGTATTCGGCGAACTCGTCCCCAAGCGCATCGCTATGAAAAAAGCTGATGATATATCGCTATGGGCTGTTTCGCCGCTTCTATTTTTATCCGGTGCCGCCAAGCCGTTTGTAAAAATGCTGTCGGCTTCTACAAACGCGATCGTCTCGTTGTTTGGCATAGACCCCCGTAGCGCTAATGAAGATGTCACCGAGGAGGAGATCCGTCTATTGGTAGATGCGGGCGGTGAAACGGGCATGATCGACGAGGATGAAATGGAAATGATTAACAACATCTTCGAATTTAACGATAAGACCGCGGCCGACATCTGTATCCACCGTACCGAAATGACCGCCCTACCCGTCGACATAACTCCCGAGGAGCTCGTCGACGAGTTAAAGAACTTGAAATTCTCTCGTATCCCCATATTTGAAGAGACGATTGACAATATCATAGGAATATTGTACACAAAGGACCTGCTCAAATTTTTGTTGTCCGGCACCGAAAAACATGTTGACCTTAAATACATAATCCGAAAGCCGTATTTCATCCCGTTTTCTAAAAAGGCCGACGACCTGTTTGACGAGCTGCGCAAGAATCAGATGCACATGGCCATTGTCATAGACGAATACGGTGGTACACTCGGCATCGTCACTATGGAAGACCTGATCGAGGAGGTCATGGGCAATATCTTTGACGAGCATGACGCAAGGGAAATACCGGATATCGTTACTATCGATGAAAACACATTTACTATAAATGGTGCGACGGATCTGTCAGACGTATCCGAGCATCTGGATGTCGAGCTACCCGTAGACGAATACGACACGATCGGCGGCTTTATCATCAGCCTGCTGGGCCGCATACCTGAAGAGGGCGAGCGACCTGAGGCCGAGTTCAATGGTCTATTGTTTAAGGTCGAGCAAGTAGAGGAAAAGAGGATATCGCTGGTAACGGTGTGCAAGGTGTAGCTATGCACCACATCAGCGTCTCTATCTGTGACGATGAGGCAGTAGAAAGGGCTTACCTCTCAACCTTAGTGCGCAAATGGGCCGAGACTTGCGGCGTTTCAGTACAGATCATGCCATACGACAGTGCCGAGAGCTTTTTATTCGATTACGAAGGTACTACAGCGATCGATATCCTATTGCTCGATATCCAAATGAACGATCTTGACGGTATCGAGCTCGCACGTAAAATACGCCAACATAACGACACTATGCTAATCATCTTCATTACCGGGTACTCCGACTTTATTGCTGAGGGATATGACGTTTCTGCCCTGCACTATTTATTAAAACCGGTAAATGAAACCAAGCTGCACGAGGTACTCGATAAAGCGATCAAGACTATATCAAATACACCAAAACCGCTGATCTTGAGCATCGAAGGGGATACACACCATATACCGCCAACAGATATCCGATATCTGGAGGCCCAAGGGCATTACGTCGTCATTAAAACCATTTCAAGAAATAGTACAAAAGCAGAGTATAGAGTAAAAATGAACCTGTCCGAGATACAAAAGACCTTAGGTAATGGTTTCTTTCGCTGCCAGCGTTCATTTATTGTGGGTCTTAGATATGTGCGAAAGATAACAAGAACTGCGATCGTCCTGGACGATACAACCGAGGTGCCCCTTTCACGGGGTCTATATAACGCCGCGAACCAAGCGGTAATCGATTATTTCCCATGAGCAGGGGTGTTATGTTACTTAGACGCATAAATAAAAATATAGCCGAATACCAGAATGAATTGATCTCAAAGCATTGCAACGAGGTAGAAAACATCTACCGTCAGATGAGAGGTTGGAAACACGACTACCACAGTCACATACAGGCTATCAAGGCATATATAGCACTAGGGCAGATCGAAGAGCTTAGCGGTTATTGCGACAGACTCGAGCAAGACTTGCAATCAGTCGACACGGTGTTAAAGACCGGTCATATAATGCTAGACGCGGTGCTAAACAGTAAGCTATCCCTCGCAAGGCACAAGAACATAGAGGTGCATATCAAGGCTATCGTGCCAAAGGCACTTAAAATAACGGACGTTGACTTATGCGTGTTGATGGGCAACCTGTTAGACAATGCAATGGAGGCCTGCGAAAACAGGCAACCCGACAGCGCTCTCGAATTTGATCATCCGTTCATCCGTGTATATATCGGCATGAAGGGGAATCATCTGTATATCTGCGTAACCAATACAGTACTCAACAACAAAAAAAAGACCGGCCCGTTTCATGGCTTCGGTCTTATTCGTGTTGATAAAATCTGCAGCAAGTACGGGGGTTATTGTAACAGAAATAAGGAGCCCGGCGCGTTTACGACGGAGATTTTGCTACCGGTGGGTACAGATTGCTTGTAACCGCCTTTATCCTGCGTACACCTGAAGAAACGCTCTCCTCCTTTAAAATCTTAAAACCGCATAATTCACGGGTATTCGCTGCGTGCGGCCCCCCGCAAATCTCTTTGGAATAGCTGTCTATCGTATATACTTTCACCGTATCGCCGTACTTATTGTCAAACACGCCGATTGCTCCCCTATCCTTCGCTTCGTCAACCGTCATCATTTCACATTGTACGTCTATTTCCTTTTTGATAGCTTCGTTTACAATAGCGGAAACCTCAGAAAGTTCGGCATCGGTCATTTTTCTGTCAAATGAAAAATCAAAACGCAGCCGCTCGGCGGTGATGTTACTGCCGCGTTGATATACACCATCACCTAACACCTGCCGTAACGCACCGTTTAACAAATGTGTGGCGGTGTGAAGTATCGTGGTCTGCTCGCTGTTATCGGCCATTCCACCCTTAAACTTGTTCTCAGCGCCCTGCCGGGAACGCTCTTGATGCTCTTTAAATCTTTCATAGAAACCATCCATATCAACGTTATATCCCTTTTCCGTCGCCAATTCCTCGGTAAACTCAATCGGAAAACCAAAGGTGTCATACAGCTTAAACGCTAATTCCCCGCTTAAAACTCCGCCCGGTTCCATATCCGCAAAGTACCGCTCGGCCTTCTTCAACCCTCCATCCAGTGTCTTGGTAAAGGTTTTAAGCTCCCGTTCGAGCTCGGATAAAATGAATGAACGATTATCTTTCAATTCCGTGTATACATCACAGTACATCGAGATAACCTTGTCGGACAGCTCGCAGATAAACCGCTCCCCCGCAAAGCGTTTCAAATGGCGAATGGCACGTCTGATCAGCCTCCGTAAGATATACCCCTGCTCGGTATTTGACGGTACTATACCCTTCGGGTCACCGAGTATAAATGTTGAGGCCCTGATATGCTCACAGATAATCCTAAAGGACCGCTCGTTTTCAAAAGTTTTGGAAATGCCGGTCAATTCTTCGGCATATTGAATGATCGGCAGGAAAAACTCTGTTTCATAAACCGAACCTAACCCGTTGATTACGGTATATAGCCTTTCAAGACTCATGCCTGTATCGATATTTTTCTGCTTAAGCAACGAATATGTCCCGTCAGCATTTTTGTTATACTCCATAAATACATTGTTCCATATCTCCACATACTTACCGCACTTGCACGCGGGTCCGCAGTCATCGGAGCATTTGGGTACACCGAAGTCATAAAAGATCTCGGTGTCCGGACCGCACGGACCCGTGATGCCGGCAGGCCCCCACAAGTTCTCCTCGCTACCGTAATAAAAGATTTGTTCATCCAATAGGCCCTGTGCTTTCCAAATGTTTGCGGACTCCTCGTCCCTTGGAATATTTGCCTCACCCTCAAAGACAGTCACGGCAAGGTTTTTAATCGGAATACCAAGACATCCCGTTAGAAATTCAAAGCTCATTGCAATTGATTCTTTTTTGAAGTAATCCCCCAAGGACCAGTTTCCGAGCATTTCAAAAAAGGTAAGGTGAAAATCGTCGCCTACCTCATCAATGTCTCCGGTACGTATACATTTTTGAACATCTACCAATCGCTTACCCTGCGGGTGCTCTTCACCGAGCAGAAACGGTATAAGCGGATGCATACCCGCAGTGGTAAAAAGCACACTGGGGTCGTTGTTCGGTATTAGCGAGGCCGATGCAATCGCCTTGTGTCCCCTTTCCTCAAAAAAGCTAATATACATTTGCCGCAGTTCCGTTGCTGTCATTGTCATTTCCTCCTTCGAAAAAAAATAAAAAAAATAAAATAAAAAACGTCCCAAGTTGAAAAATCAACTTAGGACGAACATTGAGCCCGCGTTACCACCTATATTCAGGGTAAAACCCTGCACCTTAGTCGATACAAGGATAAATCCATATATCGTTATCCCATTATACGGCGGACATTCCGTCGAAGCCTACTTAGTCACTACATCAAATAACTGTTCGGTTCGCAGCTCCGAGACTGCTTCAATACCGCCTTAGTGAAAACCTCTCAGCAACGCCACGCATTGGTTTTCTCTCTGTAACACAAGGTTAGATACTTACTCTTTCTCTTCATAGCCTTTTTAATATTCAGTTTTATGTATTGTTCCACAGATCATCAAAAAATGCAAGTGTGTTTTGTTTTACAGTGTACTTCCATTAAACCGCCAGCTCTTCTTGCATAAAGCGAAGATCGTTAAGGATATCCTCATCCTTGTAATTCGTCAATTTAGCTGCCCGCTCCACATACTTTACGCCCTCTGCGCCTTTCCCTGCCTTTAGTAAGCCAAGCCCTAAGCCCTTTAGTGCATATGGATCATCCGGCATCAATTCAAGTGCCTTTTTGTTGGATTGTACACACTCTTCATAATTACCGCACATAAATTCATTATATCCCTTGACCAGTAATGCTTGTACATTATCGGCATCCAGTTCAAGTATTCTGTCAGATATGAATGCTGCCCGCTGGTAATCGTTTTCCTGTGTCGCAGTGTTCATCATATTAATTAATTCTGGTACATCGGATATTTCGCTATATTGTACCCTCATCTGTTTCATACTTTGATTATATAGGCAGAATTGATTCTCCGAATACAAATCCTTGTTCATTGTAAGCCGTGTGTTTGGGCAGCCGCCGAGGCACTTGCTACCATAAACACATATACTACACTCGCCCTTCAGATCAGTCTTTTTCAAACCGGTACGCCAGACGAAACAATTCGGATCATTCCAAATATCAACAAGACGCCTGTCTCTAATATTCCCCTCTACAAACTCCTTATCCCTTATCGATGTACACCCAAGAACATCACCGTTATGCAGCAGCCCAAAGCCTCTCATACCCGCATTGCAGCCGTCCCAATTGTCAGCACGATGTTGTCCGAAGGTTCTTTGCCTTATCTCAAGTTCCTTCTTTGTATAGTATCCGATGCAATCTGCCGGGAAAACATATATTCTGCCTTCTTTAGAGGACTCGTAGCAAAAATCCAGTAGGTACCCGATCTGTTCCTTATCCAGAACCCAATCATTATTCTGCTCCAGGTTTCCCATCGGCAACCCGATTTGTATCTGCCATGAATTTACACCTGCATCTATGAGCGCCTCTTTTAAATCAGGCAGTATATCGATATTTCTCTTTGTTATAGTTGTAATACAACCCGCAGGCACAGCCTCTTCCTTCAATATTTTATATACATTAAATGCATTTTTATATGCGCCTTTTACTCGGATACTATCATGGATTTCTTCTGTGCCGTCAACGCTTATTACTACGGTGGTTAGCTTACCTTTTATGTCCCTAACGAAATCCCTGTCAACAAGTAATCCGTTGGTAATCATATTTGCGGTGACTCCCCTGTCATGCAATCTGTCTATAATAGCTTTTATGTCCGTTCGGGTAGTAGGTTCTCCACCTGACAGGGTCACCCATTCAATATTTAAGTCTTTTAATTGATCTATTACGTCAAAGGCCTCTTCTGTAGTCAGTTCATCGGGCAACGCCTTTTCACAGGAGGAACCGCAATGACCGCATCGCATATTACAGCCCATCGTAACTTCCCATACACATACCATAGGAATTCTACTCATATCCTACACCTCACTATATTAAAAAAGACGTTTATCATTGCGACACAAAGCTATGAACAGTAGTTTAACTTATGCTCTGCATAATGCCATTTGGGATTAACCCTAATTAGTAAATGCAGAGCACATATAGAGGTTTGGGGCATTTTTATTATGAAAGTATTATTTAGCCAATGCAGCTCGGGTGAGCATACATGAATATGGGCTTCGTTTCGCCTATGCAACTCGGATGCGCATATTTGTATATGGGCATCGTTTCGCCTACGCAGCTCGGATGCGCATATTTGTATATGGGCATCGTTTCGCCTACGCAGCTCGGATGCG
>CAYURR010000149.1:0-765 GCA_964446745.1 uncultured Defluviitaleaceae bacterium | reverse complement strand
CATATTTGTATATGGGCATTGTCTCACCTACACAACTCGGATGCGCATATTTGTATATAGGCATCGTCGGGTCAAAGCAATTTGGATGTGCATATTTGTACAGTGGTGTTGAATTTAACCCATTTGTTACAGATGCGGAATTTTCCGAATACTCTACAAAATGGGATGAGGACGAAGCAACATTATCGGAAGCCTTGACTATTACATCAACGGTAATCTTTTTGCTATCTTCTCCTATGTAAGAAGGTGTTGTTAAATCAAGCAGAGTGAACTCAATCTGTGCCATATTGGTATTAACCTGACCATTAAACGCAAACACAAATCTCTGAATGACCGGTGATATGCCCAGGGATGTCGGGATCAGTTCTGTCGAAATCAGGAACACACTATCCGGCATTTTAGTTATTGCCCATGCGAAATGAGTGGACCCGAACATTGATTCAATGTTTACTTCAAATGGATAGTTAATCTTTGCTACTATGCAGTTTTTCTCATCCATTATATAACCTCCAAATAAATATTGGTTTATGCAGTGCCACAATGCTAAACGTCTTAAGCCCATATTATATGATTTGTTATCTTATTGTCAATCACAATAAGAAGCATTAAATGCATTCAAATTTACATTTCGTGTACTCAGGAGAGCATTCTGCGTACCTTTTTTATTTCTCCGCATTTTTCATGGTATCATGTTTCATGGACACAGATAAAAAAGGGGGTAATCAATAATGGCAGGCACCATGAAAGAGAAGCCGAAATACAACG
>CAYURR010000148.1:0-7446 GCA_964446745.1 uncultured Defluviitaleaceae bacterium | reverse complement strand
TTCATTTTGCAACTCTATATCTGACCGCTTCATACATCAGCACGCCCGCCGCAACCGACGCATTTAATGAGCTGATGGCCCCAAGCATCGGTATCGAAACACGAAAATCCGATTTCTCCAGCACGAGTCGGCTCACGCCCTCGCCCTCGTCACCGATTACAAGCGCGATCGCACCGTCCATCTTCGTCTGAAACAGGCTCGTCCCATGCTGCGTCGCGCAATACACCCATAGTCCCTGAGATTTCAAATACTCGAGTGTCGTGGCGATATTTGTGACCTTAGACACCGCGACATGCTCGATAGCACCCGACGAGGCTTTTGCGACCGTGCCCGACAGCCCCACCGCGCGATGCTTCGGTATGATCACACCATGCGCCCCGCACGCGTCAGCGGTACGTAATATCGCACCGAGATTATGCGGGTCTGTGATCCCATCCAATACGATTACAAACGGGGTTTCACCGCGTTCCTTCGCGATCGCGAGTATCTCCTCGGGCTCTACATAGGGCTTCGCTGGGCATACGGCCACAACGCCCTGATGATTGCCGTCCTCGGACAGCATATCGAGCTTTTGCCTGTCGGCCTCCTGTATCGGGATGCCGCGTTCACGCGCCTTCGCAACGATGACCTTTAGCGTCCCCTCAAACTCGCCCTTCTTTTCGCCCTTTTTCAAAAAGATCTTATCCACGGGCTTCTGGTGGTTTATCGCCTCAAGCACCGCATTTCTGCCAAATAGTACTAAGCTGTTATGTTCTTGTTCATTCCCCATCTGTCATTGTTCCCTCCGCGCCTACACATATCTTAAATAACTCTTCTATCCGTTCATTTTTCCCCTGCAAGTGAAGATATCCGAACAGCGCCTCCAGCCCCGTTGCGTGTCGGTATTCGGTGACGCTGGCGCTGCGTGGACGCGACTTTGTAAACGCATTGCGTCCACGCTTTATAACCTCTGTTTCCTCGTCCGTGAGCTTGTCCAACAACGCGAAATACATCGCGGATTGCTTCTGAGCCGAGACATATTTCTTGGCCTCGTTGTTGTATGCGTTTACTGGCATAGATGTTTTCAACAGCATGTCCCTGACCAGCAGCTCGAATACAGCGTCGCCCATATAGGCGAGCTGCAGAGCCGAGGCCGTTACATTTACACAACTCATTTAAAGCTCCATTTGACACCGTCCGGCGTATCCGTGAGCACAACGCCCATTTCGTTCAACTGATTTCTGATTTCGTCTGCGGTCTTGAAGTCCTTGTTCTTGCGCGCTTCAGTACGCTTAGCGACTAGCGCGTCTATTTCGTCTGCTAACCCTGTGTTATCTTGTGATGCTTCGGATTTGATATCAAACGGATCTATGCCCAATATCCCGCAGAGCAGCATGATCATATCGTGCATCTCGGCGGCCTGCGCGTTAGTGAAGTCATTCATGTTCACATTCGCGTGCTTTACGGCCTCAAAGATCACCGATACCGCGTCGGCCGTATTAAAGTCATCGTCCATATCGGCTTCAAATCGCTCGAGATATGTGTGGAACTCCGGGAAATCCTTTGGATCACGCTTCGTCGAAGAAGCTATGGCGGACACCCCAAGCTTCTCCTGCAACGCGGTCACGCAATTTTTGATGCGCGTGAGCGCATTCGATGCCGCCGTTAAGGACTCATGGCTGAAGTTTATCGGCGAGCGGTAATGCGCGCTCAATATAAAGAAACGGACTACGCCGTACGAAAATTCCTTTACTATGTCGCGCACCGTAAAGAAATTGTTTAAGGATTTGGACATCTTTACGCTGTCGACATTGATGATACCGTTATGCATCCAATACCTCGCAAAGGTTTGGCCGTTCGCGGCCTCACTCTGCGCGACCTCGTTCTCGTTATGCGGGAACACATTGTCCGCACCCGCTCCGTGTATGTCAAAGGTCTTGCCGAGGTATTTGCGAGACATTGCGGAGCATTCGATATGCCAGCCCGGTCTGCCCTTTCCCCATGGCGAATCCCATCCGTAGTCCGTGGTCGGTTTCCAGAGTACGAAATCGAGCGGGTCCCTCTTCTGCTCATCGACCTCTATACGTGCGCCCGCTGCCAAATCATCCGGGTTCTTCATCGAGAGCTTGCCATAGTTTGCAAAGCTTCGGGTAGAAAAGAACACCGAACCGTTCACATGATATGCATAACCCTTTTCGATCAGCTCTCCGACCATTTCGATGATCTCCGGTATCTCACGCGTTACCCTCGGCGCGATATCCGGATACAGCGCGTTCAGACGTTCCATGTCCTGCTCGACCTCGCCGATATAACGCTCGGCGATCTCGGGCTCCGTGATGCTCTCTTCCTTTGCGCGCTTGATGATCTTGTCGTCCACGTCCGTATAGTTCTGCACATAGGTCACCGTATATCCCTTATGGATAAAATACCTGCGTATCGCATCAAATACGACGATAGGGCGCGCGTTGCCGACATGTATGAGGTTGTAAACGGTCGGCCCGCAGACATACATGCCCACATGGTTCTCTACGAGCGGTTCAAACGTCTCTTTCTGTCTGGTTAATGTGTTATATATCCTCATGGTTCTTATCTCCTAACCGTTTTTCCAATTCCTCGATGCGATGGCGCAGCCTGCAGAGCTCCATGCTCACAGGATCCGGGAAATGTACCTGATCCATGTACGGCTGCGTGACCTTTGGAGTGATCACACGGCCCGGTATGCCCACGACCGTTGCGTTCGGTGGCACCTCGGACAACACGACCGAGCCCGCACCGATACGCGCGTTATCCCCAACCTTGAACGGGCCGAGCACCTTTACACCCGCGCCGATCATAACATTATTTCCGATCGTCGGGTGACGCTTGCCGATATCCTTACCGGTGCCGCCCAACGTGACCCCCTGATACAGCAGCACATCGTCGCCTATCTCACAGGTCTCGCCTATTACAACCCCGCAGCCGTGGTCGATAAAGAACCGCCTACCGATCTTTGCGCCCGGGTGAATTTCAATACCTGTTAAAAATCTCGAAAATTGAGAAATAAGCCTTGCGGCAAAGAACAGGTGATGCCTGTAAAAGAAATGCGCGACACGATGAAATCCCACCGCGTAAAAGCTCGGATACAGTAATATCTCTATAACCGACTTAAACGCCGGGTCGCGTTTCTTGACATTATTTACATATTCGCGAAAGCCCATAATGATAATCCCATACCCCTATTAAATTCCGGTAACAAGCGCTACCGCGTAGGCTGCTATTCCCTCTCCGGAACCCGTAAAACCCATACCTTCTTCGGTCTTGGCCTTGATGTTTACAAATTCCGGTGAAATAGAGAGGCAGTCCGCGATATTGCGTTCCATGGTGTCAGTATATGTAGACAGCTTCGGTTTCTGTGCTACGACCGTGCAGTCCACGTTGACGGTCACAAAACCGTCCTGTTTGAGTATGTCGGCGACCTTTCGGAGCAATATCATACTCGAAATGTCTTTATATGACGGCACATTGTCCGGAAAATGCTTACCTATATCGCCCTTTCCGGCCGCGCCCAACAGCGCATCCATCAGCGCATGCAGCAGCACGTCCGCATCCGAATGCCCCAACAGCCCCAAGTCATACGGCACATGCACACCACCGAGTATCAGTTTGCGGCCCGTGACGAGCCTATGCGCGTCGTAGCCGTTGCCGATCCTAAACGGGATGTTATTCAAATTGGTCTGGTTGCTCATCCAATCCCTCATCATCTATCTCTACGGTCAAATCCTCCAAATCCGGTTCGCCCTCGAGGATGTCGTCGACATTGATGTCACCGGGTTTTACAAAGTTATCGGGGGACTCGAGCGCTTCGAGCGTCTTTAGTCCGTAATGGCTGCGTACCGCGTTTTCTATTTCGTGACATATCTCAGGATGTGTGTTTAGGAACTCCTTTGCGTTCTCGCGACCCTGCCCGAGGCGGGTCTCGTTATACGAGAACCATGTGCCGCTCTTGCCCACGATACCGAGCGCGGCACCCAAGTCGAGGATGTCGCCCTCCTTTGAAATCCCTTTGCCGTACATAATATCGAACTCACAAATCTTAAACGGCGGCGCGACCTTGTTCTTTGCTATCTTGACCTTTGTGCGGTTGCCGATGAAGTCGTTGCCGGACTTGATCGTATCCGTCTTGCGGATATCCACGCGCACAGAAGCGTAGAACTTCAACGCGCGTCCGCCCGTTGTGGTCTCGGGGCTACCGTAGGTCACACCGATCTTGTCACGTAATTGATTTATAAAAATGACTATACAATTCGTCTTGCTCGTAATGCCCGTGAGCTTACGCAGGGCCTGGGACATCAGCCTGGCCTGTGCGCCTACATGGCTCGCACCCATCAATCCCTCGATCTCCGATCTCGGCACGAGTGCCGCGACCGAGTCCACCACCACGATATCGATTGCTCCCGAACGCACCATAGCCTCGGCTATCTCGAGCGCCTGCTCGCCGTCGTCGGGCTGTGAGATATAAAGCTCGTCTATATTTACACCGAGGTTTTTAGCATAAACGGGATCCAACGCATGCTCCGCATCCACATAACCCGCTATGCCGCCGAGCTTTTGCACTTCTGCAACCGCGTGCAGCGCGACCGTCGTCTTACCCGAGGCCTCGGGTCCATATATCTCGATGATACGTCCCTTCGGCAAACCACCCACGCCGAGTGCGATATCCAAGCTGATCGAGCCCGTGGTGACCACAGGCACATCGATCGTTTGCCTGTCACCGAATTTCATGACCGCACCCTTACCAAAGCTCTTTTCTATGCCCGACAGCGCGTTCATCAAGGCTTCGTGCTTTGCGTCATCCTGCGTGTTTGCCGTATCCTTTGCGGCTGATTTCTTACCTGATTTACTTTCCTTTGTCTCTTTTGTATCCTTCGGCTCTTTATCTTTTTTTGCCGCCATTTCTTATTCCCCCTGTATTCTTCTCCTTAACAAATCCAATGCCGTCACCACAGCACGGCTTCTGATTTTATCTCTATTGCCCGTGAAGTGATGCTCCGTGACGGTCACATTGAGGTTGTCTTTTTCCCATATACATATCCCTATATATACCAGCCCGTTCGGCTTTTCCGTTACCCCTGAAGCCTTTGCCACGGATGCTTCGGTTCCGACAATTGGTTCCCCTCCTGCTATCCCCGTGATCGATATGCCCGCGTCAGCGCCGCTCGTGCGTACGATCCCATCTGCCATCTCCGCCGCAGTTTGTTCGCTGACCGCACCGTACATGCTCAATGTCTGATGCTTCACACCGAGCCTCACCTCTTTGGCCTCGTTCGAGTAGGTAACGCAGCTTTCCTTTAATACCTTCGACGCGCCCGGTATGTCCACGAGCCTTGAGGTCAGCATACCACCCGTACAGGACTCCGCACATGCGAGGGTCTTGCCTTGTTTTGCCAGAGCATCAAGCACGACCGACGCAAGGCTGTCATTGTCCGTTCCATATACATTCGCGCCGATACGCTGCCTGATCTGTTCCTCAACCGGTGCGATCAATGCCATAGCATCTGGGTCCGAACCCACAGAGCTGTTGTCCGATGCTTTCCTTTGCGTCTTAGCCGTGATCCGTATCCAGACCTCGCTGGTCTTTGCATACAGCGCGATTGTCGGATTGGTCTGCGTGCGCATGATATCGGAGATCATGTCCTCGAGCGCACTCTCGCCTATGCCGCATACCTTGAGCACGCGGGACGTGAGCTTGTCGCTCGTGCGCTCCTCCAACAGCGGTTTTACACGGTTTTCAAACATCGGGATCAATTCGTTGGGCGGTCCCGGCAGCATGATCAGGGTCTTTGTATTACCCTCGGATGTGTCCTCATAAAATATCCCCGGTGCGGTACCGTTATCGTTTTGCAGTACGGTCGCACCCTCTATGATCATGGCCTGTTTCTTGTTGTTCGGGGTTATATTTATCTTTCGTCCGACAAAATGCGCCTGTATCCGCTCCCATGATTCGTTATGCAGTTCAAGCCCCTTGCCGAAATATTCTGCGGCAATATCCTTCGTAAGATCATCGTCTGTGGGCCCGAGGCCGCCCGATGTGATTACGGCATCCGCACGGTCAAAGGCTATACGGTAGGCTTCCTTTAAACGCGTGGGGTTATCACCCACGACTGTCTGATAAAACACATTGATGCCGAGCGCCGCCAACTCCCTCGACAGGTATTGCGCGTTGCTGTTCAGTATATCCCCTAAAAGTAATTCTGTGCCCACACATAATATCTCGGCGTTCATTACATCCCCCCGCTCGCAACTATGTCCCAATTTTTATAGATATATTCGATACCCGAAAGCGCGGTCAGCGCGACCATTATAAACATCAACGGCATATTGAACAGCGGGAAATACCCCAGCAGCGCATAGATGATAAAGACCATCTGCGATATGGTCTTAAACTTCGCCAATTTCGAGGCCGCTATAACCTTGCCCTGCTCCACTGCCAATTGTCTAAAGCCCGTGATCGCAAGCTCACGGCTGATGACCACTATCACGATCCACGCGGGCACAATCCCTGTTTCTATCATCGCTACCAATGCGGAGATCACCAATAGCTTATCCGCGAGCGGGTCCATGAGCTTACCGAAATTGGTTACAAGGTTGTGCTTACGCGCGAGGTGTCCGTCGAGCGCATCGGTCAACGAGGCCACACAAAACACCAACAGCGCAAACGGCCCCGACAGTTCCCCAAATGGTTTAGCCAAGTACAAAATCAAAAACACGGGTATCAAAACAACCCGAAACATCGTGAGTTTGTTCGGAAGGTTCATTTTATTATCACTCCTTAAGCCATCACTCCGTAATTATCATAATCCTGCGCGTTTGTGATGCGCAGCTCCACAATTTCACCGGTCATGATCTCCTCGTCGCTGTGGAAGAAGACGAGGCCGTCTATCTCATAGCAGTCGCGGTACGAACGCGCGCAATATACATAACCCGTCTCATGGTTCTCATCCGCGACGCGCCCGTCAACGATACAGCGCAGAGTCTTACCGATTAACGAGCTGTGTATCTCGGACGATATATCCTTTTGCAGTGTCATGAGCTGTTTGTAACGCTTGTTTTTAACAGCAGCGGTGATCTGTTGCTCCATGCGTGCGGCCGGCGTGCCCTCCTCGCGTGAGTATTTGAATACCCCGAGCTTATCGAAGCGCATATCCTTCACAAAATCCATGAGCTCCTGATGCTCCGCGTCCGTCTCGCCCGGAAAGCCTGTTATCAATGTCGTACGTAAGCAGATCTCCGGCATGACCGCGCGCAGATCCGCGATGACCTTACGCAGTGTCTCTTCGGTGCTCCTGCGACCCATGCGCTTGAGTACGGATGTCGAGCTGTGCTGTATCGGCATGTCGAGGTATTTACATACCTTGTCATTTTGTGCCATCTCCGCGATCAGTTCCGGGTATATATGCTCCGGATATGCATAGAGTATGCGTATCCATT
>CAYURR010000147.1:0-7455 GCA_964446745.1 uncultured Defluviitaleaceae bacterium | reverse complement strand
ACACGATCTATGTCTCGGCATCGGGTTACGCAGATGCTACGATGTCATCGTTTACTGTCAGCAACTCAAATGTAAGCAGTCGTGACTACACGATGTCGCGCAATACAGGATACACGATCTCCGGTCGCGTTATGAGCGGTTCGAGCAGTTCAAATCCGGGCTCACCTCTGGCGGCATCTGTAAGCGTATACAACTCATCTAACCAGCAGATCGGCAGCACGGTAACAGCGGATAGCAGCGGTTATTTTACAATCAACAATGTACCGTCAGGTTCCGGATATACGCTTCGCGCGAGCTACTCCGGTTACAACAACTACACAAGTAACACATTCACACTGTCATCATCGAGCTCGAGTAACGATATATACATGACCTCAAGTTACGGTAGTAACGGCGGCCCTTCAGGTTCGGGCGTCATCACCGGTAGGGTTACACTGAATGGTTCGGCGGTTTCAAGCGGCACATCTGTATATATCCGCGGTGTCAACTACGGTCATACCGAGACGGTATATACTGACAGCTACGGCAACTTTACCTCAAGCAGCCTGCCATCTGATAGTTATACAATCACTGCAACCTACCAGAGCTACACACGCACGATACCGAACAGTACGTTCTATAATTACGTATCCTCAAACAATAACATTGAGGTAACAAGCTCGTCCGGTTACGGTTCAGGTCAGATTTACGGCCAGATTCAAGGCTACAACAACGGATATTACTATAGTAACCTGAGGGTAAACGTGTATTCTAGTGGCGGCTCACAACAATATAGCGCACAGGTTGACAGCAACGGTTACTTCAGTGTTCCGTATAATACGCTCAGCAGTGGTAGCTATGTTCTCCGTTGCGTAGACAATAATGGTTATGGTTCCGCATTAAGTACAGATTACTCGGTTACAGTAGATAGTTATTACGGCACATCCCAGCCTGTAAATATTTATCTTAATCAGGGAGGGTACTACAACAATACCGTATCGGGTATA
This sequence comes from uncultured Defluviitaleaceae bacterium, assembly GCA_964446745.1. GTDB lineage: Bacteria > Bacillota > Clostridia > Lachnospirales > WQUN01 > CAYURR01. Next base: position 6,469 of record CAYURR010000147.1, on the reverse strand, counting down.
GTATATAGGAGTGATCGTACAACACCCGCTACAAACGTTAACGTTGTATTAAAGCGTGCAAATTATAATAATGATATTGTTAGTGGCTATCCGGCAACAACAGACGCTTATGGGCGATTTACCATCACAAGCATATCCTCATTATCAAGTTATGATCAATGCTACGCAGTTGCAGTAGATTCTTCATATAATATTGAATATGGTAGATCAGATGCATTCTATCCCGGATCATATTACAATAATGTTGTTATATATTTATATAATTAAATCCGTTGTGCAACAAAAAAAGGGCTGCAGCTATCGCTGCAGCCCCTTTTGTTGTTTACGCATTTATACCTCTTCTGCATTCATTCCCTTCTTGCTTTTCCCAACCTATCGTAATACAATTTATATGTATCGTTCATATCACAAGTAAAGGTAGGTGAATATCATTCATGAAGGAATTCAACGTAACCGGTGTATGTATTCCGGATTTACATTACATGGTAGATCTATGTAATAAGCTTGAATATATAAAATCCTTAATAGATAAGGGCCTTTATTTTACAATCAATCGGGCTCGACAATACGGAAAAACCACCATTATATATATGGTCGACAAATATCTCCCTGATGCCTACTCCACTGCATTTCTCAGTTTTGAAGGCCTCGGAAGCGAGAGTTTTGATTCCGTAGAGGCATTTTGCCAAACCTTTGTAGAAATGTTGAACCGCTCGCTTAAGAATGAGAGCGTTTGCAATAACATAAACAGCTTGACAGAGCTATCAAAATACATTTCGCATATCTGCACAAATCAAAAAATAATTTTAATAATAGACGAGGTCGATAAAATATCAAACCACTTTATATTTATAGACTTCCTCGGCATGCTGCGTGATAAGTATCTGATGCGCAGTATGGGACGAGATACTACGTTTTATTCTGTCATCCTAAGTGGCGTTGCGGATATTAAAAACACCAAGCTGCAAATGACGCAAAAAGGATTTTATCAACCCCATCAAGGCGAGCGTAACTACAATTCCCCATGGAATATAGCTGCCGATTTTGATCTGGATATGTCCTTTTGCCCGTCTGAGATCACCACAATGTTAAAAGCATATGAGCATGAGCATAAAACGGATATGGACATTTCACAAATCGCTGACGATATCTATAGATATACAAACGGTTACCCGTATTTGGTGTCAAGGATATGTAAGCATATTGATGAGAAGCTCAATAAGAATTGGAGCTCCTCCGGAATTTTAAACGCAGTAAAGATTATACTGAGAGAATCAAATACCCTATTCGACGATTTGTTTAAGAATTTGGAGATAAACCATGATGTGTATAATCTCGTCTACGATATACTGATAGTGGGACGCCAACGGGCATTTCAAATTGACAATCCTACCATTAGCATTGCTTCCATGTATGGCATTATAGCCGATAAGGATGGCATAGCCGTTATTTCTAATAAAATCTTTGAAATGCGAATATACAACTATTTTATAAGCAAGGATGAGGATAAAGATACGAAAAAGATCACCGGTGTTTTACAAAGCGATATCGTAATGAACGGTAGATTTCAAATGGATATGTGTGTAAAAAAATTTGCCAAGCATTATGCCCAAACATTCACCGATAATGATATAAGGTTTCTTGAACATAACGTGAGACAAGTCTTTCTTACTTACTTAAAGCCGCTTATAAACGGCCAAGGGTTTTATCATATAGAGAGCAGGCTCTTGGATCAACGACGAATGGATATTGTTGTGGATTTCAACAACGAGCAATTTGTTATCGAACTCAAAATCTGGAACGGTGAACGTCGGCATGAGGACGCTTATATACAGCTCGATGGTTATTTGGATACACTCGGACTTAAAATCGGCTATTTGCTCACATTCGATTTTCGTAAACAAGATAACAAGACACCTAAGTCCGAGTGGGTAAAATATAATGATAAACAAATCTTCGATGTAATAATATAGGTAAACCGATTTCTTATAACTCCTTACAGCGCATTCCTCGCCCACAAAATAAACTTTGACCGATCCAGCGGGTTCACGCCGCGACGCGGTGCAATAGTTTCAGCATCACATTTACGATATCCGCTCAAATCCGTAAACACAACCGCCCTGCCCTTACTGGCCGAGGCCAAGCGAATATTCATGTCCATAGATGCAGACAGGGCTATATAACCCTCGATGCTGCACCGATCATTTTCTATTTGCTGAGCCTCTATTTCGGCCTTCATGCGTAGCAGCTCGCCTATAACAGCATTAGTTGCTTCAGCCGGGCATGCGATCCTAAATGCCAATATCGGCTCGAGTAATGTCGTGCCGCAGTTGTCCAGTGCCTTCATGAGTGCCATCGGCGTACACACAAAGAAATCCAACGGATGGGTATGTACATTATGGTATTCACCATACACGAGCGTGACCTTTATATCCGTAACGTTCCAGCCCTTTAGGCCCTGCTTAAGCACACGCGGTACGGCGGTCTCCACATGGTTCTGATATCTATATGGCAGCTCCTTCGGAGAAACCTTACATTCATATATTATTCCACTACCCGGCTCCAACGGTTCCACAATAAATCTCAACACAGCCCAGCACGGCTTCGGCATCGTATAGTAATCCACCCCTTCGCCTATACGCGAGGGGGTTTCCATATATATCACCCTTGGCTCACCGAAGCTTACCTCTATCCCGAAGCGTTCCCGAAGGATATGCTCATACACCTCCTCTTGTATCAATCCCGTTATACTGATGATCAGCTCACCCGTCTCTTGCGCATGATAATAATCCAGCAACGGTTCCTCGTCATTCAATACAGTCAAGGCCTTCGTGAGCGCGTGGAAATCCTTTAAATCCACCGGCTTGACACTCACGGACATCAGTGGTTTTGGCATAGCTATGAGTCTCGGCATATATCCCTGCGCCGATTCTGTATCCCCTATCACAATGACATCCCCGGGCTTTGCCTCCGCCAAACCCATTATACCCACGATCTCGCCGGACTGCGCTTTTCCGGCATCCTCATAGCGTTCACCGCGAAACCGCCTTATCTGCGTTATTTTGCCCGTTACCCCATCAGGCAAAAGCGTAACGGTATCCCGATTTTCAAAGCTTCCGCAGAAGACCCGCATGTGGGCTATCCTACCCATCGCGTCATCCGCATCCACCTTAAACACGAGCCCGAGCGAAACGCCATGAGCCCCCTCCAGAGGACGTGGGGTTATAAACTGTGTAATGCCCTGTATCAGCCTGTCTATGCCGATGTCGCATATTGCGCTGCCGCACATGACCGGGTATAGACGCGTGTCTGTATGAAAATGCCGCGTACGCTCGCCGAGTGATGCATACGCCTGCTCATATGTACCTGTTCCGAGTATATATTCCTCCGCGACATTATCGTCGTATTCGGCCACCGACGAGATAAACTGTTCGACCTCGGCTTCATCACTCTGATTCGGCAGCATGACCGCTTTATCAGACAGTTTTGACCGGATCTGATCATATACCGCGCCTACGTCTGCGCCCATGCGATCTGTTTTGTTTATAAACATAATCGTCGGGATATTGTGCTTACGCAGCGTATCGAATATGATCTCGGTCTGAGCCTGCACACCCTCCACCGCGGATAATATCAAGATGCACCCGTCGATCACAGACAACGCCCTGCATACCTCGGCCGAGAAATCCGCGTGCCCAGGCGTATCAATAAGGTTTACCGTCGTTTCACCTATATTTAAGGTCGTCACGGCAGCCCTGACCGAGATCCCGCGTTCCCTTTCCACCGGCAAAAAATCCGTTTGTGCAGTACCGTTATCGACGCTCCCCAGTTTCCTGATGGCTCCCGTTTTGTATAACATCAGCTCGGTCAATGTTGTCTTTCCCGCGTCAACGTGAGCCGCAAATGCAATATTTATTACGCCCATATTAAACCTCCCCCGTTTATGTATTTACCTTTAAAAAAGGGCTGTGCCAAAATGAAATATTTGACACAGCCCTTTTTATTACGTTATTGGTTGTTATCTTCGTTCTTAGCCTTTTTGTTATTGTTATTCTTTGACTTCTTAGCGTTCTTGTCAGGCATAAGGCAACTCCTCCATTTAAGAATTTTCAATATCAGTTTATCCCTTACACCTGTATTTATACATTAGATACACATTTTTCTTTCAACGTAATGAACAGGGCTTAAATCGAGCCGCGCGGCGAGCTTGTATGCGTTATTGAAATCGTGACCTAATACATCAAGCCTATGAGCGTCCGACCCCACAGTTATGTATTTGCCGCCGAGACGTCGATAGGCCTTAAATATCGAAGTCAGATTGGCCTCTGAGTCCTTATTGCCGAGCATGACCGTATTTAACTCGAGGCATTTGTTCTTATCTATCAGTAGGTTTAATATCCTATCGTACTGCTTTGAAAAGCGCTCATATTTAATATTGGTTTCACGGATATGCTCCGCGCGTTTACAATGCGGGCGCGACGGATAATCAATATGCGAGAGGCTGTCAAAGAAGTCATTTGCCTCCACCATTTGATATACGCATTCGAGATAACGCATATATATATCATCTTGTGGCTTATCTTGGGTCAGGAAACCCACATAGATATCCTCGTCATCTACCTGATGTACCGAGCCCAAAACAAAGTCTATACGTTCATCCTTGCTGATTGCCTTATTACGTTCATGCGCCCCGGCTGTTAAGCCTATCTCCAAGCCCGTGAGCACCGTATCGCTTCTGTATTTGCGATATTCACCCAAGTAGGTGTCATAGTCGCATACAAATTGGTTACCCCAGCCCGGTAGGTCATAATCGATATGCTCGGTAAAGACAATGCCTATACCGAGCTTATTAGCTGTTTCTATGATATCTGCGGGATCCATTTGCGAATCCGCCGATACCTTTGAGTGTAGATGTGAGTCATACATCATATTATGAGGCCTCAAACAAGCCGGTCAAAATTTCTTCGGCTTTGTTCCTTTCTATGTCCTGAGAGAGTATGAGTTCTGATACTATAATATGTTTTGCATTTGTGAGCATCTTCTTTTCGGCACTGCTGAGCCCGCGTTCTCTTTCACGCAGCAGCAGGTTCCGAAACACCAATGCTACCTCGGCCAGATTGCCCGAGCGGATCTTTTCCATATTGGATTTGTAGCGTTGGTTCCAGTTATCCGGCATTTCGATAGGCATTGCTAGCACGCCCCTGATGACCGTGATGATCTCCTCGCTGCCGTAGACAGCCCGTATACCGAGATTTTCAGCATTTATAGCCGATATCAAGATCTTTAGATCGCCGACCGGGATATGCAGCACATAGAACACCTGGGTGTCACCGTCTACCTCTTTTTGTTCCAGATCCTCTATAACGCCGGCCCCGTATAATGGATATACTATCTTGTCGCCCTTGCAAAACATTAGTATCCGCTCCTTATTTTCATCACAAGTACCTATTTATATCGTCCGCTGTTATGCCCGGATGCAGAGCCATATTTAACGCGTTCGCTATAATCCCGGCCAAACGTTCGATAACCGCGTCTACTTCCTTCGGTGTCACAAACATAGCCCCCGCATACGGGCTTAGTATTTCCGATATCAAGCCGCGTTTTTCGTCCTGTGTCAGGCCCTCCAGCATCCGGAAAAAGCCAGCCTCCGTATTCATTTCCTCAAGCGATACCAGTATAGATTTAAGCATCATATCCATCGTGTCGTTGACCAGCGTAACCGCATCCACGACGGTCGGAACCCCAATCGCCACCACGGGCACTCCAAGGGACTTTTTGTCCAGCATCGCACGCTTATTGCCAATCCCGGCGCCCGGTGAGATACCCGTATCCGACATCTGTATAGTCGCGTTGATACGATTTGTACAGCGCGCGGCTAATGCGTCGATCGCTACAACCAAATCGGGTTTTATTCTGTCAACTACTCCTTTTATTATATCCATAGTCTCAATACCTGTCAAACCCATAACCCCCGGCGAGATGGCCGAAACTCCGCGCATCGCACCCGTCAGTTCCTTTGGTAACCCCTCGCGAAGGTGGCGCGTGACCAGTACACTCGATACTACCTTTGGCCCCAGCGCGTCCGGTGTGACATATTGATTACCGAGCCCTACTATCAGTATCGAAGCGCTCTTTTTTAGCTTATGCAGCTTGCCGAGATATTTAGCCATGATCTTTGCGATCTGCTCGTGCGTCTTCGTATCGTTTTCCTTCATAGCTTCGGATTCTATTGTGATATAGTTTCCGGGCGGCTTGCCCATCGCCTCCGATGCTTCCTCGCCCGTTATCTCAACCCACGTCAGCTTGATCCTGTGATTGGCGAATTCCTCTTCGTATACCTCCATGCCGTCTATCTCGCCTGTGCGGCCCTTGCCGATCTCTTCGCGCGCCTCGAGTGCAAGGTCTGTCCTGATGCTTACTGTATTGAGTTCCTTTTTCATAATTGCCTCCAATATATGTTTTCTGTTAT
>CAYURR010000146.1:0-7475 GCA_964446745.1 uncultured Defluviitaleaceae bacterium | reverse complement strand
AATGTTGCCATGCTATCAATCCTTTCTCTGCTTATGTTAAATAAATTATTACCACGGATTTTCACGGATTAATATGGATTTACACGGATAAATAACAAACATTATCAATTATAGATAATCCTCTTAAATTTAGCCTCGCTCCCAAAAGAGAGTATTAATCCAAGTCGTTTACCTGTCGATTTCAGGTAGTTAATGATTTGTGATTTATGTTGATCCGTAATTGCATCCGACACTTTTATCTCTATGATAATTTCGTTTTCAACTAAAATGTCTGCAAAAAAACGACCAACTACCATACCCTTATAAAGCACATCAATAGGCACTTGACTCTCAGCATGTAATCCCCGCTGTCGTAACTCATAAAGTAATGCATTTTCATATACCTTTTCCAAGAAGCCATAACCGAGTTCATTATAAACAGAATAAAAAGCAGCAATAATCACTTTTGTAACCGCCTCATAAACCAAAACACAAATCCCGCCTTTTATCCGTGTAAATCCGTCTTGATCAGTGGTAATCCGTGGTAATTGTTTTATGGTTCTATAGTAGCCCTGCGGCGGGCTTGCGCTGTTCGTTTGTCAGGCGTTGGATGATCTTTTCTGCCATTTCGTGTCTGAACATCTGCTCATATATCAGCGCGTTATTGATCGCAAAGAACGTATCCTCGTCCTCTGTCGAATGCATTGTATTATTGGTAATGGTATTTTCCTTGGTCGCTATACTGCCGGAGGTCGACTGCTCGCTAAAGAAGTATTCGAGGGTCTCGCCATAGAAATGCGGCACGGCTGCGAAATACATCGTGAATGCGAAGTAATGTGCCTTTACCTTCATGTATTCGGTATCACCCTGTGCGCGGTAATGCAAAAACACCTGCTTGCCGGGCAGAGCCCTATAGCACAATGCCGTGTGCTTTTCTACAAATGTATAACCCTTCACGCGCTTGTTGTTTTTTAAAAACGGGAGAATAAAACCGTATCGTTGACAGATGTCTACGCATTCGTCGATGATCCTAGCGCCGCGTATGAGGTTTGCACCGAAATCAATATGCAGCTTACAGAGCGCTATACAGAGCATTGCCTTTAAATCGAGTGCGTTATACGCAACATCCCCGGCATAACTGCAATTTTCATAAACATCCTCAAGCATCAGCATGGTTTCGTAAGAGACCTTCAGATCGTTTACGATGATTTCGTATAGTAGATAAACCAACGCGTCCAGCACGATCTGAGGCAAGGCGGACTTGTCCGAGTAATGATAGAGGCGCTCGAGTGTCTTTTGAAAACCCTCGCCGGACTTTTGCATATGCACGGAGTTTTTGATTATCATCTCATCGATGCGCTGCTCGTACATTGACATCGAGCCAATCACATCCGAGAGCGCCTCCCAATCCTCCAGCGAGGCTTTGTAATGCTCGAGCACAAGCGTCAACAGCGTTTTGTCAAACATCGACTTCATGAGTATCTCATAGGCTGCGTCCGCGATCTGCACCCTGCAGATTTCATGCTCCGCAAGGCTTTTCAAAAATCCGAACAAGGCCCTGTCCGACACGCAATGCGCCTTTTTACGAATGAGCCTCGCGGCCTCGTTGTAGTGACCTGTACCTATAAATACGTCCAACATTTGTTCTATGTATGAATCCTCAAGATAATTTTCGTCTGTTTTTGCATAATATCTCACAGCCTCGTCATATTTCCCGGCTGTGTACATTCGATGCGCGAGTATCGCGTGCAGCTCATTAGCGTAACCCGCAGAGATTCCGTTGCTTTCAATGGTTTGTCCCAAGACTTCATCGGGAGCGGTCTCAGACTTGCACAACGCTATCAAAAGCTCGAGCGGTTTGTATCCGTATGCGTGCAACGATGTATAAAACGCCGCTCTCATACGTTCGTCCGAAAACGAAACACCCGCGGGTTTTACTGTTACATCGTTTGCGATGATATCGTAGCCACCCACACCGAGGCAGAAATATGCAAAGTCATCGTTCACGGCCTTTACTGTTGCGTTACGTTCCTTTACCTCGCAGAAGGTCATGTGGAGCTTCTCATTTTCCGTGATGTAGATGTATTTGACGTGCGGGTTATTTACTATTAGATTATATGTAAACAATCCGCGCGAGAAGCGGCTGAATAATAGATCCACCTTTTCGTTCTTGATCTTGTATCTGTCTCTATTTAGAAACATAAACGCATAGATAGTTTCTGCGTAACGGCCTTCAATGCCGTTGTTTAAGCAATACTCACCGGCCAAATATATCCTGTCGTACAGATCCTCTGTCACATTGTTGCCGTGGTATCTGAGCATCACATGCCATATAAATATATACAACTCGGGATTCGCTGCCGTGTTATCCGAAAACACCGTATCGCTGAGCATGTATGCGCTGATATCCTCGTTGCCGTTTTCGTATGAGGCGCGTATAAAGCATTGCGCCAACCCCTTGATCTTTGACTGTCTTGATGCTGCTAAGCGATAACATTTTAAAGCATCGTTAGACACATCATTATCCGCTATGTATGAATTACATAGTGCATAAAGCAAATCGTCTGATATATTTCCGTCTGCTGTTTGTATACCAAATAATGCGTATTTTAAATTTTTGTTTATATCAAAAGCCTGTAGCAATAAATGATATTGTTTATTTATTATCGTATCGGTATTTATCGTATTTTGGGCGCACCACAATAAACAATCACCCAATATCCGAGCCATTGAGGCATTTATTATTTGCGCATCTGTTTCATATTTACTAAAGTATTTATATAAATAGACATATAAAAAGACACTGTTATTACCGTTATCGTTACTCGATATATAATAAGCAAGTGCGTTTTTATTATCCTGTTCATATAACAATATACCGTATAATAAATCGCAAAGCCCTTTATATCGCGGATCGACGGGCTCTTTAAATGCATTTATATTCTTTTGTTTACTATTGCGTTCGTTTTTAATCGACAATAAGCTTTCGAGGAAAATGATTATATAATAGATCTGTGTATCATTAGACTTGTACCAATTTTTATATGAATTTAGATGCGTCAACACCTCCGAGGCCTGATCATAATCCCCTGTCTCGAGATACAAAAAGATATTGGCCAGATATAACCCGATATCCGAAGGGTTTACGCGTAGCTGTGTTATCGCGTAATAGCGTGCCTTTTGGAGATTATGCCCCTCATTTGCGCAGCCCGTCGCGCTTATCTGCCACATACGCAGTATCACAGCCAGGCTGCGGCGCACATTCTTGTGCCGATTGTATATATGCAAAAACGCGTCGGATTTTTTATGTATATTCTTCAAGCCTAAAACTCCCCTATAGTCAGGCCGCACCGTTTAGCAAACGAAACGGTGTCCGTGTTCACGCGTGCCTCGATATATGTGGTCTTGACCGGCTGCTTTTTTAGCATCAATTGCGCAGTCTGGAGCGCGGGCATCTTTATCGTAAACGGTATCTCCTCATATCCGCTCACAAAATACCGCTTACCCACAAACCTCACCGCGTTGTTTTCCGCAGAGACATACACAGCTATATCCGCTCCCGTAAGGTTCTCCACGCACAGCACACCCTCATCCTCTAGCAAATATGCCTCACGCCTTAGATATACCGACACGGGCGACATGCGCTTAACGCTGACCGTTACGCGATTTTGCTGATCGTTACCGATATATACGACGCATTCCGAAAGCTTTTGCGTAAGCCCTAGCGGATCGATGGTATAGACGATGTCACCGGTAGCCTTTGACACATTTACAGAAAACCAAGACACGGGCTTTTCGACGCGCACCTTTATGTCTCCTTGAGTATAATGACCGTCACCTGCAACACGCTCGGTATATATCTGCCCGTATATTAAATCCCTCTGACCCGGTTTTACGTTCACACGTATATCGGGGTTTTTTATATGTATCCCAGGCTTTTCAGATAGTCCTGACAGTATCAGAAAGTTATTAAGCTTTCGCTTTGGCTCCGGGTCCGTAATTAGGTGCTTATAAAAATCCAACTTGTTATACCCGATCGTCTTCAACAGCTCCATAAAGCTCGGGGTGGAGAGCAATTGCGCGGCCTCGTCGGGGTTTTTATGGCTATACAACAAAAAATCTTTCAACCCTGATATCGTTACCCCATCACGCGTAATTATCGCAGGCGGCGTTATCGTTATGCGTATAGGGATAGTTCGCTCGCCGCCGTTTGACATAATCACGGCCGAGGTGTTGATGATTTCGCCGGGCTTATAAATATATGGCACGGCCTCATAACGCACGACCTGTCTATTCGCGCTGAACTCACTCGGCTCGAACCGTATGCACGGTGTATTGGATACGATTACGGCGTTTAACATCCCGCCGCCGATATTTTTTACATTAAATGTGCCCGTCTGTTTATCGGACAACTCGATTACAAGCTCAGCCACATCCGTTTCCATCACGGGCTGTGGGTATTCAAATCTATCTGTGAGCTTTATATCGTTGCTCATTTAGACAGCCTCTCGTTCAAGCCTTCGACAGCCGACGTGTATCGCCCGAACAGCATATTCAGACGCTCTACCAATAGCGCATTATTATCTATTATCGTGTTGATGTTCGCTCTAAGCTGCTCGTTCATGTCGTTGTATGAGCGTTGAAGGGTAAATTCGACGATGCTTGACAGCCCGTCGCCGAGCTTGCCGGTCATATCCTGTAGCGACAATTCATAACGGTTCAGGCTGTCGCTTAATAGCTTTTGATTGGCCTCTATATACTGTAGCTGCTTTGTGACAGCCTCCGAATAAACGGCGTTTTTGTCTCCGATGTTCTTTAGACCCGTCACCATCTCAGAGATCGTATGCATCTGCCCCGCGAGGCTCGTAGCATGCGTATTGATTGTATTTGAATATGACTTAAGCCCCGTATCCAACATCTTCGCGGTCTCCGCAAACGAGGACGCGACCTTGTCCATCTGGGTATACGTCAATTTCATCGTGTCTGTGAGCTCCCTGCCGAGGGACTTTATGGCCTCCTGCATGGCTTGGGATTGAACGGTTATGCTCGCGGTCAGATCCGTTTTAAATCGAAGCATCGCAGATGTCGCATCCGCCACGAAAAACTGACCAATCTCGCGCAGCACGTATTCTGAAATCGCACTCTTTAGGCGGTCCCTCAGCAGCGCAAAGTCAAACAATAAATCGCTGATTCTAAAGAGCACAAACACCGCTAACGCCGCGAGTGCGTAAGAGAGGGCATAGTCCTTAAACACCACCGCGAGTAATATCCCCGCGAATATCATGCTGTTCTCAAATGACGTGACAAAACGCCCGAGGCTGTCGTAGCTGACAAACAGCAAAGACATCTTGAGCATATGCTTATCGACCACAGCGTCTACCGGGATAGCGTTAACGTGCTTCTCGGCGGTCTTCATATAGTCTTTTATAATAGACTTTAAAAAGCCGAACTTTATGGCATCAATATCCTTTAGACTCGTAACGGGCTTCGCGGACATCGCAAACAGTGTATCGTGAGCCTTGTACGCGAAATATAGTCCGATGCGTACTACGACTAAAACCAAGCATATCACCGCGAATGTCACGAAGATTGCGAAATTGTTGTTCGTGTTATTCAAGAACATGTACATATCGTTAAAGAAAGTTAACATAATCCGCTCCCTTCAAAATATTTTTAGTATGAGTATACACGAAAGAACGTTTCAAGGCAATGTTGACAGGAAAGTTGATAATAGATATACTCATGACCATAACGCTGAAAAAAGGCGAAAGCTGAAAGGATATGATGATGGATGGAGCATTGTATCTCAATTTCGGATCTAACGTTCGCATACAAGGATCAGAAGGACCGTAACGCCGTGGATGGGATATCTCTGGATATAAAAAACGGTGAGTTCATAGTCATCTTGGGCCCGTCCGGAGCCGGCAAGTCAACCTTGGCGAGCTGTTTAAACGGCATCATCCCACGTATGACACGCGGACGTTATTCGGGTAGTGTCACCGTAAACGGAAAAGAGGCCGCAAAGCATAATATCTCGCAGATAGCACGTGATGTGGGTCTCGTGTTTCAAGACTTTGAAAACCAGCTGTTTTCTACAAACGTAAGCCTCGAGATTGCGTTCTCTCCGGAAAACTATTCCGTACCGCGCGACGAGATTACAAAGATCATCAAAGACATGCTTGAACTCGTGGGTTTAAAGGGTTTTGAGAACCGCGAACCCTCCACTCTGTCGGGCGGGCAGAAGCAAAGGCTCGCGATCGGCTCGGTAATGGCGGGGCGTCCGTCAATACTCTGCATGGACGAACCAACCACAGACCTCGATCCCATCGGCAAGCTCGAGGTATTTAACATAGCCGACCGCATCAGAAAAGACTGGGACATTACACTCATAATCATCGAGCATGAAACCGAGGAAGCCTTGATGGCCGACCGGGTCATCATCATGCAAGACGGCAAGATAGCACGTATGGGCACACCCCAAGAGATACTCACCGATGTCGAGTTCTTCGACGCATCCGGCATCATGCCACTACAAATACCCAAATTCTTTATCAACACCACCGAACCAAACAGATCGGAACTGCCAATGCTGCCGCCGGAGGGCGTAGTATATTTCAAAAAGCATAATTATCGCATTTCGACCGAACGTTACCGCGAGCTGTTAGCGCGCGACATCGAACGCGAGGATCGTTACGGCGAGATTCTGATCGATGTAAAAAAGCTGTCGCATGTATATCCAAATGGCTTTAAAGCCGTAGCGGATATAGATATACAGGTGCGCGAAGGCGAATTCCTTGCTGTATTGGGCCAAAACGGCTCCGGCAAAACCACTTTTGTTAAGCATCTGAACGGCTTGTTAAAGCCTTCATCGGGCTCGTGCATGGTCTGCGGCATGGATACCGCTAAACAAACGATCTACGAGATCGGTCGCTCGGTCGGGTTCGTATTCCAAAACCCCGACCATCAGATCTTTTCCGAGACAGTCAAGGAAGAGGTTGCGTTCAGCCCGAAGCTGCGCGGTGTGCCCGAGGATCAATTGGCCGAGCGCATGAAGGAAGCCCTGCATGCGGTCGATCTGGACGGTTACGAGGAAAAAGATCCGTTCACACTCTCAAAGGGTGAACGCCAACGTGTAGCAGTGGCCTCAGTGCTATCTGCCCAGCCCCGGATCATCATATTGGATGAACCGACCACGGGCCTCGACTACAAGGAACAGCGCCGTATGATGGAGCTGATCAAACGTCTGAATGAAAACGGGCACACTGTCATCATCATCACGCATACAATGTGGGTCGTCGCCGAATACGCACACAAGGTGGCCGTATTCAACGAAGGTAAGCTTGCGATGTATGGACGTACACGTGATGTGTTTTCTAACGATGAAAAGCTCCGCTCGTATTCATTACGTACACCTCATATCGTTCATATGTCAAACATGCTCGGCTCTACCATCCTCTCGCTCGACGAGATGGAATATATAGCGGAAAGGGGCTGAT
>CAYURR010000145.1:0-7563 GCA_964446745.1 uncultured Defluviitaleaceae bacterium | reverse complement strand
TTTAACATAGCATCGGCTTGCTCCGGAAAATTATTTTTTTCAGCAAGCCTTGCTCTAAAGTGTCCTCCATGTCAAGACACGATTTCTAAAAACATCATGACACTTGAGTTCTGATGATATGAGATTTTTGGAACCGTAATGGAGCGTAGCGGAATGGAGGTTCCAAAAATCTTGCGGACTTTTCACTCAGGGTCATGCAACAAAATGTTTGCGATATACCTCGCATGGATAGTCTCCGTCATGCTCGGTATGCGGTCTGCTCATGTTGTATTCACTTACGTAATCGGCTATACCGTGTCGTAATTCCCTTGGGCTCGTATAATCGTTAATATAGATATTTTCGCACTTGAGACTACGAAACCATCGCTCGATAATAACATTGTCTACCCACCGAGCTTTTCCGTCCATGCTTTGCCTAATGCCATATGAGCGCAACAATCCACTATATTCATTACTCGTGAATTGACTACCTTGGTCTGAATTGATGATGCCCGGGATGCCATATTTCCCTATGCCTTCTTGCACTGCTTCTATGACCGCTGCGGTTTCCAGACTGTCAGATAAACTCCAACTTACAACAAATCGGCTGTACCAATCAATTATTGCTGTTAGGTACATATGGGTTCTACCCATTTTTATGTATGTTATATCGATCGCCCATACTTGGTTGGACATGAATATTGACTTGTTGCGTAACAGATAAGGATAAATAGCATGTTGCCTGTTGCGTTTTGATGTATTTGGCTTTGGATACACGGCGTGAATACCAATCTCTTCCATATAGCGTCGTATTAGCTTTCGCCCTATGGTAACATTATCTTCTTTTCGCAGTTTGTTCTTTAGTCCTCTGACGCCGAGATAGCACTGATGTGTGTGCCAATAATCTATCCGTGACTTGATATACTCTTCCCTCTCTATTTTTTTTGTTGATGCCGGTTTTGCCGAATAATATACGCTGCTACGATTCAATCCGAGCAACTCGCACTGCCGCTTTACCGATAATGGATCATCTTTTGAAACCAGATTTTGTTTCCCAATCAGATCCGAGTATTTGGGCAGATTTTTTTTTGAGCCAGTCCACCTCTAATGTGAGCTGACCGACCTTTTTCATTAAATCACTTTCTCGCTCTAACGCTTCATTGGCAATGCTTTTGGCTTCTCTTTCTATTTTGTTTTGTGAAAATACTTTAGCTGCATTATCTATGAACTCACGTTTCCAGTTTTGCAATTGTGTTCGGCTTAGATTCTATCTGGATGCTATTTCGCTAATGTGGCTTTCTTCTGCTAATACTTCAAGTATCAACTTAGCCTTATACTCTGCTGTGAATTGTCTCTTCCCCATTTCTTGACACCCTTCCTTCTTGTTTATACCTTAGCAGGTGTCATGATGTTTTGCAATTCTGTGTCTAGTTTCATGGGGACAGTATATATCCAGAGTATTTGGATATTGTTACATACTTGATGGAGCGGAATTGACATGCAATGGCTTAAGCTTGTGGCCAGCATGAAGTGCTAAAATCTTACGGACAGAAAAAAGCACAATAAATCGGGAACACGGGCTTTTGAGGTGATATGATATAAACACAGGCGGGGGTGAATATTATGAAATGGATAGACAGCATCAGCGAAGCTATCAGATATATCGAAGATAATCTTACGAATGAGCTAACCATTGAAGATATCGCGGGCAATGTATTAATCTCACCGTTCTATTTTCAAAAGGGGTTTTCCATGCTCTGTGGTTTTACCGTCAGCGACTATATTAGGCAGCGAAGACTTGCACTCGCGGGCGGTGAGCTTGTTTCCACAGATGCAAAGATCATCGATATCGCTCTGAAATACGGATATGATTCCCCGGACAGCTTTACGAAAGCGTTTACACGTTTCCATGGTGTCACACCGACCGCTGTGCGAAGGGATGGCGCAATAATCAAATCATTTGCGCCTCTTAAAATATCATTCACTTTGAAAGGTGGGTTTACCGTGGATTACAAAATTGTAGAGAAAGACTCATTTACAGTGATAGGTGTGTCTAAAACGTTTCCGTACGACAACGCAAGATCGGAAATCCCGAAGTTTTGGGCGGAGCACTATCAAAAAGGTAACGGGGATACAGTAAGCGGCATGTTTGGCATCAACATTGACGAGGGCATGGGCGGAAAGGAATTTGAATATCTGATCGCAGACGAGTATAACGGAGGCTCTGAGGTGCCGGGTGGTTTCGTCTTAAAAACAATCCCGGCCTTTACATGGGTTGTATTTCCTTGCCCGGGTGCACTGCCAGATGCGATGCTCGAGGCTAACCAAAAGGTTTATTCGGAATGGCTGCCAAACTGTAATGGCTACGAATTTGCCGCCGGCTACAATATCGAAATGTACAGCGCTCCATCTGATTACCCGAACGGCGTGCAAGACGAGAATTACTATAGCGAGATATGGATCCCGGTGAAAAAGAAGTAGACTGAGACAATGAAGTAAAGTGTCTTGCACAGATAGGCAAACAAACCTACGCCCTTATTTCATGTCTCCTATGAAATGGGAAATCTATATGAAAAAGCTCCTCGGCGGTGATGTCTTTCCGCAAGCGGTAAAGTGCAGGGCTCTGCCGAGGGCGTGACTCAATAGCAATGGTGTAGCACAATGCACTATTATATAGCTTAAAAATTATTTCTATAAAATCATAAACTCCAACCTGACTTTTTAGTGCATAAAATGCAAGGAAAAATATATTTCGCCTTGCTATAATTCACCTTGAAAGGAGGGATTTAAGTGGATTGGCTTAACAGAATGAATCTCGCAATGGAGTATATAGAAAATAACTTAGACGATGAGATACCCTACGACAAAGTGGCTCAAATTGCTTGTTGCTCGACTTATCATTTTCAAAGAATCTTTTCGTTTATAACCGGTGTGCCACTGTCTGAGTACATCAGACACAGACGGTTGACATTAGCCGCCTTTGAACTGCAAACAAGCCCAATAAAGATTATTGATGTTTCGTTAAAATACGGTTATGAATCACCGGAAGCCTTTGCCAGAGCATTCAAAAAGCTACATGGTGTTATGCCTATATCAGCGCGGGATAAAGGTGTCTTGCTTAAAGCTTATCCCAAAATGTCCTTTCACATTTCTATTAAAGGAGATATCGAAATGAATTATCGAATTGTAGAACGTGAAGCATTTAAGGTGTTTGGCGTTTACGCAGAAATTCGGCAAGAAAAGTCTTTTGCAGAAGTGCCGCAGTTTTTTCAAAAATGTGATGAAGAGAATGTACCTAACGAAATAAACGATTTACTTGGAAGGTTCCACGACAATCACACAATCTCGGCATTGTACGATTATAAGGAAACTGCATTCAAGTATATGCTTTGCAATTTCTTGCCTAAAGGGCTTGCGGTTCCGGAAAAATTTACCGTGCTTGATGTCCCTGCTACCACATGGGCGGTGTTTGACGTGCCTGATTGCGATATGCAAGAAATGTGGAAGCGTGTATGGAGCGAGTGGTTTCCAACATCCGGATATGAGATGGTTGAGGGTGTGCAATTTGAGATGTATTACGGTTTGGCAAGCCACAAGAATGTTCTCGGAGAGATTTGGGTTCCTGTAATGAAAAAATAATCAAACAACAGCCGTCGTGAGATTTGCATTCCACGGCGGCTCTCATCGTAGATGCAGTAGGTTCGACGAAATTGCGCCGAAGGATTTACACGGATAGCCATATAAAAGGGTTTTATCCGTATAAATCCGTTTAATATACCCTAAATGAAAGTCCAATGCATCTGAAGCCCATCTTGTGCATTCTCGGCAACGCCGGTGATTACGTTATTTTTGCAATGACCTACTGAAAGGTAATGCTTCATCATTTCTGTAAAAGTGCCTGTAAACCTATGGCCTAATATTTCATTCCTCGGTATCCAGAATAGATCGCCCTCGTCAGTAGACTTAACAGTTTGTGATTTTGAATTGCCGAAATAGACATAGCTCTGCCGTATAACATCCTCGTGTCGCCGGATAATGATATACTTCAACTCAAAATCATATATGCCCTCTGATGAAATTCCGGTTTCCTCATATACTTCACGTAAACAAGATCGGTACGGGTCGTTTATCTCGTGACCTTCCATCTTGCCGCCTACACCGCTCCAAAAATTGGGGTTTATAGCACGACTTGCAGAATGTTTCATTAACAACATGCAGTCGCTACACCACAAAAAGGCGCATGTAAAATTCTGAAGCCGTATCACAATAATCTCCCTTTTTATCCGTGTGGATCCGTGGTATACATTACCAAAGTATTATTTCAGCACATATCCGGATATCATCTTGCATATCTCGGATACATTGGCATCGCCGGTAAATTCAAACGTAACCCTACCTATGCCGGAAAAGTACAATTGAAGCTCGCTGTCCAAATCAAAAACGCCTGCGCTTTCAACAGAGTAGACTTGTATCCTGCTGTATGGCATGGATGTAAAGTCTTTTTTCTTGCCCGTCACGCCCTGGACATTTATTGAGATGATCCTCTTATTGGTAAATACGACCCCGTCTCTGATACCGCGATATGTAGAAACAACACCTTCGCCGTCAACGAGCATTCCGGCGATCATCGAATAGAAATCAGTATCCGCCACGCGCCTCAGTTTAAGAAAGCTTGCATTTTGAAAATCGATCATAGATATACCCCTTTCGCAATCTATAAAATGTGTTGCTCTATCCATTTAGCCACACCGTCATTGTCATTGCAGTCGCAGACAAATTTAGCCACTGATTTGACGGCCTCGATAGCGTTTGCTACGGCCACCCCGGTACCGCATCCGGCTATCATCTCCAGATCGTTACGATCATCACCGAATGCGATAATATCTTTAGTGTCTATCGAAAGGTGCTTCGCGACTGATTTTAGCGCATTCCATTTCACGGCGTCCTTGTTTGCAAACCGGCTCAGGGTTTCGCCGGTGTAATGCAGTAGGTTGCACATTGGGAAATCCTTGGCGATATCATCAACCACCTCACGGCTGTTGCTGTGCACCGATATTTTCAAAAAGCTCCGGTATGCGCTGTCTGTAAAGTTCGTATAACGGTAATGCGAGTAATCCGCTTCTACATCATCTATATGGTTAGATAAAGCTATATCCTCATTTATTGCATGTATTGCAAATATCTCAGGCGTAAGCAGAAGCCTATCGATCAGGGCTTTTGAAATGTTCGGGGCAATATCAAAACGTTGTATAACCTGTCCGTTGGCATCCGTTGATAATGAACCACCATAACCTATAAACACATCGGGTTGAAACTGATTAATAAACCTCGTGGAGGCCTGGGTAGAGCGGGCTGTTGCAAAAACTATTTTGTACCCTCTGGCTCTGCTTTTATGTAGCACGTCAACTGTATAGTCAGATATGATCTTATCCGAGCGCAATAGTGTCTTATCCAGATCCGAAACAATAACCATATATGCGACTCACCTCATATTATTTTTTACCGAAAACAATAAATGCGGCATATCGACACCGCGAAAATGCTTTGTCCAAGTATCCACAACGGTCATACCGTTTCGTTTGGCAACACCTTGAGAGGCCATATTTGTATCCCTGATGATGGATGATACCTCATCGGCCTTTAGCACATTAAAAGCATATTCCTTACATGCCTGCGCTGCCTCTATCGCATAGCCCCTATGCCAATGTGACTTTTGAAACAAATAGCCGATTTCCAGAATCGTCCTATCCTTCCATGCTTGATTTGACAGCCCGCATTGTCCGATCATCTCGTTTGTTTCCTTTAAAACTACAGCCCAAAGGCCATATCCATTTTCCTGATAACGGGTCATTTGCTTATCGAGCCAGTTTTGGACTTCCTCGTCATTGAAAGCCCCCTCGTAGGCATACATCACTTCATCATCCTGCAAAATCTTACACAGCGCATCGAAGTCCGCTTGGTTCATCTCACGCAAGTATAGCCTTTCGGTTTCTAATGTCATAACCACGCCTCCTATAGCAAAAGTCAAAACACAACAAAAAAACAAAAGCCGTCGAACTCACATTCGACAGCTTTTCTGTAAAACACTGCACTCGACAGGACTTGAACCTGCACGGGATTGCTCCCATTAGATCCTTAGTCTAACGCGTATGCCAATTCCGCCACGAGTGCATATGATGCGCAGTCCGTTATATCGATCAATTATATCAATCAATAATAGTCGCGCGTTTTCACTTACATGTAAACCAATTTGCAACACATTCATACGAACGCTTGCAAGGACATATTATAAGCATAGTTTAAGGGGCTGTCAACAGTAATTGTTGCAGCCCCTTAAAATTTTTTATTCCCGTATTTAGGAATTCTTCATTTGTGTTGAATTTTTCTGCCTAAAACTATATTAAAGGAGGTGTTGCTGTGGATAAGCCTCTGCGGGGCTTGCCGCCTTTACCGCCGAATGGCATCGGCATACGGCTGCCCTAACGCATCTTGGTCTTGCCGTCTGTCAGTCGCCGCCGATACCAAGTAATGACTTTTTAAATCTCATGTTAAACTCCTCCTTGATAGGTAAGTATTGTTTGCGTTGCTTATGCGGATATCTTACCCACGCTATGTGAAGGAATCATGAACACATCTTGAATTTATTATGAACCCTATTTATGAATTATTTTTAGCCAAGCCTTATCGGCGGCTTTGTGCAACGGTCAAAACCTCGGCATCCTTTTTCTTTTGCCTTTGCTGCCACCATTCCACGATCTTGAACTTGACCTTAACGCTCGGGTCATGGCCTTTTACGCTCGTCACGAGCTTGTATTCCTCATCACCCAAGACTTGCTTAAGCTCGTCCTTGGCGTCCTGAGGCAGCTCGGCCTTGGTCAGATCGACATAGCAGAGCGGTGGAAACATCACACACCACCAGTTCTTACCCTCGGCTTGGCCGATCTCGATGCGCAGTGCTTCGTATTCGCCCGGCGGTAAAACGACATCGCCGTATTGCTTGGTCGGGAAGTAATCATGCGTTAATGATGCGCTCACGCTATAGTCAAAGCCGTTTTCGTTTACAAGTCGCTTTGCCTCTGCTTCGATCTCGTCGATATGCGAGGCCAGAAACGCGCGTGTGACATTGATATTGTCAGATGCGGACAGATCTTCTTTAAACGCGGCCAAAACGCCGTCCTTTACCTGCTGCTTGAGGTTTTGGTCGATGTCGGTGTCGCTGTTTGCGAGTACATGCAGGCGAATCACCTCGTTTGAGATGTTCTTTGTCATTGTGGCCGAATAGACTTTGGTACACAATCCCGCTCCAATTGTAAATATTACCCCCAGCACACAGGACATAATAATAATGTATCGGTCCTTTAACATCTGTTTCATGCATATCCCTCCGAAACTTTTTATGGTGTTCTGTCATTGATCATTTTTTCCAGAATTACCAAAAAGTATTCACGGCTTGATAAAAGTGTCGTCAATGTGCTATACTGCGGGAAAATTACATGGAATAATTATCATTAAAATGAAGACGGATGAATGCGATGAACAAAAAAAGCACACTGTATAGATTTATATTGGGCGTGATGGTATGCG
>CAYURR010000144.1:0-7640 GCA_964446745.1 uncultured Defluviitaleaceae bacterium | reverse complement strand
ATAAATATTATATCGGATGTTACGGGATTATCGGAAGGTTATATCAAAAATATTCAACAAAGGATTTCATCATGACAAAAGAAAAAGCAGAAGTAAAAAATAAGAAGATAAATAAGACCAATCAGAATACAAATAAGAAAAAGCACGGGATAAAGCTTTATCTTATGTTTTGGTTGTTTCTGACCGGAGTGTTTGGGGTTATGATAGCCTCGTCCTTAGACAAGCGGATAAAGTACATGCGTCAGGGTGCGCAGATACAAAAACAGATTGAAGAAAAGGATAATATGATAGAAATATTGAACAGCCAGCTGCAATACACGGAGAGCGATGCGTATGTGGAAAAGCTTGCACGTGAGCGCTTGGGCCTAGTCAAGCCGGATGAGATTCTGTTCATCATAGATTAACCTGTATAAAATTATGCGGAAAACGTGAGGAAAAAGGTTGACTGAACAATAAAAACATATTATAATGAACCATGCAAGATAACTGGCCTGTTGGTCAAGTGGTTAAGACACGGCCCTCTCACGGCTGTAACAGGGGTTCGAATCCCCTACAGGTCATCTTTGTAACAAAAGCACTACATAAAATGAAAGTCTTTTAAAGGACGGCTAATATGATTAAGAATATCGTTTTTGATATCGGCGGTGTGTTGATTGACTTCAACCCGCTTATTTTTTTGACCAAGGAATATGGCGAGCAAAAAGGCCGCGAGCTTACACAGCTGATCTTCAAGGATCCATGCTGGCAGGATTTAGATAAGGGAACACTGAGCTTCGAAGAAGCCATAGAGTTCTTTTCCGCGAAACGGCCTGAATACAGAGAAGATATCAAGCGTGCGCTGAGCATTCCGTTTATCGAGGGATACTTTTCAGAGAAAACGGACACGGTGGAGCTCTACCGTGAACTCAAACGCAACGGCTATAATATCTATTTGCTTTCGAATTTCTCAAAAGAGGGATTTGATCATGTGCGCACGATCTACACATTCTTAGAGGAATGCCACGGTATGGTGGTCTCAGCTTATATCAAGATGATAAAACCTGAGCCCGAGATATACCGCTATTTGCTGGATACGTTTAATTTAGACCCGGATGAAACTTTGTTTATGGATGATCTGCAGGTTAATATACAAGGCGCTATCGACGCAGGTATTCATGGCATCTGCTTCACAAATGCAGCTGAATGCAGACAAATCATGAAGGAACGCTTTTCTTTATAATTACCGTCTTATGAATAATGTCGCCCTTGAGGTGTACGGTTTCGATGTTCTCGACCGTAGCCTTGAGGGCTTTTATTTTTTTCTCGGCCTCTACAACCTCTTGATCCGCAGAAGGACCTTTCATAGCCAAAAATATGCCGCCGTCGGCAACAAGTGGCAGCGCATATCCCGAGAGTTTGTCCAAACGCGCGACCGCCCTAGCGACTACCACGTCGTAAGCACTTCTATACTCAGCCTTACGAGCGAGATCTTCCGCCCTTGCATGTATACAATTTACATCCCCTATCCCGAGACCCTTGAGCACAGCATTGATAAATAGGAAACGCTTACCTACACCGTCGACGAGCGTGAGTTTGATATCAGGCCTTAAAATCTTCAAGGGTATACCCGGAAAACCCGCACCTGTTCCGAGGTCCATGACCGCAGTTCCGTGTTCGATATGCTTCATTACTGTTAGGCTGTCTATGTAGTGCTTTGTGATGATCTCCTCGGGTTCAGTGATCGCTGTGAGGTTTACAGACTTGTTCCATTCGAGTAATTGCTCAGTGAAAAAAATAAAAGCAGGGATAGCGGACTCGGGGATATCTATCCCCAAGTCCGCGCCCTGCTTTATCATATCTGTATATAAATCATGATGCACGTTATTTACGCTCAAAATCATGCTTCCTTCTCTATGCTAAATATCTTCCATTGCCCAAATCTGTCGGGCTCCCTTATCATTCGTAGACGCAGGATATTATGCCCATCGTTATTCAGTATCAGAACCGCGTTTGTCTTACAAAACCTTGGTGTTTCCGTCGACATCACCGTTTCGGTGGGCGACAAGCACTTGTATTGCCCTGTTTCAAAGCACTTGCGCAATGCATCCCAATCGATATTATGCATGCAGGTCTTGCTAACGAAACACTTGGCTTCCTCGGCGTTTACGGCCAGCGCTTCGATAAAGCGCTTGATGGTGCTGTTTGCACTCTGTGTGTGAAAAAACGGTTTATCGGTATCCTTGATTATTGTCGTGTACAGTCCTGTGCTGTGGGGTATCCTGACCGGTTCAAACAATCCGATCCCTCCTTTCGGTGCTGCTAATATGGGCGGCACGGAACACCGCCCATTATGTACACGGTCATCGGAAGGAATCGTCTCAATTACTAATATTCCTTGCCTGTTGTTTTGGTGTATGACCGCAACGCTATCATTAAAACGGAAATATCGGCGGGCGTAACCCCCGAAATACGCGACGCCTGCCCTATGCTCGCGGGCTTAACGCGCGAAAGCTTTTGACGGGCCTCCAGACGCAGGCCCTCTATGGCCATGTAGTCCATGTCTTCGGGCAGGTGGATGTTCTCCTGATGTTTGAAACGCTTGACCTGCTCAATTTGCTTGTTTATATATCCCTCATATTTTATCTCTGTATTGACCTCACGGATGTATGGAAACGCCACAGCATCCTGGTCCGTATAAAGTGGATCAAAGGGTAGCAATATCTCATAACTGAGCTCCGGCCGCCTGATCAAATCGGACATCTTTACGCCGGTAGTGATGGGCACAGATCCCTGTGATACCAAGAACGCATTCAACTCATCGCTTGGCGCGATATTTAGGCTGTTTAAACGTTTAATTTCCTCATGTATAAGTCGTTGCTTGTCCGTCGCGCGTTTAAAACGTTCTTCGCTTATAAGCCCGACGTTAAATCCCTTTTCGGTCAAACGTGCGTCCGCATTGTCCTGACGCAACAGCAGGCGGTATTCGGCGCGGGATGTCATCATCCTGTATGGCTCGTTACTGCCTTTTGTGACCAGGTCGTCTATCAGCACCCCGATATATCCCTCTGAACGGTCTATGATCAGCGGCGGTTGATTCTTTATAAAACATGCGGCGTTTATACCTGCGATGATCCCCTGCGCGGCGGCCTCCTCATAGCCCGAGCTGCCGTTTATCTGTCCGGCGGAAAACAATCCCCGGTAGCCTTTAAACTCAAGCGAAAGCTTTAGCTGTGTGGCATCTATGCAGTCGTACTCGATGGCATATCCGTTGCGTGTGATAAAACAATGCTCCATACCCGGTAGGCTGCGATACATCTTTATCTGCACGTCTTCGGGTAGTGATGTGGACATGCCCGAGACATACATCTCACCGCTGTCTATACCCTCGGGTTCTATGAACACCTGGTGCCTGTCCTTGTCAGGAAAACGGACGATCTTGTCCTCTATCGACGGACAATAACGCGCGCCGGTGCCCTCTATTACCCCTGTGTACATAGGTGAACGGTGTATGTTCTCGCGGATGATGTTATGTGTGTTTTCGTTTGTGTATGTGAGGAAGCATTGCGCTTGATCACGTTGTACGTCCCCCGGTGCTGTCTCAAATGAGAACGGTTCCACAGGGATGTCCCCATTCTGCGCCTCCATCTTGGAAAAGTCAATGCTTTTTTCCGAGATACGAGCCGGAGTTCCGGTCTTAAAACGGTACATCTGTATACCCATACGCTTTAGGGTTTCGCTGAGCTTTAGGGACATTCTGTTGCCTCCGGGGCCCGATGAGGTAATCGTATCACCGCATAAACATCGCGAGTTCAAATACGTGCCCGAGCAAATGATAACAGCATCAACCGCATAACGGATGCCCGTGTCTGTAACGACACCCGTAACAATTTTATTGCCGCTCGTATCATCAGTCTCTGTCAGGATATCCACTATCTCGGCCTGCTTCAATGTCAGGTGCGGGGTCAAATCAAGTGTACGTTTCATTTCAGAAGCATATTTGTATTTGTCGGCCTGTACGCGTAACGAATACACCGCCGGGCCCTTGCTCTTATTCAACATACGGCTCTGAATAAACGTCTTGTCGATGTTTCGTGCCATCTCACCGCCGAGCGCGTCTACCTCTTTTACGAGATGACCCTTTGAACTGCCGCCGATATTCGGGTTACAGGGCATGGATGCAATGCTTTCTAGTTGGATCGCAAACATTATCGTCTCGATTCCCATGCGCGCGCAAGCGAGCGCGGCTTCGCATCCAGCATGTCCCCCACCGATCACGGCGATTTGGAAGGTTTTCATTTTAGTGGTCCACTCATTTCATTTATATTCCCGTCTATTTTCCAACGCAAAACTCCGAAAAGATCCTGTTGATAACATCGTCGTCTGTCTGTTTACCTATCATGTGACCTAGCTCGTCATAGGCCTTCAAGATATCCACAGTCAAAATATCGAGTGGGATGCCGTTTTCAGCCTCACGCATGACATGTGAGAGTGCATCCGAGGCAACTTGTAATGATTGCCTGTGGCGTATGCTTGTAATTATTTCCTGTTCATCTGTTTCTATGCATGAGGCGGAAGGCCCCACAGCCTGCTCAAATACGGCATCGAGCAGCCTATCCGTGCCTGTCTGTTCCTTCGCGGAAATGGAAACAAAGGACGATATGCCGGCCATGCTCATAATATCTCTGTCGGACATATCAACATTATCAACAAGGTCACATTTATTAATCGCGGCTATTATGGGCTTGTTCAATGCCGCAATCCGATCGTAGACAGCCCTGTCTTCTTCGACAATATCTGCGCTGCCGTCTATCACCCAGATAATCAGATCAGACTTATCCGCATAATCCACAGACTTATTCACACCCATTTGCTCAAGTCTGTCTATTGTTTTTCGCAAACCGGCTGTATCTGTTAGTCGTATTAGGATATTTTTATATACGATAGCCTCTGTAATGGCATCACGTGTAGTGCCCGCAACCTCGCTAACTATCGCCCTTTCTTGCCTAAGCAGTGCGTTCAACAGCGTAGATTTTCCAACATTTGGTTTACCCATAATGACAACGTCTAATCCGTCTCTGATTATCTCTCCGATGCTGGCTGTGTTCAATAAATTAACAATAATGTGGAAAGATTTGCTAACAATGTGGATAACTTCGTTTATAGATATCTCTTCATACTCTGGATAGTCTATAGAAACCTCTATATGGGACAGTAGCGACAGGAGATGCTCGCGGGCTTCTTCGATCCGGGCTGTGAGCGAACCGGAGAGGATTTTGGCCATATTGCGGGCTGCGAGGTCTGTCTGTGCGTTAATGAGACCCATGACAGCCTCGGCCTGTATGAGGTCC
This sequence comes from uncultured Defluviitaleaceae bacterium, assembly GCA_964446745.1. Classification (GTDB taxonomy): domain Bacteria; phylum Bacillota; class Clostridia; order Lachnospirales; family WQUN01; genus CAYURR01. The sequence continues at coordinate 2,313 of CAYURR010000144.1, read as the reverse complement.
ATGCGATTGTTCAGATATGCGCGCTTTGTAAACTCGCCGGGTTCGGCCAATCGTGCTCCACAACTTATCAACAGGTTAAGCACATTCTTTAGTATAAGAGGGTTGCCGTGACAGTTAATTTCGGCCATATTTTCGCCGGTGAAGGAATGTGGTGCGAACATCACGCTCACAAGTACCTCGTCCAAAACGATAGTTTCGCCTCTACGCTTGTCTACTATCTGACCGAAATACATCTTATGCGAAACAGTAAGCGCTCGTCTTGAGCGAGACTTAAGAATGCTGCGGACGATATCAATCGCGGCGTCACCGGAAACACGTATGATACCGACAGCTCCCCTACCCGGCGGGGTGGAGATAGCAGCTATCGTATCCTGTGGATAGTCGCCCGTTGTGTATAAAAAAGACCGCATGTTGTGGCTGCGGTCTGAAAATTCATTGATATGCTCGTTTATATGCTTATTCATAATCCTTTTCCATTATCCTATCAAAGCCCGTGTCTGATATTTTATCGTGACCTCTGTCATATGACTTGCTGCGTGGCTTGCTGTATGAGCGAGGCTTATCGGTAGGCTTGTCCGTGCTCTTTGAGTAGCCCTTCGGAGCTATAACGACATTTCTATAAGGCTCGGTGCCTTCGCTGTATGTGTGTACAAACTTGTTGCCTTGTAAAACCGAATGAATAATCCGGCGTTCATATGGGTTCATGGGCTCTAGTACGACGGATTTGTGGGTGGCCTTTACCTTTTTTGCGAGATTGACCGCGAGGGACTCAAGGGTTTCCTTGCGGCGTTGGCGATAATTTTCGGTATCCAACGTAACCCCTATGTATGGTGCATCCCCCTTATTGACCACGAGGTTCACCAAGTATTGCAGGGAATCGAGGGTTTGTCCCCTTTTTCCGATTAAAACGCCCATGTGGTCACCGGTAATATTTATATCGAGATGACGATCCTTTAGGGATGTCGTGATCACAAGCGGAAGATTCATTGAGATAGCTATCTGACGCAGAAAATTCTTGGCGATACGTTCGGGGTCATACTTGACCTTAACCAAAACCCTTGCAGGTTTGCTGCCTATACCCAAAATACCCTTTGAGCCTACCTCCAAAACCGTAATCTCGGCCTCTTCCTCTGTCACGGACAAGGCCTTTAACGCTTCCTTAGTAGCTTCGTCGACCGTTTTGCCTGTCTTTTCGATGCTGTTCTTTTCTGAATAGCTGAGTTCTATATTTTCGGACATTACTTACTTAAGCCTCCTTTTTAAAGGATAGATGCACTCCATATCGTTTATTCAAGACAAACTGCTGTACAACCTGGAAGACGCTGCTGGTGATCCAGTACAGACCGACGCCGGACGGATAGCTGATAGTAAAAAAGCCCATCATGATAGGCATCGCAAAAAGCATGACCTTTTGCTGCATGCCTGCGGCGGGGTTATCGCTGTTATTGGGCTGGGGGGTCATCTTCATGCTCAGGTAAGAGGTCAAAAACGTAGTCAGAGCAGCCAGCAATGGGATCAATATACCCGGAAACATCAGGCCGGCCGGTTCCAACAGATTGAGCCCGAAGAATAACTCAACGGCTTGTTTTTGTTCGAAAACACTAAATAGACGTGTAAAATCGCCGGGGTCCATTATACGCTTCAACGATGAAAAGAGCTGAGACCACTCGGTGAGCGTGAGCTTGTTTAAGATCTTTTGGAGATTATTGCCATCGGTAAGGACGATCTCCATGCCCTTAGGGATATGGTTAGATGAGAGTTCATTCAGGAGCCGACGAAAGGACGGCACAAAACCACGCGGTATACCCGGATATGCGGAATGCCCCATGACATATGAAAAGCCGGGCACCGCAAGGATACGCGTAGCGAGTTCACTGTATAACTGTCCGAGTTTTGCGACGAACAGGAAGCTCTGGTTCATTAAATAGGTCAATGCAAAAAAAATCGGTAGCTGTATAAACAACGGCAGACAACCGCTCAACGGATTGACCTTATGCTTGGCATAAAGGGCTTGGATCTCCATATTCATCTTTTTTTGTATTTCCGGATCCTTGCTGTTGCCGTATTTGCTCTTGATCTTCTCCATTTCGGGAGTAAGCTTTTGCATAGCCATCATAGACTTTTGGGACTTTACGGCTAGCGGAAGCATCAAAAACCTGACTATAATAGTCAGTAGTATTATAGATATGCCAAGTGAGTGTTTCTGTGTTAACGGAGAAATAACATTGAAAACGATATCAATAATAAAACCCAGAAAACGCGAAATAGGCCCGACTATAACGCCGGGATCCTTTTGAATCATACTGTTTGCTA
>CAYURR010000143.1:0-7683 GCA_964446745.1 uncultured Defluviitaleaceae bacterium | reverse complement strand
ACTCGCCTCGAATCATGCCGTTTTATTGTTCCATTTGTTTGCCTAAAAAGCCCGCCGCAGTCTGTGCGAGCTTACCCTCGACCTCGCCCATCTTCTTGTCAGGGGACAGAAATATTATTGCTCCGAGCACATCGCCCTCGGCTATGATCGGTGTAATATATTCATTATTATACAGACCATTTTCCTCGTCCTCTAGTATTGGTACGAAGTTCGTCTCGTTTCGCCCGGCTGTGATCGTCGTGCGTTGATTGATGGCCTTTTCAAGCGCCGAGGAAATGTGCTTGTCCAGAAAGTCCTTCTTCGCGCCACCCGATACGGCTATGATCTGGTCCTTGTCCACGATGCATGTGATATGCCCCGACGACTGCGCTAAGCTCTCGGCATATTCCTTTGCAAACGCGCCGAGCTCACCTATCGGTGAGTATTTCTTCAATATTATTTCGCCTTCCCTATCGGTAAATATCTCTAACGGGTCTCCCTCGCGTATACGTAACGTTCGCCTTATTTCTTTAGGTATAACCACTCGTCCCAGATCATCGATCCTCCTGACGATTCCTGTAGCCTTCAAACACTACTCCTCCTTTTATATGCTAAACCGCTTGATACAGCAGTTTTATTATTAAAATTGGTAAGTTTCCAGTGATAGTATTTGTTGTAATATAAAAAATATACCAAAAGGAAATTTTATGACGAATATACGCGATTTCATTTGCCAAGCGTTACATTTATTACCGTCATAATAAAAAACCCCACGGATATAATAGGACTGTAACATTGCCGTAACATAATGTTACATTACATCAACTAAATCTATGTTTTACGATAAGTAGGAGGAAATTAATAATGAACAGCAATATGAATTCAACCAGCTCAACAAACCAGAAGGCAGTACCCGAAGCACGCGCAGCACTGAACCAGTTCAAGTATGAGGTAGCAAACGAAATCGGCGTACCCCTCAAGCAAGGCTACAACGGCGACCTGACATCCGCTCAGAACGGTTATGTAGGCGGTTACATGGTCAAGAAGATGATCGAGGCTCAGGAGAGGCAGATGGCCGGCTCGGGCACAGCTTCTTTGAGGTAATCAAGGCCCATATATAAAACGCATATAACGCGAAAATAACGAACGCCGCGGGATTAGTATTGACCCCGCGGCGTTTTTTATAACTTTTTTGTAACAGCATTGTTCTTGTGAACGCTTCCTTATCCTGATATAATGGTTCGGCACTTCAAGCAAAGGGGATATACATATGCAAAAGCTCCTATCAAATAAACACGTAAACGATTATATCAAGGTACTGCTGGGATCGCTACTATTCTGCGCCGCGACCAACTTTTTCATCGTCCCGCTCGGCTTATACAGCGGCGGCGTTATCGGATTTTCACAGATACTGCGTACCGTATTGATACGCTACTGCGGTTTCCCGGCCGACTTTGAGGTCGCGGGTATTATCTATTTCATCTTTAACATCCCATTGTTGTTCCTCGCATTTCGTAGCATATCCAAAGACTTCTTTATAAAAACCGTCGTAGCCATCGCAATCCAGACCCTGTTATTTACCGTTATCCCCATACTGCAGACCCCGATATTAAAGGATACACTTTCGTCATGCCTGATCGGCGGCGCGTTGGCCGGTGTCGGTGCGGGTACAGTGCTCTGGGCCAGCGGTTCCTGCGGCGGTATCGACATACTCGGTTTCTATCTGACAATGAAGAACAAGGATTTCTCGGTCGGCAAGCTCTCGATCTTTGTCAACACGGCTTTGTTCCTTGCCTGCGCAATTCTGTTTGACATCGAAACGGCTATCTACTCCGTCATATGCATTATAGTCATGTCTATGATGATAGACCGCATACACTTTCAAAACATCAATACGCTCTGCATCGTGTTTACAAAAAACAAAGACATCCCGCAGCGCATCATCACGGACATGCATCGTGGCGTAACCCTTTGGAACGGGCTCGGCGCATACACGATGAGCGACATGACCATCTTTATTACGATCATATCAAAGTACGAGATACACAAGATGAAGGAGCTGCTAAGAGACAGCGACCCGAAGGCGTTTTATATTTTCCTCGAGGGTGCTAATGTCAGCGGCAATTTTGAAAAGAGATTATAAGGAGGAAACACTATGTCCGCAATACCTGAGATCATCCGCGCAGAAGAAAACAACACGCTGAGCTTCGGCGACTACACAACCGCCGAAAAGAAAAAGGTGGGCGATTTTGAATTCATGGGAGACGTGTACAAGGTAAAGACGCATAACGCGGTCACACGCCTCGAAAAAAACGACAGGCTGTTACTCGAATGTGTGCCCGGTGCCACGATCCATAATCTGTCCGTCACCGAACACCGTGTGGAATTTTCTGCCGAGGGTCACGACAGCACATCACTGACTTTGGAAATGGAGCCCGAAAAGGAATACAAGATATTCATAGACGGCGTAAACATCGGTAGCATGAAATCGACGCTCGCGGGCAAGATCAGCTTCGCGGCGGATCTGAACGCAACGGCATGTGACATTCGCGTCGAGAAAAAGAATTAGTAATGGCAAAGGAACGCACACTCTATGTCTGTCGCTCCTGCGAATATGAAACCGGAAAGTGGCTCGGTAAATGTCCGAGCTGTGGCGGGTTCAGCACATTTGAAGAGCGCACGGTCGTTGCCGCACCTACACCGTCATCGGCACGCAGATCGGGCACCGCACAGCGAACCCCCGGCGTCGGATTGCCGACAGGAACGCGTAAGGCGTTGAAGCTCTCCGAGATCGATGCAATGGGCGATATACGCATCTCCACCGGCATCGGGGAATTCGATAATGTCTTGAGCGGCGGTATCGTGAACGGTTCGCTCGTGCTCGTGGGCGGCGATCCCGGTATCGGCAAGTCAACGCTGTTACTGCAGATATGCAAGCACATGGGCGAAGCCAACAGAAGGGTTTTATATGTCTCGGGAGAGGAGAGCATGGCGCAATTAAAGATGCGCGCCGAACGCCTCCAAGTATCCACGGACAATCTCTTTATCATATCCTCCACCGACATGCAGACGGTGGAGGATGTTATTTCATACGGTTGCGGCGATGCCTCAGCCGCTATTGGCGTGCAATCGAAATTCGATGTCGTAATCATCGATTCGATACAGACGATGTTTGAGCCCGAGATCGCATCCGCGCAGGGCAGTGTTTCACAGGTAAGGGAATGCACACAACGCCTGATGTATTTGGCCAAATCCCAAAACGTCCCGATCTTCATCGTCGGGCATGTTACAAAGGACGGTCAAATCGCGGGGCCGCGTATACTCGAGCATATGGTGGACACGGTGCTGTACTTTGAGGGTGAGCGGTACGACGATTACAGGATCATTCGCGCGGTCAAGAACCGTTTCGGCGCGACGAATGAGATCGGCGTATTTGAGATGCGGCGCGAGGGCCTCGCAGAGATCCCAAACCCATCGCAATACATGCTCTCCGGTCGCCCCGAGAATGTACCTGGCTCGGTCATCACATGCAGCATGGAGGGTTCGCGCCCCATATTGGCCGAGGTGCAAGCATTGTGCAGCCGCACGAGCTTCGGCACACCGCGTCGCACGGCTACGGGCTTGGATTACAACCGCGTGATTATGTTGCTCGCGGTATTGGAAAAGCGCGCGGGTCTTAAGCTCTCGGAGTTTGACAGCTATGTAAACATAGCCGGGGGTATGAAGATTTATGAGCCCTCAGCGGATGTGGCAATCATAGGCGCGGTCGCATCCTCGTATGCAAATACCGCGGTCGATCCGGGGCTGTGCATGTTTGGCGAGGTCGGGCTCACGGGTGAGCTGCGCTCCGCGAACCATCTTGAGAAGCGCCTTACGGAAGCGCGCAAATTAGGCTTCACGCAATGTATCATACCAAAGGCAAACAGGATCAAAAACTTTGAGGGGGTGAGGGTCTTCGGAGCAGCCAATGTCGCAGAACTACTCAGATTGATAGGATTAAAGTAGGCATAGGTGTGATGAGGAAAGGAAAGGTTATGATTGAATTAAGAGATATTCGAAAGACCTTCAAGGTCTCGAAGCGCAATGCAGGTTTCGGCGAGGCCATGAAGGCGATGTTTAAGCGCGAATATACATATGTACATGCGCTCGATGGTATCAGCTTCAAGATCGATGAAGGTGAAATGGTGGGCTACATAGGCCCGAACGGTGCGGGCAAGAGCAGTACGATCAAGGTTATGAGCGGGGTATTGACACCGGATGGCGGCACCTGTCGCATAAACAATCGAACCCCATGGCAAGATCGCATCAATCACGTACGAGAGATCGGGGTGGTGTTCGGGCAACGATCACAGTTATGGTGGGATGTACCCGTAATAGACTCGTTTGAGTTGATACGGGACATTTATAAGGTAGACAATAATGAATATAAACAATCCTTGGATATGCTGGTGTCTATGTTAGACATCGCGGAGATCGTACGCACACCCGCGAGGCAACTGAGCCTCGGACAGAGGATGCGTTGCGAGATAGCGGCTTCATTGTTGCATAATCCGAGGATTTTATTTTTGGATGAGCCGACCATAGGGCTCGATGCGGTCTCAAAGATCGCGGTACGGCATTTCATCCGCAAGCTAAATGCCGAACGCAAAACCACTGTAATACTCACGACACACGACATGCAGGACATCGAAGCACTCACTGAGCGTATCCTGCTGATAGGCAAGGGTAAAATCCTATTGGACGGTAGCTTGTCTGAATTGAAACGCCGTAACGCGGAACGTCAGCTCGGGTCACGCCGTACCCTCATGGTGGATTTCACCGAAGGAGCCGCAGCAAATGGTGACGGAAACATCCCCCTCCTATCCGGTCTATCTATTGCAAAACGCATGGAGGGGCGTATCGAGTTTTCGGTAGATACAGAACATCTGTCCGTATCCGATGCGATTGCATTCCTGTCCAACCACCTTGACCTCATGGATGTATCCGTGATCCCGCCGTCGGTTGAGGAGATGGTGGTCTCGCTATATAAGGAGTACGAGCTATGAGGCGCTTGCGCACATATCTGTCCGTGTTCCGCATACGCTTCATCCACAGTCTCCAGTACCGCGCGGCCGCATATGCGGGCGTAGCTACACAGTTCGCATGGGGTGGCATGACCCTGCTGATGTTCTGGGCGTTTTATAAGGACTCGCTCGGCGCGAATGGCACGATCGGTGCACCCGCGGGTACCATAGGCGGTTTTCCGATGGACTTTGCTCAGCTCTCGAGCTATATATGGCTTCAACAAGCCTTGCTGTCGTTGTTCATGGCATGGAGTTTTGACAACAGCATCTTCGATGATATCACCCATGGCAATATAGCCTATGAGCTCTGCAGGCCGTTTGACCTGTATTCGATATGGTTTACAAAGAACATGGCTACACGCTGTTCACGGGCTCTGCTGCGCTGCTTGCCCATATTTGCGATAACAGTGTTTCTGCCCTACCCGTTCGCGTTATCCGCTCCGGTGTCGCTCGCCGCATTCGGCTTATTTTTACTGTCAGGTCTTTTGGGCTTTCTGATCATGATCAGTTTTGTAATGTTAATTTACATCTGCGCGTTCTATACGCTGTCCCCGGGGGGTATCCGCATCCTCGCCACCTCTGTGATAGAATTCCTCTCCGGTGCTATCATCCCGCTGCCGTTCTTTCCCCAAAAACTTGGTCTTGTAATATCACTGCTACCGTTTGCATCCATGCAGAATACCCCGTTGATGATCTATAACGGTTTCTTGAGCGGCCCCGCCATTACGCGCGGGTTGCTGTTGCAAGGTATTTGGCTTCTTGTTTTGATCGGAGGCGGGCGTATATTGATGGATAACGCACTAAAGCGCGTCGTCGTACAAGGGGGTTGAACATGGGCCTGTATATAAAATACGCGGCTATGATATTGCGTTCCCAGATGCAGTACCGGGCTTCGTTTATCATGACGGCGATAGGACAATTCCTTGTTTCGTTCTCTGTGTTTTTAGGCATTTACTTCATGCTGCAGCGTTTTAATGCCATACAAGGCTTTACCTACAGCGAGGTGCTGCTGTGCTTTGGCATTATGCTGGCCGCCTTTTCGTTAGCCGAATGCTTTGTGCGCGGATTTGACGCATTCGCGGGCATCATATCCAACAGTGAATTCGATCGTATACTCGTACGCCCACGAAACGAGATCCTGCAGGTACTCGGCTCGCGTATCGAATTCACGCGCATAGGCCGATTGTTGCAGGCTGTGCTCGTGCTTGTGTATGCGGTAAGTAACGCCGGTATCTTCTGGAGCTTTGACAAGGTAGTTACGATCATTTTGATGCTCATCGGCGGGGTTACGGTGTTCTCGGGGCTGTTTATTATCTACGCGTCGATATGCTTCTTTACGACCGAGGGCCTCGAGTTCATGAACATCCTCACGGACGGCAGCCGTGAATTCGGCAAATACCCACTCTCGATCTATGGCGACGGGTTGTTAAAATTTTATACATATGTAGTGCCGATCGCGTTGTTTCAATATTATCCGTTTCTGTTTCTCACCGGGCGATCAGAGAATGTTTTATATATGTTCCTGCCGCTCTCGGGATTCGTGTTTTTACTGCCGTGTTTAATGTTCTGGCGGTTTGGCATTCGGCATTACAGGTCTACGGGGTCATGAGGCAATCAATTTCGTCGCGATTTAGGGCTTGTGCTCTTCTTGCCGCTCACAAATTTTAGTTCCCTGTTGATCTCCTTATAGCTCCGCCAACGCTCATGAGACAGTTTGCCGCTTTCGAGCGCGGCTTTAATCGCACAGCCCGGTTCGGTATTATGCTTGCAGTCTGAAAATCTGCACAAGCCAAGATACCGCTCCACATCCGTGAATGCCGCGCTCAAGCCCTCTTGGGCTTCCCACATGCCCAGCTCACGCATCCCCGGCGTGTCTATGATCATTACCCCCGACTTTAACATCACCAACTGGCGATGCGTCGTTGTGTGCCGACCACGCCCGTCGTCCTCACGGATAGTATTTACAGCCATGATCTCCTCACCCGCGAGTGCGTTTACGAGGCTTGACTTCCCGACACCGGACGAACCCAGAAATACAACGGTTGCGCGCGGATGTAAATATGCTGCGAGCGTATCGAGCCCAAAGCCTGTGTGCGCACTGACCGCGACCACATCCACATTCGCCGCAATCGCTTTTACCGCGTTTAATTGACCCTGAAAGTCCGAAACCAGATCCGCCTTTGTGAGCAATACTACAGGCATAGCCCCCGACTGCATAGCCAATGTCAGATATCGTTCTAAGCGTTTCTGATTAAAGTCTTGATTGAGCGATTGCATGATAAACACATAATCAAAATTTGCGGCCACGACCTGCTCGATGACCGTTTTCACATATCCGACCTTGTGACCGGAGAAATCGTTACGCGCAAACTTGGACTTGCGTTCGAGCGTTTTTATTATCCGGCTGTCGCCGTTACGGTTATATTCAATCAACACAAAATCCCCGGTAGTAGGAAACGCTTCCTCATTCCCGGAGTAGTATCCCGACTTTTTGAGTCTGCCGAAGCATTCACCGTGCTCACAAACGATCCCATAACGTTCCCTGTAAACTGCCGTGACGCGAGCCGGTAGTGCGGAAGTGCCTATAGGCATCATGTCCGCAGAAAATCCGTAATCTGTAATATTTATCATATCACCTACT
>CAYURR010000142.1:0-7767 GCA_964446745.1 uncultured Defluviitaleaceae bacterium | reverse complement strand
CGCCTTTAAAAATGTAGTCTGCATATCTATTTCTAACTTCCTTAGCTGTCTTTCGTTTTATGGGTATGTTCTCACCGTTACACATAGTAAAAATAAATCCGGTCAGTTTATCAACCTTATCCATATTTATAATAATATTTCGAAAACAACAGATAAACTCTTCATACTTTAACAATGCATCCTCTATCTGAGCAAATCGCATGTATGTGCGTATGACCTCTGTAGTTGTATGTATCTGTATACTGTGATTATAGTAATCAACAAATATAATATCGGATAACAATACTCGCTTTGGGTTGTGTTTATATATTACCTCTATATACCTTGACGATGTTCTGAGGTTTTCCTGTACGCGCTCAAGTGCTTGTACGATCTTTGGATACGCCACGGGCTTTATAATGTAATGCAGCGCCCTGACATCATAGCTATCTACAGCATACGCATGCGTAGATGTAACAAATATGATCATCAAGCTTGACGACAGTCCCCTAATATAGCTCGCCACCTGAATCCCATTGACATCACCCATAAAAATATCCAAAAACACGACATCCAATGCGGTGATATCTGCATCATTGATAAATGATTCGCCATTTTTATAAAAAAAAATATCGACCGGTATATATGCCGATGCGGCATACCGCTCAATATATTCGGCTATACATTTCCGGTCTGCACAGGAATCCTCAACGATAGCAACCTTCAAAGCTTTATCCCCCGTAGATAATGCCGTATTTCTTTTTTAGCCTGATATCGTCTCCGATAAAATGTAATTTTCTATAATCCCCCAACAACCTGCTGGTCACACGAATAGAATAATCGCGCTGGAACTCCGCAAGCGAAAGGTTTGTTGATATTATTGTATGTTTTTTACTTATCAGTCTGGTATTGATGATATGGAACAGCTCTGCCGATGTAACCATCGTATCGACCTCAGTGCCCAGGTCGTCGATGACCAACAGATCAACCTCGGTCAGCGCGTTTTCTGTTTCATCCGGTTCGTCCATCTCGTCCCTGTTGAAGCGAATACCTTCGATGGTTTTAAACAGCTTCGGAGCTGTTACATAAAGCACAGTCTTACCACGATCGAGCAAGTCCTTTGCGATACAGCTACACATGAATGTCTTACCGAGGCCTGTCTCACCCTGTATGAACAGATTTTCAAAACGTACATCGAAATCGTTTACAAAGCTCGTGCAAATCCTGTATATGTTCATGATAGCATCCCGGGGTGAGATATCACCCTGCTCGGGCAACCTAACCTCTGAGTAATATCGGATATCAAATGTATCAAAGTTATCCGTTTCCAATATGTTCTTGAGATTTGACAGATCGTAATACCTACTGATAAGCCTCTGCCTCAGACACGCACAGCGAACAGACACACCGTTCGTTTCGTGTACGTCTATAAAGCCCGTATCCTTACACACATCACATTTAAAACGCTCGTCCAAATAGCCTGCACCGAAACGGCTTTTCGCAAGCAATTCTGTTTTTTGATCCACAAGCTCCTGATGCTTCTGTTGTAGATCGGCTAACGAATAGGCTTCATCACCGGCCGCAACCTTTACTATCATCACGCCCGTCTGCCTTATCTGGCTGTCTATTTGGTCTATCTGCGGTATCTCACGATATACCTCGGCTTTGCGTCGTCTGAGCGCTTCCCTCTGCAAATCCCTATCCCGCTCATACTCCTTCATAACCTCTGCAAAAACCGTTCCGTAACCCATCTATTATCCCTTTATCTGCTGCTTTAATAGCATCAGTTCCATTTCCTCTATCTTCGCGTAGTCTATTTCTTTATGTTTAAAATTGTTAAACCTGTTCTTGCGCTCGGACTTTACAGCCGGAGCAGATGCAGGCTTTGCCAGTCTCTTTATACCCTCGTTCTTTACACCCTCAACGGTTTTTATACCGTTTTTGTGCCATTCTGTAATGATCTTGTCTATGTATGTGATCTTGGGCTTACCTATTTGCACGGCGGTCAGATCACATGCCTCTAATATCATCTCAACAGACATGCCGTATTCCTCAAGCCACTTGTCCATAAATCTCTTTTGTGACGGTGTGGGTGGGTTTGAACCACCGCCTATCGCCAGCATTATCGGTTTGTAATCACGGTTAAACACGCTGACATGGCTCTGTGCTTTTTCGACCGTGTCCAAACCGTTTTCGCTCCAGTCCAAGCCAACCTTTTCTATGTACCTAAAATCCCTGTGATCCCTCTCACAGCAATACGTAATCAAAAACTCAATCACATCAAGCGGCAGCCTGAGCCAGTCATATAGACCGAACAGCACGTTCAGGTCGCTCGCGTTTAGAAGCCTGCCCGTTTCGCGCTCCGCGTGCTCGAACAGGTTCTTTATTTCCTCGCTCTGCTTTTTATATATCTCAAGCTCCTCTGTAGTGTACAAAGGTCTCGGGGTTGTAATGGTATTACGTGTAGGCAGCTGCATGATCTGGCTGGGCTTTTGTATTTCCGGTGCGGCGGGCACTTGCTGGATATGTTGGACATGCTGGATCTTTTCTACCGTAGCACCTATCGGTAAAAACTTTACGGTAAAGCTCTGTGCCTGTCCGTCATCATCTATCTCGATCAGACCCTGTTTTTCCCAATAAAACCAGGCCTTCATGACGATCTCGGCAGAGATGCCGATATCCTCCTTGGTCTGGGCAACGGTCATCTCGGCCTTTCCGTCCTCGCTGTGCTTTAGCCCATATATATAAACTATTGAATACACAGGTTTTGCCTTTGGCATATAAAAATCGATAAAAAAATCTGAAACAGGCGTAAAGCCATCCCTTTGCTCTACTTCAAGCATCAAGTTATTCATCTGTATCCTCCACGGTGGCCTATCCGCCATAGTATTAAGAACTCATCTTTGATTGGCTCTTAGAATACTACATAAAATCTTACATTTACAGAGAAAATTTATAAACAGAAAACTGTTCACAAACGTGTTGACAAATTTTGCAGAACCGTTTCGCCCACTAAATACACGTCTCCTGCGCCTATTGTAAGAAAAATGTCATTGTTAATAAAATTTTGCAATACATATTCGGACGTTTCGTCAAAACTTTTCATGTAAAAAACCTTTTTGCCCGCAAACCTCTGATCCTTGTCAAAACGCTCGCGTATCAGATCTGCCAATTGCTTTGAAGAAACGGCATTTGTGTTGATCTCTCTGCCCTCTACCGCATAGATGTCTTGTATGATCACGATATCCGCATAATCAAAGCATGCAGCGAATTCATTGAGCAGCTCATAGGTTCTGCTGTAGGTGTGCGGTTGGAACGCGCATATCAATCTTCCTTTTTTATATGCGGCGGTAGCCTTTAACGTCGCTTGTATCTCTGTCGGATGATGTGCGTATTCATCAACTACCGTGAGGCCGTTTGCGCTGCCCTTTGTCTCAAAACGCCTTTTAACGCATGTATAACGCCCGAGACCATCCGCTATCGCCTCCGGTTCGAGTCCGAGGCTCACGGATGCCGCGAATACGGCCAGTGCGTTTTTCACATTGTGTTCGCCCGGCACGTTCAAGCGTATGCGCTGTGTGCTCATATCGGCTGTGTCCACAGCCTCAAATGCCGCGCAACCCTTTTCATCATAGGTAATGTTTCGTGCGTAGATGTCCCCGCTCCCGATGCCATACGTTACGATCTTACGGTTCAGACCCTCAGTGACCATTTCCATGCCATAGGTCTCATTGCAGATCACCAATGTACCGCCCTCACGTATGTTACGTGCAAATTTGCCAAATGATTTTACTATGTTATCTAACGAGCCGAAGTGATCGATGTGATCCTTATCTATGTTTAAAATGATGCCTATATACGGATGGAACTGCAGAAAGCTGTCGAAATGCTCACAGGATTCGAGTATGAAGTAATCCGAATCCCCCTGTCGATAATTGCCACCGATCAGATCGAGTTGACCACCTACCGATATGGTCGGGTCTTTATGTGCGTTTACAAATACGGTCGAGAGCATCGAGGTAACAGTGGTCTTGCCGTGTGCACCGGACACGCATATAGGATAAGCATATGCTTTAAGTTGCTCACCTATGAATTCCGCTCGGTCCATTGTTTTGATACCGATTGCCCTCGCAGCCAAAAGCTCAGGATTCTTCCTCGGCACCGCTCCCGTATACACCACGAGGTCCGCTTCCGGCGAAACATTCATTGCGTCGTGCCCGATATTGACCTTTATACCCATCGATTGCAAATGCTCAGTTATCTCGGAAGCCTTTGCATCGGAACCCGTGACCTTGCATCCTCGGCTATGTAGTGCCTGCGCGAGCCCGCTCATACTGATACCGCCTATTCCTATGAAATGCACGGCAGCGTCCTGCTTGCCATGCCTTAATAAACTCTCCATATATGCCTCCCATACGGTGATAGAATTCAGAAAACTTTACTACAGTAAATAGATTATTGCAATCGTTTATGAATAATTCTTGTAACGTGCACAGATGTCAACTATAATGCATGGATGAAGGGATGTGATGATTTGACAGACAGTGTGGTTTTAGATAATGCAAGGGATACACTCGTGATCATCGATCAGACAAGATTGCCTAACGAAACTATAATGCTTGAGTTGAAAACCGCAGAGGATATATATGACGCCATAAAGCGTCTGAGTGTGCGCGGAGCTCCGGCTATCGGCATCGCTGCGGCATATGGTCTGTACCTTATCATGAAGGTGTATCTGAAGGAAAACACAGATAAAGAGAAAGAAGCCATAGCGATAAAGGAAGCGTTTTTTGAGAAGCTCAAATCCGCAAAGGACTACTTGAATGCATCGCGCCCGACGGCTGTAAACCTTTCATGGGCGTTAAACCGCATGGAGCAAACAGCCATGTCCGTAAAGGATGCGCCTGTATCTGAGATCATGGATGCGTTGCTCGCGGATGCCGAGGCGATCAAGGCCGAGGATATACAGGCTTGTAAGGCCATCGGCGAAAACGGTCTGTCTCTATTAAAGCCCGGCATTGGGATACTCACGCATTGCAACGCGGGTGCACTTGCGACCTCGCGTTACGGTACGGCGCTGTCACCTATATACCTGGGCAATGAGCGCGGCTATAACTTTAAGGTATATGCGGATGAAACGCGTCCGCTTTTGCAAGGTGCACGCCTTACCGCGTATGAGCTCGTCGAGGGTGGCGTGGACACTACGCTGATATGCGATAACATGGCGTCCATCGCTATGAAGAAGGGTTATATCGACGCGGTGCTCGTGGGTTGCGACCGCGTGGCACGAAACGGTGACGCGGCAAATAAGATCGGCACCTCCGGTGTTGCGGTGCTCGCAAAGCATTACGGCATACCGTTCTATGTACTCGGCCCCACCTCAACGATTGACCCCGGCTGCCTTAAAGGAGACGATATCGTGATCGAGGAACGCGATGGCTCTGAGATCACCGAGCTCTGGTACGAGCACCGTATGGCTCCGAAGGGTGTTAAGACCTTCAATCCCGCGTTCGATGTGACCGATCACAGTCTCATCACCGCGATTATTACCGAAAAAGGCGTATTTTATCCGCCTTATGAGTTTAAATAAAACCTAAGAAAGGGTTGAACGCATGTTTACCTATGATCACTATACAGAGAGCGCGGAGTATATTAAATCCCGCCTAAACGGCTTTGTGCCGGAGTTTTTGATGATTTTGGGATCCGGGCTCGGCTCGATGGCTGACGAGGTCGAAAATCCGATCGTAATATCGTATAAGGACATACCGCATTTCAAGGTCTCGACTGCTCCGGGTCACGCCGGTGCGTTTGTCGCGGGCAAGATTGCAGGCAAGAATGTGTTGTTTATGAAGGGACGCTTGCATGTATACGAGGGATATACGGCTGAGGAGGCTGCGTATCCGGTACGTGTGGCCAAGCTTTTAGGCGTACATTCGATGATCGTTACAAACGCGTCGGGCGGTGTAAACACCTCATACAAGGTCGGCGAGCTCGTAATCATCAATGACTTTATAAAATTCGCATGGGCAAACCCGTTGTTCGGTGCAAATGTTTCCGAATTCGGCCCGAGGTTCTGTGACATGACATATACCTTTGACCGCGAATACATCGAAAAGGCAAAGGAAGCAGGGCGCAAGCAAAGTCTTGAGCTCAAGGAGGGCGTCTATTTCTATACGACGGGCCCGCAATACGAAACCCCGGCCGAGATACGCGCTATACGCACGATGGGCGGCGATCTCGTGGGTATGTCGACGGTACACGAATGCATCGTTGCTAACCACATGGGCATACGTACGCTCGGCATATCGCTTGTGAGCAACATGGCTGCGGGCGTGTTGGACGTACGTCTGTCCGAGCAAGAGGTGCTCGACGAGGGCGCAAAGGCACGCGGTTATTTTTCAAAGCTGATCGTCGATTTCCTTTCGGCGCTGTAATAAACAAAAATGGAGGTATCCATGGACTTAAAGTTTGATTTGTTATTCAAGGATATGACGGTCGTTACGATGACCGAAAGCAAGGCGTTGTCGGATACCAGCGTAGGTATAAAGGACGGCAAGATCGCATATATCGGCCCGCACAGGCCAGAGCTATCTGCTGATCGTGTGATAGAAAAGCCTTACGGCGTACTGATGCCGTCTCTTATTAATACGCACACACATTCGCCGATGTGCCTGATACGCGGCTATGGCGCCGACCTGAACCTACAGGACTGGCTCTATAACTATATCTTCCCTGCCGAGGGCCAATTCACCGCGCAGATGCCGTATATCGGTGCGAACCTGATGATCGCCGAGATGATCTCCTCAGGCACAACATCGTTTACTGATATGTATTTCGGTA
Source organism: uncultured Defluviitaleaceae bacterium (assembly GCA_964446745.1). Classification (GTDB taxonomy): domain Bacteria; phylum Bacillota; class Clostridia; order Lachnospirales; family WQUN01; genus CAYURR01. The sequence goes on along the minus strand of CAYURR010000142.1, from coordinate 948 downwards.
TGGATACAGTTGCGCGCGCGGTAGCCGAGACAGGTGTCAAGATCAACGCGAGTAATGCGATCATGGCGTTTGACCATAGCGGCTATGATCTCACGCAGACCCGCAGCTACACGGAGACAATGGCGGTCCTTGCGGATTACCATCACGCATACAACGGACGCATCAAGGCCGAGGCAAGCATACACGCCGAATACACCTCATACAACGAGGCATGGGAGCAGACTGTTGAATTTGCCAAAAAGCATGGACTCAGGATGCATGTGCACCTCTCCGAGACCAGGACGGAGCACGAGGAATGCAAGGCACGCTATGGTATGACCCCGACGCAGATATTGGATAAATACCATGTATTTGACATACCGACGACCGCGGCGCATTGCGTTTGGGTTGAAGACTGCGATATGGATATCATGGCCGAACGCAAGGTCAATGCCGCACACAACCCCGTATCAAACCTGAAGCTCGCAAGCGGTATCGCACCGATCGTTAAGATGCAGCAACACGGCATCAATGTCTCGATAGGCACGGACAGCGTCGCGTCAAACGATTCGATAGACATGTTCCAGGAGCTAAAGATCGCGGGTATATTACAAAAGGCTGTCTGCGCAGACCCGACGGTTATACCTGCATATGAGGTCTTACGCATGGCAACCGCAAACGGTGCGATCACACAGGGCCGGGAAAGCGAATGCGGACAGATAAAGGTCGGCATGGATGCTGACTTGATATTGCTGGATTTCGACACACCGAGGCAGACTGTGTGCACGGATACTATCTCCGCGCTCGCGTATTCGACGGACGGACGCGACGTTGTTATGACGCTCTGCCAGGGCAAGATCCTATACGAAAACGGCGAGTATAAGACGCTCGACATCGAACGCGTGCTTTATGAAGCCCGAGAGGCTGCAAAACAATTAAATCTGAAAAAATAGGGTGAGGAAAATGAGT
>CAYURR010000141.1:0-7793 GCA_964446745.1 uncultured Defluviitaleaceae bacterium | reverse complement strand
ATTACATCAAATTATAACACCGATGAATGCTTCTGTGAAGGATTCGTAAATAATCGGTGGAAAATAATGTAGGCGCATAATCCCAAAGCAACAGGGATATGCGCCTTTTATATTGTCCATAACCAAAGGCACCAGCGGATGCCTTAGGCACCAGCGGATGCCAGGTACCCACGGATGCCAGGTACCCACGGATGCCTTAGGCACCGGCGGATGCTGCAAGGATTGGCTGCAGCTGTCGGCCCTCGAGTGCGGATACGAGGGTCTCCTCAAACTTTTTGAAATCGAAGGTCAGCGAGCGTTCCTTCGCAACCGGATCGTCCTGATACAGCGGTACAAAGTATACATTGCGTGTGTTCAACAACAGCCCGAGGTTCTTTGCGTTGGCGGCGAGCGCATCGTTGGTCGATAGCCCGATCACGAGAGGACGGCCTATGCGCAAATGTGACTTTACGGCCATCGTGACTGCACCGTCCGTGAGGCCGTAAGAAATCCGAGCGAGCGTGTTTCCGGTGCAGGGGGCTACCGCGAGGATGTCAAAGTACCCTTTGGGGCCTATGGGCTCGGCCTCCTCTATGCTTGTGATGATCTTCTTGCCCGTCATTTCCTCGAAGTTCACGCGGTTTTCCCAGGCTGTGCTAAAGCGTGTGTCTGTTTTTTGCACCCTCTCGGAAAAGATTGCGGTGACCTCAGCGCCGCCTTGGATGATGTTTTGTATATATGGGATGAAAGAGCTCAGCGTGCAGAAGGACCCTGTCACGCATAATCCTATCCTTACCCCCGAAAGCTTTGAATTCTCACTCATGTATGGATCACGCTCCGTTCGGACAAAATACGATAAATCGTATCCCTGATATACATCGCCGCGCTGCGAGGGGCTATCGTGCCGGGCAGCGAGCCCGCATACAACACATTAATACCTGCGGCCTTCGCATCCGTGCAGTGTATGCCATGAGGTGCGGACGCAAGGTCTATGAGCAGGCATTCCTTGCCGATGTTCTTGAGATTGTTCTTGTCTATAACCGTCTTTGGCACGGTGTTTATGATGATCTGCATCTTGTGCAGGTATTTGTTCATCTCTGAGCAGTGTATGGGCTTATATCCAAAGCTCTTGCATGTCGCTATCACGGATTCGTCGCATTCTACCGGGTGAACATGCGCGCCTATACCCGAGAGCGTCTTACACAGCACCCTGCCGATACGCCCGTACCCGATCACCATGACCTCAGACGAATGCAGCGTGAAGTCCGTGTGCTCCATAGCAAGCTGTATCGCACCCTCGGCCGTGGGTACGGCGTTTAAAACCGCGAGCTCCTCGCGTTTTAGTAGGTCGATATAGGTTACATTGTATTTCGTTGCGATCGTGTCGACCGCGTCGTTTATCAATCCGGCCATGAATACCTGCCATGGTTTTACAAGCCTAAGCACATCATCGGCCAATATCGCTTTTCGGCTGTAAACGGCGTTGATCTCACCGGCACTTTTTACACAGGGTATCGGGCAGATGATCACATCTGTATTCTCTATCGCCTCAAAGAGGTTTTTGCTCTGCAGGCCGGCTTCCTTGTCGAGCGCGTCAAAGCCGTATCTGTTGACGCGGTGGCCGTCGGCCTCCAGCAGCCGGGCCAAGTGGACGTTGCGTAAATCACCGCCTATAACCGCAAACCCAACCACAATAATCATCTCCATCCAAATGCTATACACTATCGTATGCACAAGCTGTTGGTTTGGCTTATAACTTCTGAAAATCGTGAAGATGCGGTACGTTTGTTTGCGTATATAGAATCATTCTGCTAAAATTGAATTGTTAGTTTCTGCATCGACATATAACAAAATGAAAAGGATACCGCAGATGAAGATCATTGCATTACTTACAGCTATTATATTGACTGTGTCTTCCGGTGTTGCCCCTATAAATATACATGCGGCATCCGCAGACAAGGGAGATTTAAAGCTATTCCCGTTTGGTTATCTGAACAAGGAAGACCAGATCAAACGCGTGAAGCTCGCGGCGGTCGGTGACCTGATGGTACACACCTGGCAGCTAAACGACGCGTATGACAAGCACAGCGGGGAATATAATTTCAACCGCAGCTTTGACCGGATATCGGATTTTATACAAGAGGCGGACTACGCGGTCGGTAACCTAGAGACCACATTCGCAGGTGCAAAGGCCGGGTATTCAGATTTTCCGATATTCAATACACCGGACGCATTTGGCGAGGCGATCAAAGGTGCGGGTTTTGATTTTCTGACTACCGCGAACAACCACTGCAACGATAAACGCGAGAACGGCATCCTGCGTACGCTAGACGTATTGGACAAGCTGGGGTTTGAACATTCGGGTACGTTTCGAAGTCAGGATGAGCGCGACCGGATCTTTATCAAGGACATCGACGGGATAAGCTTTGCGTTTCTGACATATACCTACGGCACGAACGGTATACCGCTCACAAACGGCAAGCCGTATCTCGCGAATATATTGGACAAGGATCTCGTGGTGTCTGACATTAAACGCGCTAAAGCCATGAACCCGGATTTTGTGGTTGTGATGCCGCATATGGGCACCGAGTATTCCGAGGGACCCGACAACTACGCAAAAACCTATGTAAACATCATGCTCGAGGCCGGAGCAGACATCGTGTTGGCTTCGCATCCGCATGTACTGCAGCCCGTTGAGTTTGTGAACGTGACGGACGAAAACGGTAATGTTCGTACATGCTTCGTGGCATATTCGCTCGCGAATTTTATATCGTCGCAGCGCACGCTGCCGCGCGACGCGGGCATGATACTCAATCTGTATTTTGAGAAGCCCTATAACCAAAAAGCTACGCTTACGCAGGTGTCTGTGATACCGACATGGGTGCAGTTTATAAACGCGAAGGGCGTATACGATATAAAGGTGCTGCCCGTGCACGAGGTCATCGAAAAGCTGGGCAAGAACGAGGATACAGGGCTGCGCCAAAAGGACATCAACAGGATAAAACAGGTGCAGAAGGAGGTAACCGCGAAGGTTTTAGGTTATGCGATCCCGATGGAGCAGGCACAGAGTGAATATCCGATAAAGAATCCATACGCGGAGGAATGAAATGAGCTTACAAATGATATTGACACCGTTTGTTGGCGCGCTGATTGGGTATTTTACGAATTGGCTCGCGATAAAAATGTTGTTTAGGCCACATAACGAGATCAGGATAAAGGGCATAAAAATACCCTTTACCCCGGGGCTGATCCCGAAGGAAAGGGCAAGGCTGACGCGAAAGATCGCAAGCACGGTCAGTGAGCACTTGCTCACGCCGTCGACGCTCACGGAGCGGATAACAGCGGCACTGCTGAGTGCATTGACTGCGCACGCAGATGATATAAAACGCGGGATATATGAGTTTGTGGCATCTCTTGAGACGGAAAAGCTCATAAGTGACAATATCCCGTCCGCGACCGAATACATCATGGCGATCCCGGACAAATACCCCGAGGTCGAACGGACGCTCACAGATTTGATAGAGCGGATCATAAAGGATCATGTCGGGTCACTGCTTCTTATTGTGGTGAGCCCGAAGAAGATATACTCGAGCATCAAGTCCGGGTTGTTCGACTACATACAAAAGCCCGAGAACCAGCTGCTGGTGGCTGAGACGCTCTCGCGGTTTTTAAACGAGAATGTGCTGACAGAGGACAACATCCACGAACAGGTGGATAAATTCTCCGCACGCGTTTTGGACATCCAGAATATCGAGACGCTCGTCGCGGGTGCCGTACAAGCCCTCGTCGCAAACCTCGATCTCGAGCGCATGATCGAGGACAACATGAACAGCTTTTCAATACAAAAGGCTGAGGATATAATCATGTCAGTGGTGTCTAAGGAGCTTACGGCTATTACATGGATAGGGGCGTTATTAGGGTTTGTTATAGGGTTGGTGTCGGCGTTGGGGATGTAACGCGGGGAGGGCGCATATGAATATCAAATTTAACATGACAGAGGAAATGTATAAGCAGTACATTGAAACAGTGTATTTATCGTCATGGCCTGCTAAGTTTATTTTTGGTTTGTTAAATTATGGTCTGGGGTTTATTGAGATTGTTGTGGGCATTGTCATACTTGTGTCTACAAAAAACTCTAATTATGCATTGGTTGTTTGTATCGGATTTATAATATATATGTTTCTACCCAAAAAGAAATTTTTAGGCAAATTTATATTTAAAAGGCATATGAAAAAGGGGACGGTCACTCAAGATTTTTTCACAGAGCATGAGTTTGAAATCTTGAATGACCGATTTGTGCTTACATATGGCGATAAAAGGGATGAGCTTTTACATAGTGAGAAGTTTAGGCTCATTACAAGTAAAGAATTAATAGCAATAAGAACCGTCAGCAGGACATTTTGCATGATACCGGCTTCTGCATTTGCATCAGAGGGTCTACGCAATAACTTTATAGCTGGGGTAAACACTATTCTATTTGCTGATTGGCAAGATGTAGATGATGTTAAGAGTGAGGATCTTGTTATGTCTGTGACTTATAGCTTTGACAAGGAGACGTTGCTTGATGCTTCGGTCAATTGCCTACGTAAGTCCTTTACTACACGTTTTTTTTGGAATAATCGCAGAATAATATTTTTACTGGTCAGTATTGCATTAATTGGCTTATTGGTATTTTGGGTTTCAAAAGTACAGATGAACACAAGAGTCCTTGCGATATTAATTGCTTTAATATTTGGGCTAAATTTTGATTTGATTATACTATTCACACCGATTTTAAGGAACAGTCAACGTAACAGTATATATAATACTCCGATCCTACTATTAGAAAGGTGTATGGATATCTATACAGATCGGTGTGTATTAAAGGATGAAAATTCATCATCAACATATAGATATAGTCGCATGTATTGTTATAAACAGGACGAAAAGATGATCTATGTGTATACAAAATATAATGTGTGTATGATCATACCCAAATCAGCCTTTACAAACATACACGACCTTGAACGCTTTTTCAACATATTAGACAATATCGGCTAAGGGATAATCTACACTTCCCGTAGCGCCATCCCACCATATGCGGGCAGCGTGATATCCAGATATCCGTTTTCGACCTTATAGATCACGGCATCCGTGTTATAGCTGTCATTACCTGTGACGATTAATGTCTCCATCTTGCCATTCGGCCCACACTCCGCTTTCCAGACCGGCAGTCTCAGGGAAAGCGGATTTTTATTGTTGTTTAAAGCAAATACAATACGGTCGTTCTCGTCCCAGCGTCCGAAGCTCAATACCCCGTAATGGCAATAAAGGTACTCGAGAGAGCCCCTCTTGAGCATCGGGAAGCGTTTGCGTATCGCGATGATATCCTTATGGAAACGCAACATCAGCTGATCCTCGCGGCCCCATGGATAGACGCGGCGGTTGTCCGGATCGGTCCAGCCCGTTACGCCTGCTTCGTCCCCGTAGTAGATCGTAGGCGAGCCCGGCCAGAGCATCTGAAACAATACAGCCTCCATCATGATGTTCTTGTTTATGCCTGTATCGGCGGCTTCCTTGCCATGCGTGTGGAAACGGCCCACTTGCATATTTGTACGCGTGAGGAAGCGTGAGTGATCGTGGTTGGAGAGTTCGTTCATCGCGGTGTATAACGAATGCATAGAAAACTGCGCCATGCATCCGCGCATCGTGGACTCAAAGGCCATCGCATTATTGAGCATGTCCCCGCGAAACTCCTCACTGTGTTTCTCCATACCCGTAAGAAACCATGTGAGCGGATTCATGAATGCATCGTAGTTCATGACTGTATCCCATTCATTGCCCGCGAGCCACTCGGCGGTATCCCCGTAATGCTCCGAGATGATAATGGCTTCGGGATTAGCCTCTTTGACAGCCGTGCGAAAATCACGCCAGAACTGATGGTTAAACTCCCGAGAAAAGCCTAAATCAGCAGCCACGTCAAGCCTCCAGCCATCTGCGTTAAAGGGCGGGGATACCCACTTTTTGGCGACATCCATGATGTAGTCGTATAGCTCTTGTGAACCCTCGTAGTTCAGCTTCGGATGATTCTCATGACCCCACCAGCCCATATAGCAATCGTTGTTTGGCCAGTTTTTGTCGTACCACTTAAAGTAATCGTGGTAGACACTCTTTTCATCCCTATATGCCCCGACCGGATACCCCTGGCTGAAATAAAAGCCGGACTTATCCATCCATTTATTGTACGAACCGCAATGGTTAAACACGCCGTCTATGATCACGCGCATGCCGAACTGATGGGCCTTTTCAATCAGTTCTACCAGCAGAGCGTTACTGGCCTCGAGATTGGCCTTATTGGTCGTGCGTTGCATGTATTTGGTCGCGAAACGGTTATGAAACTTTTCAAATCGCAGCGGCTCGCCGCCATCCTCAACGATGCGACCATAATGAGGGTCTACATAGTCATAATCCTGTATATCATATTTGTGTAGGCTCGGAGAAACAAAAATCGGACAGAAATATATCACCTCGATGCCCAGATCCTGTAGATACGGCAGCTTTTCTATAACGCCCTGCAGATCGCCGCCGTAGAAATTGCAAAAGTCGGCGTTATTTGTAATCGGCTTGTGCCAGTCATCGACAAAGGTAGCCGCGTTACCGAGATAGGTGTATTCGTTACTTACAATGTCGTTTGTGGGGTCGCCGTTATAAAATCTGTCTACGAGTATCTGATACATCACGGCCCCCATGGCCCACTCGGGTGCAAAAAAGGCCGGTATCAGCTTGAAGTTGAAATAGTGCTCGACATTCGGGTACAACCCGCGCTTGTTATAAAAATATTCCTTGTCTCGCTTAAAAACGGAAAAATAGTAATTAAGCGATTCGGCTCCGAGCAAAAACTCGACGACATAGTAGTCAAACATAGGGGAAGGTGTCTTTTTCTCGTCGGTAGCCTTTTTCATCATCATACGTGTATATCCGGATACGCCGTCCCAAACATAGCAATACGCATAGTCTGCATTGTCCTTTGCGGTACGCAGATATAATGTGATCGTTTGACCGGGCATATAGCGCTCGGGTTGTACATAGTTTGGCGTTTCGTCGGCATAGATTGCGTCCATATTCAGAAAGTCTGTGTGGTTGCGTGAAAAAATGCTGAGCTTTTCAAGTGGCGACAACTTTGAAAACGGCAATGTTTGAGACATCGTAACACCCCTATATCTATGAATAATCAATAATATAACACGCGGGAGCGTATAGGGCAATGTTCTATAGAATTAAACATAAGAGTTGTGCTAATCATGGTTACATGGTAAACTGTGGACTAAATGGATGAAAGGATGATTTGATGAGCGAGCGTTTTACAATGGTAAAGCGGGGCTACGACCCAACAGAGGTCGATAATTATATCGAGACGCTGGAACAAGTGATAAAAAGCTATAAGGATAAGGACAATACGATAAAGAACGCGATCATCAGTGCGCAGATGGCAGCGGATAATATTATAAAAAATGCACACGCTCAAGCCGACGAAATACGGAGGGCGACATCATCGCAGATCAGTACACTGCTGCGCTCCATAGACGGGCAGCGTATGCTCGTAAAGGAATTCGAGCAGGATTACAACCGTATGCTTGAAAAATATGTAAAGAACATAGACAGCGGCGACATCAGCCTGATAAATCAGCGCATCAACGAACTCGAGGTATCATTAAATGCGATCTGCGGTAACGAGGATCCGGACGATGGTGACGCGGCCTATTCGGGCAAGAAAAACGGCTCCGAGTCAAACGCGTGGCAGAGCGAGCTGCTGACATCCAAGTCCACGACATGAT
>CAYURR010000140.1:0-7924 GCA_964446745.1 uncultured Defluviitaleaceae bacterium | reverse complement strand
GATGCCGCAGGTCTTTGTGTCCTTGTACGCATTGTAGATGTACTCGGACGCGTAGTGGTTCTTGATGACCTTGTCCTCAACGATACCCATGCCCGTTTCCTCTACCGCCATCTTTGCGAGCGGTATACGGCTCCTGTTTGCCGCGAGCGCCGCAGCCGTGAAGATCTTATCTACCTGCTCCTGGGTATAGCCCGCAAATATCTTTTGGGCCTCCCTCATCCGAACGATCGCCTCGTTCAGGTTTTCCACCGTATCGATAACAATCGGCGCCTGTGTTGCTTTCATTAATATCTCTCCTTCTTATGAGTTGAATCTGATTAATCTGTTGATTTCATTCGTTCCTTTAAGTGACGTGATAACAGCGCAAGTGAGGAAGCCATGTTTTCGTTTTGAACAAGCACCCCATCGGGCACCGCGAGGTGCACCGGCGCAAAATTCCATATCGCCTTGATACCAATATCCACGAGCATGTCGCAGACCGCCTGGGCGGCCTCCGCAGGCACCGTGATGATGCCGATGCGTATATGTGTGCGCAAGCACATTTCCTTGAGCTTGCACATCGGCAGTATCTGTTGATTGTCCGTAAGCGTTTCGTCAGCGTCGAACGCAAACATAATGTTGAGCCCGTATTCCGTAAACCCGCCGTAATTTAGTAATGCACGCCCCAGCTTCCCTACCCCTATGAGCACCGCGTTGTCCGAGTTGTCATAGCCCAGAAAGCTCTCGATGTCCTTGATCAGATTGACCGTAGTGTATCCCGTCTTGGGCTTGCCCGACGAGCTCACGGTGGCCAAGTCCTTTCGCACCTGCACATCGTTCAGCGACAGCGCGTTCGCTATAGCAGTCGCCGATACACTCTCGGAGGTACTCGCTATAGACTTTAGATAGGTTAAATACAACGGCAATCTCTTCAACGTCTGGCTTGAAATATTTGAGGCAGACATTTTTTCTTCCCTCCGTAGGTGTCGTGCTTTACTGTCCTTGATTGCTGACGCTATATTTTTATCATGAATTATTCATAGTGAGAAATATAAAAAAAGCATATCGATATATCTTTATCGATATGCTTTTACTTATTGGGTTGTTGCTTATTCCTGCTTCAGCATCCCTACAAACCCTTCCTCTAACTCCGAGAGCTTGTAGTTCTTCCTGTATATCAGCAGATCCTTGTATCGCTTGTTTTCCCCTGTGCATGTTTTCATCACGAGCCTGTGCTTATCTAATAGATCACACGGCACTGACGAAACCCACATGTATGTCGTGGGCACATTACTCAATAGGTCAAACTGGCTACCGCGCTCATAGACAAAGATGCGCTTAGCGGCGTTCTCACCGAACTCATCCTTTATTACCTCGGACTGTGGGATGTACGGTACATAGGGGTCTCCGTGAGCGATCTCTATATACTCAGATAAGTTGCGGCGATCAAGACATTCACACTTTGCCAGAGGGTGATCCACCGACATCATGACCCGGTAGTCAAATTCCCATAGCAGGCTCGAGGTCAGCCCCTTCTGTTTGAGCATCGTCATAAAATAATGCTCGTGTATATCCTGAAAGCGCACAATACCCAGATTAAAATTATTTTCCGTTATATTCTTTATCGCTCTGAGAGCATTTGTTTCTTTGAAATTGAACTCAAAGCTACCCGCATCTGCGTAATGCTTTACGAATTCCACAAACGCATAGGAGATATAACTAGCTCTCGGCACAGAGATATTAAACACAAGCTTGTCGGATGAGCCTTGTTTATACAGCGTTTCGATCTTATCTATGTGCTCGATGATGCTCTTGGCGTACTCGAGAAAGCGTTCGCCCTTCTGGGTCGGAGCTATCCCTTTCGAGGTACGCTTAAAGATCGTTATACCAACGGATTCCTCGAGTTCCTTTATAGCGCGGCTCAGGTTCGGCTGACCCATAAACAATGCCTCGGCGGCCTTGCTGATCGATCGTGTACGCTCGACCTCTATCGCATAACGCAGGTGCAGGGTGTTCAATTAAATACCCTCATCAGATCCTCAAATGTATCACGTCTGCGTATGAGCTTCACGCTGCCGTCCTGCTTTAATAATACCTCAGCCGGACGCAATCTGTTGTTATAGTTTGAGCTCATGCTCATGCCATACGCACCTGCGTCATATACGCAGATGATGTCATTTTCATTTACATGTGACAACTGCCTGTCCTTCGCCAATATATCACCGGACTCGCAGATGTTACCGACCACCGTAACGGTCTCCTTGTCGGAGCATTCGGCATCTATTCCCATCCCCGCATCCATATCGTGGAACGCATCGTAAAGCACGGGCCTTGCGAGTACATTCATACCGATATCCGTGCCGACATACTTTGTCGCGCCGTTATATTTTATCGCGTGTACAGTGCCGAGCAGCGCGCCGGATTCACATACGACATAACGCCCGGGTTCGACCTTAAACGCGAGCTCACGGCCATAGGTTTTCGCATATGTGCCCGATATCTCGTGCATGAACTCGTCGAGCCTCTTGCCCAACGCGACGAGGTCCAGACGCACTTCACCGCCGCGATGCTTGTAAGGTATGCCAAAGCCGCCGCCAAAATCTATAAACTCCAGATCCGGAAAGCTCATAGCCACCTCAGCGAGCTGTTTTACACTATCGATATATGTCGAACCGTCCATAAACAATGAACCTATGTGCTGATTGATGCCTACTACCTTAAGCTTGTAACGATCTGCAATATTTTTGATTTCATTCAAATCTTCTATACTTATACCGAATTTGGTCTTTTTGCCGCCTGTGACAACCTTTTCATGATGCCCCGCGCCTACGCCTGGGTTTATACGTACCGCTACCCTGCCGCCTGTGTTTAATCGCCCGTAGCGCTCCAGCTGCGACAGTGAATCCACGCTCGTTAAGATATTGCGCTCGATCGCATATAAAAATTCCTCATCGCCCACATTGTTAGGGATAAAGAATATCCTGTCCGCCTCAAAACCCGCCGCCAGCTCCGCGTGTATCTCGCCGGGGCTCATGGCATCCACATCGAGGCCCTCCTCGCGCACGATAGCCATCAGATGCAGGTTAGCGTTTGCTTTCGCCGAAAAATTGATCGAAAACCTTGGATATTTGCACATGCCCTTCAATTCTCTGCAGTTTTGTCTAAGTATCTCTTCATTATATACATACAGTGGGCTGCCGTATGCTTGCACCAGTTCCCTCGGTGTCTGTGACTTGAAAAAAACAGTATCTCTCATATTAGCCTCCATACAATACATGCATTATCATTATTCCGTGAAATTCTACATCATCATCGCTTTCACGTCAAACCCTGATGAATATATATTTGAATGTTTCTTCCAAAGGTTATATAATGCCTCTCACCTTAACCATATTTTTGAAGGGACGCATTTCGCATTATGGAAAAACACCCCGTCGCACATTTTGTTCAAACACACTTCTACGGACCGCGTATGATGGTCGCGGGATTTTTTTTCGTCATACTCATAGGGTCTCTGCTACTGACCCTGCCTATCTCATCCTCCGCAGGCAACTCGACCTCGTTTATCGATGCGTTGTTTACATCAACATCAGCTGTCTGCGTGACCGGTCTCGCCGTGTTCCCGACTTTTACACACTGGAGCCTGTTCGGAAAGATCGTTATCATCTGCCTGATTCAAATTGGCGGATTAGGCTTTATGACGATGGTCACGATGTTATTCTTGTTTATGGGTAAACGTATCACACTCAAGGAACGCATTATGATCCAGCAAAGCCTGAACCAAAACGACATACAGGGTATGGTCAAGCTCGTCAGGAGCATCTTGATCGGTACTCTGATATTTGAGGGTATCGCTGCGTTGATATTTATGCTGCGGCTGCTGTTTGATGGCTACGGTTTTATAGCCGCACTTGGTACAGGCCTGTTCCATTCGGTATCCTCGTTTTGTAACGCGGGCTTTGATATATTCGGACCTGATAGCATGGCACCCTATGTCACGGATCCGGTCATGAATATCTTTACGATGTTTTTGATCATCGTCGGAGGTCTCGGCTATTCGGTCTGGACCGACGTGTTAAAGGTCGTAAAGGCCGCGATAGCTGAAACAAAGAAGACACGTACCATCAGCCTCGGACACACGTATGCACATTTTAACCTACAGAGCAAGATCGTACTCGAGACCACAGGATTGCTTATCCTTGCGGGCTTTGTAATCATCTTTATCTCCGAGTTCACGAATAAGGGGACCATCGGTGACCTGTCCTTGGGCGGCAAGCTGATTGCGTCCTTGTTCCAATCCGTGACTACCCGTACCTGCGGATTCTTTACCATTCCCCAGGAAAAGATGCATGTCTCAAGCCAGTTGATGTCCGTTGTGTTGATGTTTATAGGCGGCTCGCCGGCAGGCACGGCAGGCGGTATCAAAACCGTTTCGTTTGCCGTAATCATCTTGGCTGTGTTTTCGGTCATCAGGGGCGGAAAAAACATCGTCGTACACAATAAATCCGTGAGCATGACCAATCTTCAAAAGGCACTCGCCATCGTCATCATGCAGTTTATGATCATCATCATAGCGACGATGCTGCTGTCCTTTTCGGAGCGTTATACCGCAGGCTATAACCTCAACTTTATGGACCTGCTGTTTGAAGTTGTCTCTGCGACGGGCACCGTAGGGCTTACGCTGGGTATTACCCCGCATTTGACCGCCTTAGGCAAGCTCATCATCAGCGTCTGCATGTTCATAGGGCGCGTGGGTCCCATCACTGTGGCCGTGAGCCTGTCCATCAAACAACTGCGCGCCGAGGCCAATATCAATTACCCCGAGGAGAAGATTATCGTCGGATAATATTATTATTTATATTTTATGGAGGAATATCAGTGGCAAGGAATAAGCAATTCGCCGTACTGGGGCTCGGACGCTTCGGTATGAGCATAGTAAGAACCCTGACCGATAACGGTTATGATGTGTTGGCCGTAGACTCAAATATGAATAAGGTAAACGCGATAGCGCATTATGCGACCCATGTCGTGCAGGCGGATGTAACAGAGGCCTCGGCAATGGCTGCGCTCGGCTTAGGCAATTTCGATGTCGTTATCGTAGCGATCAGCGGAGACATGGAGGCATCCATAATGGCAACGCTGACCGCAAAGGAAAGCGGTTCGGATCATGTTATTGCAAAGGCCATCAATATGACGCACAAGAAGATATTGGAAAAGATGGGTGCGGATATGGTTGTACTGCCTGAATTGGAGATGGGCGAAAAGGTAGCGACTAATCTGATCACAACTAATGTTATCGACTATATCAACCTCTCGGATGAATACAGCATCGCCGAGATTGAGCCGCTAAAGGAATGGGTGGGCATCAGCTTGTCTAAGTCCAACATTCGAGCCGAATACGGCCTGAACATCGTCGCGATCAAGAAGGGCAATCGTGTAATCGTCTCCCCGAAGGCTGAGCAGGAGATCAACGAAAACGATGTTCTGGTTGTTATCGGCGAGACAAACTTCATACAGAGATATAAACATAAATGACGCAGCGCGTACCGAATGTAAAGCAACTGGCCACATTGTCCACTAAGAAAGGCCGCACAGAGCTCGGTATGTTTATTGTCGAGGGAGAACGTTTTGTCAGGGATATCCCCTCAGAGACCGAGATCGTGTGCTATGTGATCTCAGATCATAGGGAAAGCTCGCATAGCTCCGCAGGTATCGATCATGAGCCGCAGCGTGCGCCCGTTATCGTTTTGCCCGAAAAACGCTTCAAAGCCCTGTCCGATACCGTGACACCGCAGGGCATATTGGCGGTATGCAAAATGAAGCCGTATACACCACAGGAGATACTGCGCACAGACGAGCGTTCCGTGTATATTCTCTGCGAAAATGTTTCGGACCCCGGGAATATCGGCACTATCATGCGTACTGCACATGCGTTTTCGGCTACCGGTATATTCTTTTCCGAAAATTGCGCGGACATATATAGCCCGAAGGTCATGCGCTCTGCGGCAGGCGCGGCGTTACGTTTACCCTGCGCCGAGGGTGTAAAGGTAACGGAGATAGCGGATTTGCTGGCCAAGTCCGAGATCCCGTTAATTGTTACCGATCTACGGGGGGACAGCCTCGAAGGATACCGCTTCCCTAAGCGCTGCTGCATCGCCCTCGGCAACGAGGCACACGGCGTTTCGCATGAGCTTTTAGACGTAGCATCAGTTCGGTTAAAGATACCCATGGATCCCACCGCGGAGTCGCTGAACGTGGCGGTCGCCGGAGGGATAATGATGTATTTCGGGACACATCGGAGTGAATAATTAGTATGAGCAAAAACAATGAAAATCATTTTGTGTTTCCATGCAACCTAAATAACAACTTAGAATCACATGAACAACTTATCGCTTTGTTTAATATATTAAAAGAGCATCATCATGACATAATAATCGACTTTTCTCGTGTTACATTTATTTCAGCAAATTTATTAGCCATTCTTGGTGCCAGTTTAGAAAATACATCCTCGAAAAGTAAAATGAATATAATTATTAGAAACATTCAAGAACCTATAAAGATATTAATGCGGAAAAATGACTTTAGTAAGTACTTCAAATGGGAGCGACTTACAGACACATATAACAGTACAATGAAATATATGATTTTTAACGCAACAACCGAAGACATTGAGAAGTTTGAGCGATATTTACAGATTTATGTCTTCTCAAGAAAAGAAATGCCTTTAATGAGTGATGATTTTCGAAATTGCTTGATTGATAATATTCTAGAGATCTTTAACAATGTAATTGATCATGCCGAAAGTCAAAACGTGTACGTCTGTGGACAGTTTTTTCCAAAAAATAATGTAATAGCCTTTACTATTGTTGATATAGGTAAATCTATACATGAAAATGTGCATGATTATCTAACCAAGTATGATTGTCCGATGCCCGACAATTCTTTAAAATGGGCTACTAAGAAGGGGAATTCAACTAAATCTGAAGCAAATCCAGGAGGATTAGGTTTAAGCTTTCTACAAAACTTTGTTAATGCTAACCAAGGTTCGTTTACAATAATATCAGATAGTGAGGTATTTATGATAACCCAATGCACAGAGTCATTTCGTAAAACTAATAGTCCTTTTGGCGGAACAATTGTTACCATAGAAATAAACTTGAATGACAGGTTTTCTTATGGTTTAGGCAACACTGTAAGTACCGAGTCTTTTTTTTAGGAGGTTTGTATGACTAACGTATCTATTAATATTTACAATATAATTGAAAGCCCCTCTGCATTAACACGTGAACAGGGGGAGATGATTTACAGCTATATTATATCTGAACTATCAAATGGTAATCATGTAGTACTAGACTTTTCAGGCATAGAAAGCACAATTACTCCGTTTTTAAATGTATCAATAGGTCGTCTTTACGAAACATATACTTCAAGTCAATTGAATGATTCTATTGAATTCAGCAATCTCCCCAAGGGAACTGATGTAAAAATAAAATTAGTCACTGAAAATGCAAAACACTATTATTTAGACAAGCAAACTATGACAAAGATAATCGAGGATGTGATGAATAGTTGAACAGAGACAGTATTATTCCTGTAGATAAATTTAGTCCTTCTGACACAGATATAATATTAATGGACACGAACATATTAATAAAACTGTTCTACCCATTATATTATGATAAAAATAATGACAAATATGATGTTTTGTACAAAAACTTGTTGAACAGCAAATGTAGCTTACTAATATCTTCTATTCAAATATCAGAGTTTGTCAACAAATGTATTAAGTATAATTATGATGTATACTGTAAAACTCACCCAGACAATAAGAATACAAGTTTTGATTTCAAAAGAGATTATAGATCAGTATCTGATTATAAAGACAAGATGTAGGGCGTGTAAATTAAAATGTGTATTCGAGTAAAACCGCACAAACTCGACAATT
>CAYURR010000139.1:0-7946 GCA_964446745.1 uncultured Defluviitaleaceae bacterium | reverse complement strand
ACGGCAGCAATATCTTCCCGACAGCGATACAGTTTGAGGCGGATCCGGATGACGATACAAAGCTTGTAAAGATATTCGGCGCGCAGGCAAAGGAAGCGGCCGTGATATATCCGACCTCTACGGTGTTATGGGTAAAGCGTATGCTTGAGAGCGACGAAAAGATATCCGTGTTGGTCGATGACAAGGAATACCTGTTTACACCCGAGCAGATAACGGCGGAGATACTTTCATACATCAAGCAAAAGGCCGACGAATATGCGTCGGAGCATTTGAATATATCTGGAGAGTTTTCGGGCTGTGTGATCACGGTACCCGCGAACTCGACGGACAAACAGAAACGCGTGACAAAGGATGCGGCGGTGGCGGCAGGCTTTGATGAAGCCAGCGTCTACCTGCGCCTCGAGCCCGCGGCGGCTGCGATTAGCTATGCTATCAACGAAACAAAGGATAAAAAGGTTCTCGTATACGACTTCGGCGGCGGTACATTCGACGCATGTATATTGCAGATAAAGGCTGAGGACGGCGGCGAGCCTGTTATATCGATACTGAGCACATATGGTGACAATCATCTGGGCGGCAACGACATAGATAAGGTTATCATGGACATGATCTACCAGGAGTTCAAAAAACTCACCGACAATGAGATAGACCTATTTGACGAGGAAACGGACGACGGTGTCTCGAGGCGTCAGAAGAAGATCGCACTTGTGCGCCTGATGCAGGCAGCTACACAGGCAAAGGAACGCCTGTCCTCCGCAAACAGCACAAAGATCGTACTCGCACCGCTGCTGCAGGAGCCCAAAATCGTCAACATCAACATGGAGATCACGCGCGAGGAATTTGTAACGCATATGCGTCAGAACAGGCTCGGCGATCCCGATGTAATATTCGACAAGTGGGGTGGCAAGTCCGTCATCGAAATGGTAGACGAGACGTTGAAGAGCATCGACATGTGCTTGAACGCAGCTTCGATCGGAGTCTCGGATATCGACGAGATATTCTTGGTCGGCGGCAGCTCATCACTGCCTGTTGTATGCGAGCGTATCGCAGAGAAGTTTGGCAAGGAACCCTTCAGATCAAAGATATCACCGGCACTGAGCATATCGCAGGGTGCGGCGATCTACTGTAACATGATCATGATGCCGACAGTCAGGGGTCCGGTTGTACAGGAAAAGACCATACACCCGCTGGGCCTTGAGATCGCGGGTCGCCGTTTTATGGAGATCGTACCTGCGGGCCTTGATATCCCTAAGGACGGCCTCACAGTAGCGGCAGGGGAGCTCTTGACCACAAACTTTGACAATGTATCGAGCATGGCGATCGTGGTATACGAGAACACCGCACCGCTTTTGGGTGTAAAGCAGCAGTCAGTGAACCAGGAGGGCATGAAGCGCCTCTCGGGTACTTCACTGCGCGGCATCCCACAGGGCCCGAGGGGGCAGGAAAAGGTCGGCGTGGTATTCCATGTCGGGCAGGACAACATGCTGCGCGTAACAGCAAGGAGCACATCGGTCGACGGTCTGGTCACAGAGCTCGCGGTTGATGAATTGTATAGTTAATAATAAAAAACCTTTAGTAAGCGGGGAAATGCAGTGACTGCATATGAAAAGGAATTCCTTACACAATGTACTGTTTTGTCAAAACGCCGAAACGAAGAGGCTGCGGCTATTTTGAAGCGCTATGTCGTCGATGCGGTGATTACGGCGGCGGGTAGAAATGCCCGCCTTGCCGACTTTGACGAGCAGTTATTTTTTTGCTACAGGCAGCTCATAGACAGCTGCAGGGATGTGGTGACGCTGTACGATACCGTTATCGAGCATATGAAAACGATATCGATACGTTATATCCTGAGCGGCATCTGTAGCGTATTAAACGCGCGCATACGCGTGTTTGACGAGAACTACCCGGAACCCTCCCAAAACCCGGTAACAAATGAAAAGCGATCAATCATATACACCACGATGCAACAGATCGGTGTGCTGTCGGATGAGAGCTTTTTAAACGGTGAGACGATCTATGAGGTTTATCTAAACACGGTCTCGCTGATAGATCAGAACCTGCGTGAGATAGAGGATCGCAAGGTACTCGATCAGCTACTGAAAAATGTCACGGATGAACTGCATACCTGTAAAAACGTGCTCGCGCATCAGATGATAGCAGCCGACCAACAGATCATGCGGCATGCGGGCAATATGACCGAGCAAGAAGAACTGCAGCGCATTATAGCCGAGATAAAGGCCGCATACGGTACATTCATGGATAGCGCGTTGCATTTGACCGAGGCGATGAGCGGGGACACAACCGACGAGAACAGCCTAACAGAAAAATCCGTTTTTATAGAAGCCGCTAAAGAACTACTGGTAAATCCGGACAGGATTTATCGCAAGAGCTTGGTTGATATAGTCAATCCGGAGCTTTTGATCGCACCGGATGGGCTGAGCGGAGAGGCCGAGGATAACGGAAGGCTTGCCGAGACGATCAAGATGACCGAACAGGTGCTCGACATCTTCAAGAGGATAAATGCGCTGTCGGCTGATGAAACAGAAAATGAAAATGAAATCATAAAGGCTATAGACGAAACGATGCGCATAAAGATCGACAGCCTCGCAGAGACCAAGGTCGAATTCGAAAAGAGGACTACATTTAATTACAGCTATAAGATATCGCCACAGGATGTCGAGACGATGAAAGAGACAGCCGTCGAGGTATGTATAACATATGGCGGCGAAGATCTGATAAACGAGATACTACAGACCGGATTATTTGTAAAGCATGTATCGGGGTTTGCACAGGCGCGTAAAAACGCATCGGATGAACGCGACCGATATATATTGAAATTCCTGCGCGAGCATTTGCTGTATGAGATAGCTACATTTGAGGAGATCATGCACTATAGCGTCGGAAAGCTCCGTGAGAGCGAGGAGCAGCGCATCAAGGATTATGTAACCGCCATGGATGCGTGCATGGCAGAGGTGTTTGAGGCATTGAAGGCCCAGGAGATAACGATGATACACCCAGAGCCGCATACAATGTTTTCGGGCAAGGAGGCCGAGGTGCTCGTGGCCGAAAAGCACGAGGGCTTTAACCGTGGTGAGATCATCAAGACGATTACAAACGGCTATAGGGCCGGAGAACTCGTGATCATGCGCGCGAATGTAATCTGTGCACAGTAACTGAAATGAAATGGGGTGAGGCATACGGATACCGAATCAAGCTATATCATAGGGGTGGATCTCGGCGACGACTCGTCGTGTATATCATTCTATAACCACGCGCGTAGGGAATCGGAGGTCATCGACCTGTCGGGCGGATACGGCAAGCCGTCGCAGCCCACCGTGATGCAATATATACCGCACAGCAAGGAATGGGTGTACGGCGATTACGCAATGTTAAACATGGGCTACGCGGCAGAGGTAAACGTCCGAAACATCATCCAACGCCTCGGCAGCGGTGTGACCGCAAATATCGACGGCAAGGCTATACCGGTAAAATCCTTGCTGGCCATGTATCTGAAAGAACTATTAAACAATATAAAAAATATCAACCCGAAGGCCCACATCGAGGGCATCGTCTGTGCGGTACCCGACTATATGAGCGAAAACGCACAGAACGAGCTAAAGGCGGCGTTTCAGGAGGCCGGATATGGCAATCAGCTACTTGAGATAGCCCCGAACAAGGCATGTATAATGACAAAGTATGCATATGAAAACGCCACGGCAGTCTCGCAGCCCATGAACATATTGCTGCTCGATTACGGTAGCAGGGAGCTTCGGGGCAGCATAAACAAAGTCCAGTCGGGACATTCGGGTATAGAGGTAGACAGCGTAGATGCATGTGTAGACGAAAGTGTTTCGATAAGGCACGTCGATGACTGTATCTATAACCTACTGATAAAGGATTTCCCGCAAAAGATAGACGCGAACATGCGTGAGCAATTGATCGGCTTCATGTACGGGCACAAGGACCTGATGCTAAAGGAACTGAACCCAAAGCAACCTGTGAATATGTACATGAACTTTATATATCCGCCATATCGGCGTAGCATCACAAAGTCCGAGATTGAGCGAGGCATAGAGGGCATCAGAAATAGATTGTTCCACTTCCTTGAGCGGTTTACGGACATAGACGACAGTACCGACCAGCGTATCACAGACGTTATCTGCACAGGCGGCGGGTTCGAGATGTTTTTTGCCAAATCTGTCGTGAACGATATATTTGAAAACAGCCGCAGGATATTTTATAAAAACGCTAAGACCGTAGCCTCGGAGGGAGCGGCGATAAAGGCCGCATCACTGCTCGGAATAGTAAAGCAACCCGCGTTGCCGCCTATGCGCATCACTGATCGCAGCAAGACTGAGTTTGATTACGGGCTGTTATGCGGGCGCTTTATTACCATCATCGAGCGCTCGACATTTAAACGCCAGGGCGCAAAGCGTCGGATGTTTATTTTGCAACAGCCAACAGGTCAGGGGATCGACTACGGCATACAGGTAGCGCGCCGCGACAAGAACGGGGCTGTACATACATTGAGCGAGCTGCGGCTCGATGGCTTGCCCACAAGGCCCAAGGGTACGACGAAGCTGTGCTTCGACTTCGCGTTCGAGGGCGGGGACTTAGGTGTTACGGTAAAGGATTTCGGCTTCGGTGAGATTTTTCCGGCCTCGGCGTTTGAACTAAAGCAGATGATCAAATCAAAGGAATGATAATATGCATTTTGAGGAATATAAGGCGCGTATTGCGGCGGAGGGCAAGCTGCCCGAGGACGCGTATGTAATAGGCATCGACCTCGGTACGACGAACTCGGTAATCAGTTACTGGGATTCTGCGAACAACCGCCCTGAGCCTATTGATATCAGTAACGGCTTTGGCAAGATACCGATGCCGTCGGTCGTGCAGTACCGCAAGGAGGAAGCCGAATGGGTTATAGGCGACGAGGCCTATCGCTCCATGAAGCTGTATCCGGAGAGCACGGTACGCTCGATCAAGCGCAAGATGGGTACAAACGAACAACTCGATATCGCGGGTAACGCATATCTGCCCGAGGACATATCGGCGATGATATTAAAGGAACTCGTGTCAAACGTATATAACCTGAATCCGAAGGCCGAGATCGCGGGCATCGTGGTGTCGGTGCCGTATGACTTCGACGACGCAGCGAAAAAGGCTACGATGCGCGCATGTGAAATAGCCGGTCTGTCGGATCATTTGATATGCTTGATCGAGGAGCCCAAGGCAGCCGCGCTCGCTTACAATTTCCGCCACATGCTAAAGGCCGACGAAAACATACTTGTATTTGACTTTGGCGGCGGCACGCTCGATATAACGATCTTTAAGGTCACGGAGCAAAACGATAATCATATAAAGATGCAAGTAATTTGTGAGGGCGGCGAGGCGTTTCACGGCGGTGACAATGTCGACGAGATGCTACTTGAGCACTGCTATAACCTACTCGAAGCCAAGACCAAGACGAGCCGTAACGAGGTCTCACCGGAGAACCTCGTCGAGCTGTCGATGCGTGCACGTGATACAAAGGAGCGACTGTCCGGCGTAAAGACATTCCGCATACCGTTTACATTCTGCATACCGCCGTTCGCGGAGCAGATCACACGCGACGCGTTCGAGGATCTGATCGCCACGTTTATAAACAAGACACGCTCGCTCGTACTGAAGGCCGTGCGCGAGGCCGGCATACAACCCGACGATATCGACCGCGTTCTGCTCGAGGGCGGCTCGTCGCAGATGCCATGGGTCAAAGAAATGCTATTGAGCATCTTTAACGACGAGAACAAGATATATGTATCGGAACGGCCCGCACTCGATATCTCGCTCGGCGCTACGTATTACGCGGCGATGAAGATGGGCCTGCTGGCGCATCCGGACATCAGCAGCGAGAACTATACCGTAGAATTTCAAGTAACAATCCCGCATGATATCGGGCTCGAGATCGCCGCAGGGGCAAAGGGTGAACGCAAATCCTTCTTTTGCATGCTGCGCAGGGGTACGCCGTACCCGCTCGCGAAAAAGACGCACCGCTTCACGCTGTCGGGCAAAAACCCCGGTGACATGACATCATTTGATATGCGTATACTCGAACGCATAAACCGAGACGATAGGTACGAGGACTGCAAGCTGATCGGCGAGCTTGAAATCACAGGCTTGCCCGAGCGCCCGTCAGGCAAGACGCATTTGAACATTACGCTTCTGGCTGAGGAAGAGGGCGGCTTGATAAAGGGTATCGTCGAGGACATGGGCTTCGGCGGCGAGTATAAGCCATCAGGGTTTAAGGAGATATTTGCACCGGAGCGGTTTGAAAAGACAAAGATGCAAGGGAGCTGATGATTATGCCTGTCACAAGAGCGAGGTTAAAGAATATTTCTTTGTTTGACGATGTAACAATCAATTTTTGTGACGGTATTAATGTAATCATTGGTGAAAACGGGACCGGCAAGACGCATCTGCTAAAAGCGATTTATGCTTTTTGTGAGACACAAGCGAATGATGATGAAAAGGAATGGGATCAACGGTATTTCTATAGATTTGATAAAACCTTAAAGGAAATGTTTGGAAAAAGCCCAGCGGACTTGATAAAGGACGAAATTTCGGCTTGTGCAGAGTTATCATTTATATATGATGGAAATGCATACTCAAATGAGATATGGAAAAACGGTGATTATAGCGGTGTCTCCCAAGTATATGAAACTGAGCAAACAAAGGATGTTATCCCGGCTGTTTTTATCCCAGCAAAGGAGTTTCTAACGCATTCAAAAGGATTTATGTCCTTATATGAAAAGGTAAGGATGGCATTTGATAAAACCTATTACGATATCATCAAAAAATCACTACTCCCTGAGACTAAGATTGCTTCCGAGACAGCGTTAGCGGTTATTCCGATTATTGATGAAATAATCGGAGGTTCGATTGTAGTAGAGAACGACATGTTTTTTATACAAAAGAAAAACGGTGCAAAGATCGAATTCACTGTCGAGGCAGAAGGTTTTAAGAAGGTCGGGTTGCTTTGGCAGCTGTTGATGAATGACAGCATTAATCAAGGTACGATATTGATATGGGATGAGCCGGAAGCTAATATCAACCCCAAAGTTATACCCCAGGTAGTGCAGATACTGTTAGAGTTATCACGTCGAGGTGTACAAGTCTTTGTTGCGACACATGATTACATCACCGCTAAATATTTCGAGACTAAGAAGAATGAAAATGATGCCGTACTATTTCATTCGCTGTATAAGTCAGAGCATGGAACGGAGTGCGAAAGTGATAAGGAATTTAGAAGCTTAAAAAACAATCCGATTACTAAAGCATTTGACGCGCTTATGGACGAGGTGATAGACAGAAATCTGGGGGAGTGATACATGAGCGGGGTCTATGTTGAGGAGAATGGCGTTTATGAGTTTGATTTCAGCCATGCACTCAATGTTGAAGGGGATTTGAAGTCTAAATACAAGTGTATTGGTAATGCCCTTTCGGATGTTGACTTTATAGTAGAAACGGAACATGAAATGCTGTTCGTTGAGTATAAGAATACAGATATAGAAAATGTAAATAATCCCGAGGCATTTAACGAAAAGATTAAAAACGGCGTGTTATATGATAATTTGATAAAGAAATATTACGGAAGTGCATTTTATATATTGTCAAGTATGAAATACAAACCAATAACCTTAGTATTTATTATTGAGTCACGATATATTGATAGTGTGTGGCGTAAAAGGGCTTGCGCATCGATAATGAAGCGATTGCCCTTTGAATTACAAAATTACGATGAAATAAAATCAGAATTAATAAAAAGTTGTCAAGTTTTATCAATAGATGAATGGAATGATGTATATTCAGTTTTTTCGATGAAAAAACGGATAACTTAGTAAAATTTAAGGCAGGAGGTAAATATGGGATATATCGGTATAGACTTGGGAACGACGAATTCGGTTGCG
>CAYURR010000138.1:0-7952 GCA_964446745.1 uncultured Defluviitaleaceae bacterium | reverse complement strand
AATCTCCGGCACCGTAACCGTATTCGGATTGCCGTCCGAGACATAACGCAGCTGGGGTTTTGCATCATAGTGCCTGATGAACCAGCCCAGATCTCCCTCCATTTCATCGGAGCCTCTGACCCTCGGGGTGTTGAGCGGATCATAGCCGATCGCATTCGGTGCAGTCTTCGCAGCACTCGTGCCCGCACGCACCGCCAGGCGGTATTTATATGCTATACCGTTATATGTGCCATCCAATACAAGCGGCCTGAGCTGTTCGCCCGGGCGTTCGCCATATGGGTATGCCAATGCCACCGGATCATATCCGGGTAGCAGATCTCTTATATATTGATCCTGTCTACCTATCGCGGCCTGCAGTTTCTCCGCGTTCATCTTACCCATGCTGTCATGCGTGTAGCTGTGGCTTCCGACCTCATATCCGTTATCGATCAAATACTTAAGCCGCTCCTTCAAAGTCCCCGCTCCTCTGAACTGCTCACTCGCGCCGTTGATAAAGAACGCGGCGGTCTTTCCGAAGCTCGGGTGCTCGGCTGCAAATTTCTCTATAACATCCAAGCCGCAATCCTCTGTGGGGATCAATCCCTTATCCGACTCCTGCAGTGAGAATGACGAGCCCATGCCGTCGTCAAATGTTATGACCACGGGTGAATAGCCTGCGTTTACCGTGATGTTATTGTTGATCAGGTCTGACAGCTTCATGAGTCGGTAGCCCTTTTCATATAGATTGGCCAGATCGCTTCTGAGCCCCTCTACCGATCGCTGATACGATGACGGGGGTTTGCCCTTTGTGATGCCGTGGTACATAATTATCATGATCTGCCCGACCTCATTGGGAGGCTGTGGGCCGATGTCCGGTATAGGGGTCGGGGATGGACTAGGCGTAGGAGAGGGCTTAGGTGTCGCCGTAGGTGTTGGCGCAGGCGTCGGAGTTGCCTCAGATGCATCCGACAATTCCATGGATGCTTCCAGTGCGGGCAGCTCTTCTATAGAGCCGCCCGTCTCAATAGCCGATCTGCAGCCGGTCAGACTCAGCGCAATAACGCCGCATGCAAATAAACCGATTGCGGTTTTACGCAACGGACGGATTTTTATGTTGTATTTATATAAATGCATTGATGGACCCTTTCAAGTGTTTTCAAACATGGTCGAGCTCAGAGCACCATAGGCCCGCGTTACCGGTCTGAGTTACGACCTCACCGCAACAGGGGTTAAACGTAAAGCCCAACAGCCGCCTACAGATTTCCTCTTTGTTATCGTCCGTTATTACAGGCAAGCCCTTCACGATCGGAGCAAATGCTTTTGAGTTAGAGAACTTTTCTATTATGGCACTCGGGTTTACTATCTTTATATTAAATGCGGGACGCATCTCATAGTACGAGCATATCGAATATAGATAACGGCTCACTTCACAGCCATGAACAGGCATATAAACCCTAATGCTTTCAATGCTATGCTCCGCGAAATGATTATGCAGAAGCGCGAGTATAGCCGCCGGATCACCGCTGATTTCTAATATATGCGAAGGGTTTTCCGGTTTATACGCAAGGTAAGCATGAAATTGTGCATCTATACGCGCGGTCACAAAGCGTACATTTCCACGCGACATGTGTCTCGCAAACAGTTCATCCGATCGGTATACACGCGATGGTATACGTTCGTATAGTTGCCTGAGCATCGGTACATCACCGACACGAGGCTCGTTTATATAATATGTATCTTTGGGCGTTTCAATCCTGTGCTTGTCGAAGTGTAATATCCCCTCGACACCTCCGAATTCATACCCAAAATGCGCGTATCTGAAGCGATCGCCGCCCAAGACCGATAAGTCTGTACCGGAACTTTCCATATCCGCAATGGCTTCGTTGATCAATAAGGACATGATCCCCTTGCCCCTATATTCGGGCAAGCAGCTGACCTGACCTATACCGGCAACAGAGAGCCTCACATCCAATAGGTCAAAATCCATCAAGTATGAGCCGACTACGCCCGCCACCTTACCGTCTTCTAAATGTATATAATGATTGGAATAATCTGTATCGTTGGCCTGATCGTAAAACGGCACGACATGCCCACAATTTCGTTGGAACCAGTTTTTATTCTCTCCGAACGCCTTTGATAAGCATTCCAGCATGTCATTGTAATATTCCTTTGTGCACCGCATATTTACCTCCACTATTTTATCAGTTCGATTATCTTCCCGGCTATCATATCCAGGGGCAGTTCATATTCAACCGCACCCACATTCTTCGCCAATTTCGGCATCCCATATACGATACAAGTCTCTTCGTTTTGACCTATCGTACGTGCACCGTTTTTACGCATGCGTAGCAGCCCCTGCGCGCCGTCCGCTCCCATGCCGGTCAAGATCACCCCGACCGCCTTGTCCCTCATCAGCTGCGCAACGCTATCAAATAACACATCCGCTGCAGGCATCACGCCGTGCATCTTTTGCCCGACAAAACACTCCACCGCATAACGTTCCCCTTTTCGCGTGATCCGCATATGCGAATCCGCGGGGGCGAGCAATACAAGCCCTTTTCGCAAACAGTCGCCATCCTTTGCTTCCTTGATCTCCATCGCGCATATGCTGTCCAGCCGCTCCGCGAACATGCGTGTAAACCCCGACGGCATATGTTGAACGATCACGGTCGGCGGAATATTGGCGGGCAAAGCTCTAAGTACCTTTTCCAGCGCATCCGTACCGCCCGTCGATGCGGCTATCGCCAGCACGGACGAGAATACATATGCACTCGCAGGATATACAATCGGCTGCGAAGGACTTTGCTCGGGTTTGGGTTTCAGGACCGGATGCGGGTTCTTGACCGCGTTTAATAGCGTCAGCAGATGACGCGCGAACGACGACACCGCTATCTTGTTATCAAGGGCGGGTCTCTGCGCAAAGCCTTTAATACCGGCGTTGTAAAACGCCGCTGCCTTTTCAGGCGAAACGGATGTTGATACGAGCTTGGTCTTTCCCGTACTTGCAAAGGCGCGTAATTGGCGCACGTCGATATCCACCGTGTCGATATCAACTACGACGAGATTTTTGCTCACAGGCGACAGCTTCTTTTCGGCCCCGGTCAAGTCCGGTACGCTCAGCACCATTTCAACGCTATCCTTATAAAGCAGTTCCCTCTTTATGGCATCGAACAGATCAACACCACGGGTAACTAATATTATACAGATCCCCTCTGGCATAAAACACTTCTCCTATTTATCCCGAATTCCCTTTTACAATAGCCTCACCAACAGCGCCCCTAAAAGCAAATGCACCGGATAAGCCCAATAAAACAGATAGTATGGATCCCTATATCCACGCTCGCCGTTATAAAACCATATTATCGGCAATGTCAGGGCAGTGAACCCGGCAAACAACATATATGTGCTTATATTTAATCCAATATAAGTCACCGCTGTAAACACAGCTATAACCATCAGCTGTAACGCGCGACTATCGAGGAAGTACAGCGCAAGGATTAACACAATGCCTTTTGTACCATAATCCGTATAAAGCAAATCACCCGCCGCAATGCATATCGCCGCGAGCGGGTATTTTATATATGTCTTAATATCGCGCTCAAAGATATATATCGTCAGCACACCCAATAAAAGTGTCCAGAAGATATTCTGTTTGCTTAGCACGAACAGAGCGCGACCGGCTACAAGATCAAACGGCACCTCCGATATCAATGCAAATATCCCGAGACGCAGCATGTACTTCTTTATATTACGCGTCTTGCGACAGCCTTGTGCGACCAAAAACGCATAAATCGGAAACGCAATGCGCCCGATAGCACGCATCATCAATACATTCCCCATCAATACGCCCGTATGATCTATGATCATCGTTACAAGTGCTATGATCTTGAGCCAGAATCCTGTCATTTCTCATTTAACCCCGTTATTATCACTATGTCGTAGTTGGAATCAATATTCTTGTCCACTACTACCTCGGCTTCCTTGAAATACGCTATTAGGTCCTTCGCGGCCTGTTCGCTGTTACCGCCCTTTTCTCTTATGTATACACGGGTCTTTTCCTTCTGCGTACCGGTATATGTACTCACGTCTAAAACGGTATATCCATCTTTCTCAAGCTCATCCCTGTATCTCGCGGCTATGCCTGAGACATTGCTGCCGTTTAATACGCGTATACGTTGATTCTTGCTAGAGGATGAGGCAGCCGAGGCCTTAGCGGTTGCAGTCGGCTTTGTGGTAGCCGTGGGTTTCGTGGTAGCTGTAGGCTTTGCAGTTGCTGTAGGCTTTGTGGTTGCTGTAGGCTTTGCAGTTGCCGTTGGCCTTGTGGTTGCCGTTGGCCTTGTGGTTGCCGTTGGCTTTGCAGTCGCCGTGGTTTTTGGAGTTGCAGTCGGTTTGTCCAATTCTGTCGATGTATCCGACGCAGCCATTTCGCTTCCGTCTCCGGATTCGTCTGCGAAAAACAGCTCCTTGATCATATCAGCAGCCGCCTTGCCATCCACGATGAAATATGATGTCTTGCCTATATATTGACCCTCACCGGGCAATGTATGAAATTCAAGCATGTCCGGATTTATCGCTGTTATATATTTTATATATTTCGGCAGATCCTCTACGCCGAAATTGGTCTGCATGTTCGTCAATACGGTCGTGGCGATACCGATAGGGTTGCTCATGATGTTCTGGCGGTTCAACACCTGCTTGAGCATCTGCTTCAAAAATCCCTGCTGTGCGGAAACGCGTCCGAGATCGCCGTTTGCATAACCCTCGCGGAAACGCACAAACTGCTCGGCCTTCTTACCGTCCAGATGGACAGGTCCCTCGGGCAGACTTATACGCAGGTTCTGATGCGGATCCTCATAATACATGCCACCCTTGGGCACGATTACATCCACACCGCCTAACATGTTTACGATATCCTTAAACGCCTTTAAATCTACGCCGAAGTAATAATCTATCTCTACACCCAGAAGGTCATTGATTTCCTCGCACAACAGCGGCAAGCCATACTTGCGCCCATAGCTGTAAACGGAATTGATCTTTATCGATTGATTGGCCGGTGGGTGCAGGTCCAGTTCACGCATTTTGGCCTTGCGTTCCTCCGAAAAGCTTATGCGCGTATCCCGCGGGATACTCATGATATCTATCCGCGATGTGTCGTGATTAAAATTTCCTAGCATTATCGTATCCGTCAGATTGGCCTCATCATCGATGCCGACCATCAGAAATACCGTGCTGTTTTTTGGTTTAGGTGTCGGTTCGGGAGTAGGCTCCGCTTCGTCCTCCGATTGCGTATCGGCATCGTTTTGACCCTCTTCATCCGGCTCCGATGTAGCCATGGCACTCGATGGTTCTGTTGTTGCCTCTACCTTCAGATGCTCCGCTCTTGCTTCCGTGTTTTTAAAATAGAAAAACATCCCGACGGTCAGTACAAGTGCAAACGCCCCAACCATCGATCCCACTATCATTATAAACTTTCTAATCAGCCGTTTATTCATACCACTTCTCCTGTTTATGATATGCCGTTTTATGAGCAGTTTCTGTCGAAAGTATAACAAAAGTGTTCGCATTAAACAACATAAAATAATCGGTTCACAGAAAGGTTATTTCCAACCGTTCCATGAACCGATATGCGTTATGCTTACGTCTATGTACTATATGAGTCCCATGCTTATCAGCAATGCCTTGTCGATCCTTTGCATCATCGCGTCGTCGAGCCGACATATCTTTTCCTTGAGCCGCTTCTTGTCTATAGTCCTGACCTGCTCGAGCAGTATGACCGAATCCTTGACCAGCGTGTATTGCGAGCTGTCTATCTCTATATGCGTAGGCAGCTTGGCTTTATTTATCTGCGAGGTTATCGCCGCGCATATCACCGTCGGGCTGTATCGGTTTCCCACGTCGTTTTGCACTATCAGAACAGGCCTCACGCCGCCTTGCTCCGAGCCGATCACCGGACTTAGATCGGCATAAAATATATCGCCTCTCCTTACCAACACCAACAATACCTCCGTCCGTAAAAAGCATATACATATGACCATTTGTATTCTCTGTTGTATTATGCCCGGTACGTTGGCGGTTTATACCTATGTTCAGTTCATTTTCCTCTAATGTTTTATTCCTCTATCTTAATCACTGTGCCGTTCTTTACATATACCCTCGGAACCCGCTTACCTATGCCGCATACTATCTCATAATTGATTGTGTTCTGTATCCCAGCCAGCTCGTCTACGGATATACTCCGCTCCCCATCCGTGCCGAACAGCGTCACGGGATCACCGGGCTTTACCCCGCCTATGCCCGTTACATCGATCATAAACTGATCCATGCAAACCGCACCGATTACATGTGCATATTCGCCATGTACGAGCACGCGACCCCTATTCGCCATATCCCGTGAATAGCCATCCGCATAGCCTACAGGCACGGTGGCCACCTGTGTTTCGCGGCTCGTGTGATATGTGGATCCGTATCCGACCCCTACCCCCGCGGGCAGTGTTTTTATCAGACTGATTTGGGTCTTTAGGCTCATGGCGGGCTTTAGCCCTATTTCATTAGCACCGTCATGCGGTTGCAATCCATATAACAGTATACCCGCTCGCACCATGTCCATATGCATATCCGGATACGTTATTATCGCACCACTGTTCGAGACATGCTTCAACGGCGGATCGATGCCACGCTGCTTGAGCATCTCCAATAGACCCGTAAATGCGTTAAACTGCACTCGTGTCGCCTCTTCAGACGATGAGGTCGCGAAATGACTATATATACCCTCGACATCGATATTTGGTAACGTTGCTATCCGGAATATCGCATCCACGGAATCATGATCAGGCAAGAATCCTAACCTGCTCATGCCTGTATCGATCTTGATATGTACCGCAACACGCTTTTTATGCTTGACCGCAGCCCTGGAAACGGCTTGCGCGCTCTGTTCTGAAAAGACCGTCTGTATGAGCCCGTATTCGGCCAGCAGACCATTCTGGGCCTCAGGCGTGTATCCGAGTATCAGTATCGGTTCGTGTATATTGTTTTCGCGTAACCAGATGCCTTCCTCGCATATTGCTACGCCCAAATAGTCCGCGCCGTTATATAACGCGGTCTTTGACACCTCGAGCGCACCATGTCCGTAGCCATTGGCTTTTACAACAGCCATGACCTTCGTATCTTTTTTTACATGCTTTCTGACTGCCGACATGTTATTGGCAATATTATCAAGGTCTATCTGCGCATAAACTCTTTTGTATTCCATTTCTCCACCCTATTTCTTTTCGCTCTTCTCTGTATTCTCGGTCTTTGGGGTCTCCGTTTCCATTACAAATTCCGCATCATCTATCCGCACATTATACGAAAAGCTCTTGAACGTGCACAATATCCGCTCCGATCCCTGCTGGTCATATATCACGAGGCGCACGGGCATTAAGGTTTTGTTATCCACCCACAGCTTTTCGCTGCTGATGTACGGATGATCCCCGGGTACCGTCGCCTCCATCACCGTACAGGTTTGATTATCCATATTCGCTACGGTGATTGAAACCTCTTGGGATTTTATGTAGTTTCGGATGAAATTGGTCAGGAATATCTCGCTGCGTTCCTGGGTTTCGTCCGTGGTCATAGCGATCTTGCCCTTTATCTTCTTGTTAAACTGGTAGATCTTGCTGCCGTCCGACATCGTCACATTACCGGCCACCGCATCGGGTGCCGTGACCTCTACGCGATACGAACCCGAGCTTTTAACCTTCTGGATAGTCTCGTAGGTGTTTGAGCCCTTATTAGACTTATATTCGACGCTCGCTTCGCATTGGTAGGTCTCCATATTCATCAGCAGCTTTTGTATCTTTTCATATGCGCTCTGCTCCTTTAAGGACTTCACAGGCCTGCTCGAGCAGCCCGTCACCAGTACACAGAGCAGCAAAACCCCTATCTGTGTAATCTTCATTATAAGCCGCATACCCGGAAATGTCATCTTCATTACT
>CAYURR010000137.1:0-8002 GCA_964446745.1 uncultured Defluviitaleaceae bacterium | reverse complement strand
TAATGGCTAGAATTGTTACTAAAAATGAATTTAACGAGCTTAGAGCAGAATTAAAATCTGAAAACAAAGTAATAGTCTTATGTCATGGGGTATTTGATCTTGTTCATCCGGGACATCTTATACATTTCGAGGATGCAAAAAAGCAGGGAGATGTTCTTGTAGTATCCGTTACAATGGCTAAATTTGTCCGAAAAGGTATAGACAGACCATACTTTGATGATGACACTCGTCTATATTTCCTTTCATCATTGGCCCCTATTGATTATGTAATGTTATCCGAAGGGTATACATCCGATGATATAGTTGAGATCGTACAACCGGATATTTATGTAAAAGGCTCTGAGTTTGCGGAGATTAATACCGATGTCACAGGACAGATTGCTCATGAAAAAGCTCTGATAGAATCATATGGAGGGCGTGTATACTTTTCAAAGGGTAATGTGTTTAGTTCATCCAAGCTTATAAATATTGGATTGCCTTCATTTTCGCCAGAGCTAAAAAAGTATTTAGTTGATTTTTCAAAACATGTTAATTTTACAACGATAAAAGAAGTGGTTGAAAGATTTCGTAACCTAAAAGTGTTGGTTATTGGCGATGTGATATTTGATGAATACATATTTTGCAATGTGCAAGGCTTAATGTATAAGGATACCGGATATTCGACTCGCCACATATCGTCTGAAATGTATTTTGGTGGTTCTTTAGCTGTAGCCCGACATATATCAGAATTCTGCGATAATGTTACACTTATGTCTGTAATGGGAAGTGAAAGCCATCTCCATAGTCGTATATTAAACGCACTAAGTGACCGTATGAAGATCGTGCTCGAATGCGGTGATGGCTATAATACCATCATTAAGAAGCGTTATTTAACAAAAAACGAAAAAAGAGATGAATTCAACAAATTATTTTCGTGCAACAACTTACCTGAAAAGATGTATGTTAACGAAGACTTACTACACAGATTGCATATTAAACTGGAAAGAGTAATAGATCAGTATGATGGGGTAATAGTATGTGATTTTGGTCATGGTCTTATAGACCCTGTGGTCATGGACATCGTTCAACGAAAGGCAAAATATCTATGCGTAAATTGTCAGACTAATTCATCTAATTTAGGTATGAACATCATAACGAAATATAACCGAATTGACAGCTTTGCTTTGGATCAACGTGAATTGCAGCTTGCGGTCGGAAATAATCTTTTGGATGATACTACTGCGCTTCAAAATTTCCAGAAGCATTTTGACGCGCTCGGGTGGCTGACCCGTGGTTCTTTAGGGGCATATGGCATAGGTAAAAATGGGTATATCATAGATAGCCCTGCATTTACATTGACAGTCAAGGACACAATAGGAGCAGGCGATGCCTTTTATGCTATGTCATCCTTAGCAAGCATTGCGGAAACTCCTATAGATATATCCACATTTCTATCAAATGCTGCCGGAGCACTCGCTGCCAATATCATAGGAAATGAAAAACCTGTGGAGAAGGTTCATTTGATGAAATTTGCAAGTACATTGTTAAATATTTAAATTAATTCCTTGATCATCTGTACTGTATCTGGGCTTTCTATAAGCCCATTTTTTATATAAAATTGATATGCATCAAGACTCTTTTGGGTATATAAGGATAAATGGGTAACATCTTGTTGCATTAATAATTGCTCAATTTGTTTTAAAAACATGGACCCATAACCCTGCCCTCTACTGCATGGTCTAACAAATATCTCAGCGACATCATAAATACGACTAATGAAATAATCATTTATCATACCGAGACAAAACCCAATAAACATTTCGTTTGCATCACATAAAGCGAATCCACAAAATTTTTTGTTATTTACTATGTCCTGAATATAGATTTGAGCCTTATCCTCTGTCAGCCAATCAAATGAAAACGGAGGATTATGAAATGTTTCCATGTAAAGACGGACGCATTCTGACAAATGCGTCCGTTTAAATTTAATAGTCTTAGCTGGCCCTATTATCATAAATTTTCCTCAAATCATTTATTGCCTCATCAACCAAAGGCAAGGTTTTTTCAATAGACTGCTTAAGTGCATCATATAGCACCTTGCTTTTGAGCGCAATGTATGTTCCCTCATTCATATCTTCACTACGATCAATAATCAAATCATAAACGTGTTTTTGGAAAACTAGGTTAAGAATTGCAGACGAATCAGAAATTCTATTTAATTCATCGTCTACTTCCTTAAACCCATCTAATATTCGCGTAACATCCTTTGGCTTAGGCTCCCTATTGTAAGCATATTCTTTCCGGAGCTTTTCGCTTAGTTCAATACCATTTGTTAATATAGACTCAACTTTATTTAAGTCTTTTTTCACATTACAAAGTATTTCCACAAAACTAAGCAGCTCTGCTTTTGTCAAAAGCTTTTGGCCCAAGAACTTCTCACTCAGTTTAGCTTCTATAAACCCTTCTGCCTCATTTAAGCAAAACCTGTCGATAGCCTCTCTGAATGTCATGCACTTAGAACCTTTAATTAAGGCTCCGCCTTCTGTGGCATCAATGTAGAGCGGCTTGTCTCCCATAAACCTAATATATCTTTCAAACCATTGTTGGTAGACATACCACATGTCATCTGTAATGACCTTTCCTCCACCCCATGCATCCACTTCAAACTTCTGAGTATTTATAAAATCAAGAGTGTTATTGCCATCATAGAATGTACCGTCCGCATGGTTTTTATTATTTGTGTACGCCAAGTCCTGCCCTATAAATATCACCGGGTCAGCACCAAACTTTGTAATGATATCCAAAGCAGCACAAGCCACAGATTCACCGCAATTTATAGGATCTATATGTTTTCCGAGCTTTTTCAATACATCGATGATATAGTTGTCAAGCGAGGCAAATGCCACCATTTTATTCCCTTTATGGATATCTAGTAATTTTGATTCTATGGTATTTAAATATATAAAAGGAATATCAAATACATAATTTTCGTTCTCAAATGCTGTCTGGGAAGCATCAAGCGCAATAATTATGTCAGGCCTTATATTGGCCTTTTCGAGCACCTTGAGAGCGGTATATACACATACAATAAGCACTTTACCTTTTATTTCTCTCAATAGCTCAAGATTTTTATTTAGTGATGGTCCTGCTGAAACCAACACAACCGGCTTGTCCTCAAATAAAAGATACCAATCATGTATGCTATAGCTCTCCACCATAAATTTCATATTTCTAAAGAAATTTTCGTTCCATAAGTCGCCTGTGACATTGTATGTATTGCGCATAATCTTTTGGAACTTGCCGACATCAAATAATATCTTTTTAAATTCTTCAAGCTGATTTTTATACAATGTCATATATGGCGGCAAAACAATAGCTGTGGTATTCATTATATATTCATAACTAAAATACCTTCTACATAATACATCGACATCTTCAGGAGTTTTATCGATAATTATATATATTTTTTCATTAGAGAAGACATCAGTTAAATCAACTGCTCGTATCGCGTGTTTTAATATTTCGTAATCAGGTTCAAAAATAATAATCCTGTTTTTCTCGCTACACTGTCTGATCATTGATTTAACATGATAGCCAAAGCCAAAGCCGGATATAACAATAACATCATCAGGCTTCTGCTTGAACTTAATAGCAAATTGATTGGCTTCTCGCATTGGATCATATTTACTATGAATGTAGATATAACCTTCAGCATTTTTGGCCTTTATGGTCTGTTCCCCATTTTTACAGGCTTCGACTATAAATTTATCATTGTCCGGTTCGGATACCAACTTATCTATCTCAATATAGGGGCAATGTCTTCTGATTGCCTCAATATTTCGTTCAAAAGCCGATTCCATGTCAATCCTCCAACTGAGATATTATATCTTTCCATTCGGTTAACAATGGTAATAGCTCGTATTCCAATATATCAGCTATCATTATATTGTCATTATTCTTATATGCTTCAGTGATTTGCTCAATGGATTTTAGCGCACCCTCTTCCTGGGCATCAACAATCGATTGATCTAACCCCTCTATTTTGCGTAGTAATGATAATATCATTCCTATGCCTTCATATATTTCTCTATATTGCTTATACCTATCAATGTTCACTTCATATTTTATACCTTGGGCCAACAACTTAACCATTTCGGTCAATTCATTAATATACACAAAGTAAGTTTTATTCATATAAAAAATCCTCCATTTCGGGAGATTATATAATATTTATAAACAAAAGAAAAGACCGACTTTCGTCGGTCTTTGCAGGGCCAAATAAGTTATCTTAACAGCGACAGAATGTTCTGCGGAGCTTGATTTGCCTGCGAAAGCATCGATATACCAGCCTGCTGGAGAACGTTTGCCTGTGTATATCTCATCATTTCCTTTGCCATATCAGCGTCGCGAATACGTGACTCGGAAGCGGAGAGATTCTCGGACGAGATGTCAAGGCTCCTCATCGTATAGGTCAATCTGTTCTGGATAGCACCAAGCTTTGCTCTCTCGTTTGCAACAGTATTTACAGCGTTATTAACCGTGCTGACCAATTGGCTGATAGTAGAGCCGTCTGTATTGGAGACAATAATAGTTCCTACGTCAATACTAAGTGTAGCACTATCCATAGTACCGATGCAGAAGCTGATGCTTTGAGATGCATTTGCGCCGACCTGCATAAACAACTGAGAAGCACCATAAGAAACCAATACCTTCTTTGTGTTGAACTCAACACGTGCTGACATCGAGTCGATTTCAGAGATAAGCGCATTGAGCTCGAGCTGGATCTTGGAACGATCGCCTGTACCTGCATCTGATGTGTTGGTACCATTAGCAGCCTGTACGAGCAGCTCTCTCATACGCTGAGCCATGTTGCCGATTTCGGTCATACCACCCTCAGCTGTCTGGATCAATGAGATAGCGTCCTGAGTATTCTTGGAAGCCATATCAAGACCACGGATCTGTGCTCTCATCTTTTCGGAGATAGCAAGACCTGCTGCATCGTCAGCAGCGCTGTTGATCTTGTAACCTGATGACAGACGAGCCGATGCTGTTGACTGCTTGTCGCCGACGATCTTGAGGTTTCTGTGGCTATTCAGCGCCATTACGTTTGTGTTGATAACTGTGTTTGACATTTCAATTCCTCCCTGAATTTTGTTGGAGCATCCTTGCCCCATTTATTATTGAGCTGAAGATATATTACTTCCCCCACCCAACTTACAGATAGTTTAACATATTATGATGACCCACGCAAACATTTTTTATACATATTTTTCCGCATTTTTTTCTTGCGCCTTTTTATAATATATGCTAAACTTCCGTACAACAAATACACATGTCTGCGATAGGGAGACTAATATGTCCGATATAAACGAAGGTCGAATGTATGTGGTCACGGACAGTGTTTTGCCGAGGATCGTTGTAAAGGTATCCGAGGCGAAGCATTTGATAGAAAGCGGTGCCTGTCCGAATGTACAGGCCGCAGTGGCACAGACCGGCATAAGCCGCAGCGCATATTATAAATACAGGGATTCGGTCTATATCCTGTCCGAGGGCACAAAGGGCAAGACCGTCACGATGGCGATGAATCTGGAGCATCAAGCCGGATTATTATCTTGTGTGCTGAACATCATCGCGAGCGAAGGGCATAATATATTAACGATAAATCAGACGCTGCCGATCAATAATATCGCGAATGTCACGGTTACACTTGAGGCCGGGGATGCGCAGATCGGATTACTGATAGAAAAGATAAAGGCAGTTGAGGGCGTACGTGACTTCAAGATATTAGCGGCGGGATAACACGATATGTGTAAAACGCGTTCCCCGCAGATGGAGGTGTTGTTATGACAAACATAGCGATTTTGGGATACGGTGTAGTGGGTTCCGGGGTGTACGAGGTGCTTGGTGCTGACGTTTCTTCACTCGCGGACATCCGTGTAAAGCATGTCTTTGATAAGCGAGATCTGACCGACGATCCGGCATCCGCTCTCGTCACACATAATATTGAAGATATATTAGCCGACGATGAGATTCATGTAGTGGTGGAAACAATGGGCGGCATAGAGCCCGCGTATACATTTACAAAACGCGCGCTTTTAAGTGGCAAGCATGTCGTCACATCCAACAAGGCGCTCGTCGCCGCGCATGGCACCGAGCTCATGACGCTGGCAGAGTCACATGGTGTGCGATATCTGTTCGAGGCTGCCGTGGGTGGCGCGATACCGATCATCAGGAATTTGAGACAAACCTTTGTTTCCGAGGAAATAAACCGCATCACGGGCATAATGAACGGCACAACGAACTATATATTAACAGAGATGAACGAGCATGGCATCAGCTTCGCCGAAGCGCTGACATCCGCAAAGGAGATGGGCTATGCCGAGGCGAACCCGGATGATGATGTCAAGGGCTACGATCCGGTTCGAAAGCTCGCGTTACTGTTGTCGTTGACTATGGGTCGATTTGTGGATTATAAGAATATACACACCGAGGGTATAACCGAGATTACAAAACGTGACTTCGACGCTGCCGGAGCGATCGGCGCTACGATTAAGCTGCTCGCACGCGCGGAGATCGCATACCCCGACAAGGATACATCCGCTCCGACACTGACCGCATTTGTCGCGCCGTGTATAGTGCCGAAGAGCAGCATCTTTTACGGAATATCGGATGTCTACAACGGCATCATGGTTACCGGTGCAGCGATGGGCGACATCATGCTCTACGGACGCGGTGCAGGCAAACGCCCCACAGCAGCGGCTGTTGTTCAGGACATATGTGAGGCCGTACAGAGCCCGATGGCAGGCGACAAGCTCTACGGCATGCGAAAGTGGAGCTCCGACGAGCTCATACCGCTCCCCTCTTCCGACATTATTTCATCAAAAGCAGTAGTAATCGGTTATGGCAACCTTGTAGCTGCACGCGAAATCCTACAGCGGCATTTCCCGTTTGCGGACATACACATCGAACCGGACGGCAAATATATAATCTTTGTGACCGACCCGATAAAGGAAGCTACGCTCGATGAAACAATCCGATGCATTATACATGAAGGCCAACCGGCGGGTTTGACCCTGATAAATATGTTGCGTGTATTACCGGCATAGCGAAAGGATTAATTTATGTTAGAAATAAAGGTACCGGCGACATCTGCCAACCTCGGAGCGGGCTTTGACTGTATAGGCATGGCGTTTCAGATATATAACACACTTTATATAGAAGAAACAGACCATGTCACGCCCGAGGAGGCCGAGCACCAGGCCGGCAATCTGATATACAGGACTATCCATGGTTTCTACGAGGAAGTAGGACAAAAAACCCCTTCATTACATATGATACAATCAGACGATATTCCGTCCACAAGGGGTCTCGGAAGCAGCGCGGCGTGTATAGTTTCGGGTTTGATAGCCGCAAATGTGTTATCCGGCGTAAACATGCCCAAGGAAGACCTGATCTCTATGGCCGCGCGCATCGAGGGTCATCCGGACAACTCCACACCCGCATTCGTCGGCGGGATCACAGTTGGCGCTATGGAAAACGACAGGCTTTCATATATTCGCTTGAATATACCGCGCCTGGAAGAGCTTTGCTTCGCGCTATTAATTCCGGAGTTCCCGCTGCCCACCGAAAAGGCTCGCGGTATCTTGCCCCGCAGCTATCCGATAGAGGATGTAGTCTATAACACATCGCGAACGGCCTTGCTCGTGGCCTCGTTAATGAACGGTGATTTTTCAAAGCTCAACTACGCGACCAGAGACAAACTCCATCAGCCCTATCGAATGCGTCTGATACCCGACATGCAAAACATCTTCGACAAGGCGCTCGAATACGGTGCTGCCGCCACATTTTTAAGCGGCGCTGGTCCGACACTCGCAGTAGTACTGTATGCGGATACAGCAGCGAGTGTCTCGGATGCTTTGAGGACGTATATCACGGGCTTGTCCGATAAATGGTCGCTAAAGATCGTACAGCCTGATATGAACGGTGCATCATATAAACAATGAAGGGAATGGTCCATGTGCTT
>CAYURR010000136.1:0-8006 GCA_964446745.1 uncultured Defluviitaleaceae bacterium | reverse complement strand
AGAAGCTGCCCGCGCCATGCCCGAGATCGAAATACACGCCGCGTTCACGCGCCTCATGCATATGCTTGAGCACTTTGCCGTTTTCGTCCACGATCGGGAACTGCTGCGCGAATACATGGGTATGTATATCCCCCTTGCGCATCTTTTTCGTAACGAGATCGGCATATGGCGACTGTGGTTTGTTGGGCTGGAAGTCTATCATGGCCGGCAGCCCCACAAGTTCTGCGGCCTCTATGGTCTTATCCACCGATGCCCATGCCGGGTGAAGATCGTCAAACGGCTTCGGGCCTCCCCAGTAATGTGCGGCCTTGATACCCACGATCGTCTCCGGGTAGGCCTTGGCCACCGCAGCCGCAACCTCTGGTTGCATGTCCGCGTAGGTCTGCTCCGAGCGCATGTCTACCATGCCGCAGGCCGCGATATTTATAAATGCCAGTATCTTAACGGCGGTTTTATCGATTACATTCTGCTTGAAGTACAGGAAATCGCGCCAGCCCGTCGTGCCCGCATCTACGGTCGTCGTTACACCCGCCTTGAGTAAATGCGCATCCGCATCTACCGCAGCGAGGCAGTTACTGTCGCGTGGCATCAGCGGGTACAGATGGGTATGTATATCGATGATGCCCGGTATCACGTACGCACCGTTCACATCCACGACCTTTTCGGCCTTATCCCCCGCGATATCCGCTTCGACATCCGCTATCCTGCCGTCCTTTACGGCCACATCAAACCGCCCGTCTATGGCATTAGCCGGATCGATTACATGCCCGTTTTTTATCAACAGATCATATCTATGGTCCATAATCGCCTCCTTTTGGATTATTACTTCGGACGATAATATACCCGCCGCAATGCATTGTCAACAGTGTATGGAAAGGTTCGTTTTAACATGCTATACTCAGTACAAAATTTACATGGACATTGGGTAAAGGGGGATAAGTTATGCGATACAATGCATATATTGGGATATTTTCGAACACGGTGAGTAAAGGGATATATTTGTGTAACATCGAGATAGGCGGCAAAGACCATGGTGACGGCGACGGGGATGTGGATAATCTGACCGCTAAGCTGTCTGTCAAATTGGTAGACGAATGCGTTTGCCCGTCTTACTTGTATCTGACACCTCAGATGACGGACAGCGCGGGCAAAACGCACCGTTACCTACTCGCAGCGATCGAGGCCGGAGAATACAAGGGACACGAGGGCGGTGCAATACGTTCCTACGAGGTCATGGAGGATATGAGCCTGCGTTTTATCAGCGAGCAGTTTACGGACGGCGGCTCGCCGTGCCATGTCATATGCGACACGGACCACCGCTTTGCGATACTCTCAAACTACGGCGGCGGGTTTGCTTCGGTATTCGGGATAGAGGACGGATTTAACTTAACCCCCTGCGTCTCACGGCTTGTTCAAAAGGATGAACAGGAACCCGAGCGCATCTCGCATGTGCATCAGGCGATCTTTTCGCCGGACGGCAAGTATCTCGTGATCACAGATCTCGGCTTGGACCGGGTGGTGTTCTATGACTTTGACAGTGCTTCGGGTGTCGGTGAAATGTCGCATATAGTAAAAATGCCTTCGGGCAGCGGCCCGAGGCATACGGTATTTGATACATCTGATGGAAGAGGGGAGTATTTCTACACGGTCTGCGAGCTCTCGAGCGAGGTCGCGTTCTGTAAATTTGATGAAAACGGAGTGCCTTTATATCTACATAGCCTGTCTACGCTGAGTTTGCCATCGTTCACAAGCGGAGCGGACAAGAGCTACTGCGCGGCGATACGCATGACGCCGGACGGCAAGATCATCGTGAGCAATCGGGGAGAGAACACGCTTGCGGTATTTGACGCCTCCGAACCACGTTTTGCATATGCCGTAGAATGCGGCGGGGATTTTCCGAGGGATTTCGCGTTCACGTCGGACGGCAAATACATCCTCTGCGCAAATCAGAAGTCAGGCACGTTGGATCTGT
Organism: uncultured Defluviitaleaceae bacterium; assembly: GCA_964446745.1. Lineage (GTDB taxonomy): Bacteria > Bacillota > Clostridia > Lachnospirales > WQUN01 > CAYURR01. The sequence goes on along the minus strand of CAYURR010000136.1, from coordinate 6,034 downwards.
TTGCGTATGAGCACGGGATGATAAAGGATATGGTTGCGCATTGCGAGGTGGATGCGGTGTGTGCGGTGGAGTGGGCATAATTTCTGTATTGCTATTGTCAGCACATTCGAACATAATAATATTGTTTTAAGATAAGGAGGATATGGAGCTATGGCAAAGTCATCTAATCTGTATGTACGAATAGAGCCTGACATTAAAGAGCAAGCTGAAAGCATTTTGGCGACATTGGGTATTACGGCTTCTAACGCAATCAATATGTTCTACAAGCAAATCATTTTACAACGCGGCATCCCGTTTGAACTAAAAATACCCACTGCAGTCCCCATTAATATTAACGAATTGTCAGCCACACAGCTTGACGAGGAATTGAACAATGGCTACTCGGATATGCAGGCCGGGCGCACCTATCCTGCCGGAAAAGCATTCGAGGATATTCGTCGCAACTACGAGCTATGAGGTATATTGTTGAAATTTCACACACAGCCGATGCCGATCTGCGAAGTATTTTTAAATACATTGCGTTTACATTGCAATCGTTTCAAAATGCTCTCGAACAACTAAATCGCCTTGAAGAATGTATTATGGGCCTCGAGATGATGCCCCAAAGGTTCCGCCAGTACGAAAAGGAACCGTGGCATAGTCGTGGACTGCGCATACTGCCCGTTGATAACTATCTCATCTTCTATATCCCAAATGAAGAAACCAAAGTGGTTACGATTATTCGCGTGATGTACGGTGGTCGAGATGTCGATAAACTACTAAACAAGGGTTGAAATATAACATATACCACGCGTTTTCACGGATAAAAAGACGGATTCTCACGGATTTTATATACCATATAATAAATCCGTGTGAATCCGTTAAAATCCGTGCAAATCCGTGGTATTTTGTTTGTTAGTTCCTATTTACTCCTTACTTCACTGCCAAATACTCCTCATATACCCAGCCGTTCTTGTCGCCGTAGGCTACGAACACCCAACCGGCATTATAGCCGCTGACTGTTGCGGTGTCGCCGGCCTTCAGGTGGCCGATGATGGCTTCCTCGGGTGAGCCGTTCTGTCGTACATTTACTACATAGCAGTTTGTGACCTCGACGGTCTTGTCGTTTACGAATACCACCGATGCATTAGCCACAGGAGCCGGTTCGGTTACGGTCTGTGCTTTCGTGGTCTCGGGTGTCTCGGTTTTCTTTTCATCTGCCGGTGCAGCTTCTGCCTTGGCTACAATCCTGCCCTCAACCTTTGCGTCCTTGCCGAGGCCCTTTGCGAGATAAGCAGCGAGCATTTCCTCCATAGCCGGGAATTCGTTCTCGGTCTTTATATCCTTGAGTACTGTGTATTCATCGCCGCCCACCGCGATAAAGTCGTTCGTCGCGAGTAGGATTTTTGTTGTATCGTCATTGAGATCGACCTTTTTGCCCTTGACTGTGATCTCTGTCACGCGCTCGCCCGCTTCCATACTTGGGTCATATACAAACGAAAAGCCGCCGATTTGCGGGAATCTGCCATCTGCGCCCGGTATCTTGCTCACTCCGTTTTCCATTAGGGACTTGAGCTGCTTCGGTGTGACATATTTCGTTATGATATAGTTACCGAACGGCAAACATGTTACTACATCCTTCTTTGTGATCGTACCGGCCTTAAGGTCTGCGCGCAGACCACCGCCATTTAACAGTGCAATATCCGCGCCTGTTGCGTCGAGCGTTGCATCCGCTACGAGGTTACCTAGTGCCATCTCCTGTGTGCGCACACCCGGTTCCCTTGCGGAGCTCAAGGTTTCGTTTACGGAGCCAACCTCGACGTTCAGCTTTTTGTCCTGATCCGCCGTGATGCTCTCAACCATCTTCGCAACATCCGCATCCGGTTTTACTTCCTGGGTAACCGTCTCGGCATTCTCGATATGCGCATATTTGGTCGCAAGCTTATTATCCTTGTCGAATGTGATGATCACATAACCCAGAGCCTGTTCATATGAACCTACGCTTGTTATCAATACATCGTTGACCGTCTCGCCGCCCTCGGGGAACAATGTGTGGCTGTGACCGTCTATGATTACGTCGATGCCCGGTACCTCTTTAGCGAGCTTGTAGCTTGTGTCCGTGCTGGACTTGTCTACGCCCAGATGAGCAATCGCTACGATTACATCGGCCTCCTGCTCCTGGAGTTCCGCTACACTTGCCTTTGATGCCGTTACGATATCGTCAAAGGTTATGCCCTCTATACCCTTCGGATTTGTCTTAAACGCTGTCTCCGGTGTAGCAACACCAAAGAAACCAACCTTGATACCATCTACTTCCTTTATCGTCGTGGCGGGCAAAATCGTCTTGCCATCCTTGCTGACGTTATTAGCGAGCATCGCGAACGTTGCTTCCTTGGACAGGTTCAACAGCTGCTCGTAACCATAGTTGAAATCGTGATTTCCCGGAACCATAACATCATATCCGGCTGAATTCATGAGCTTAACTACATCGGAGCCCTGCGACAGCGTCGCAAACGGCAGTCCATGTAATGCATCGCCCGCGTCTACAAGCAGCGCATTCGGCATGTCCTTTTTTGCAGCCGCTATCGTCGGTATACCTATAATGTCCTTGCCCTCTACATAACGCCCGTGTACGTCGTTCGTATGGAGTATCGCAACATACTTGCCGTCCTTTGGTGCGAGTTCCTTGCCCGCAAACGCATTCACAGACAGCGACAGCGTCATCACTACAGCCAAGATCAATGCGAATATTCTCTTACCGTGCCTAGTCATATCTTTTCCTCCTATGTGTATTTGTTTTATCCTGTACCTTTACGACAATCTAACCTCAGCCGAATTGCCGTCTCTGTCCTTGGCTTCCTCGAGTTCCTTTTCCCATGTCAGGAAACGGTATTCCTCGGTTGCGGGATCTGTTGCGAACCATTCCACGAAGTCCTGCATCATGGGGTATGTCCAGCCCGTGTCTATCTGAGCCGTTGTATAGATACCTTCCTTGAGCCGTCTAAATCCGAATACGTCGCGGATATGGGACTTTTCTGCAGAGGTCACGACCTCCTCGGCTAAATGCGGTGGGATAAACAATACGCCTGATATCGTACCGATAACGACATCACCGGGCATACAGGTTGCATTGCCGATGCGGCACGGGGTGTTTATGCCCGTCATTGTGACATTGGCGATACCGGTCGGGTCGCATCCCCGGTGCATGACCTGCAGATTCTCGATCTTTACGATCTGCTCCATGTCACGGATACCGCCCCAGATCACGAGGCCGCCGCGCTTTGTGCGATTGGCAACGGCTGTCGATAGGTTACCGCCTACATATGTACCCTCGTAGACCTTGTCAAACAAATCAACGACCACCACATCGTCCTCAACCAAATTATCGATGACCCATTGGTTGTAGTAGCCCTTGCGGCCCTCTTCCTCATGACCGAACTTCAACGTCCACTCATGCAAATCCGGGCGCAGCGGAACAAACACCGTCGTGACCGCACGGCCTACGAGTGTTTTACCCGGGTTTGTCTGCTTGAGTTCACCCTGGAACTGGAGCTTGTAACCCTTTCCCCACAGACCCCCCCATGCCTCCTCGAGTGTGATACGCCGTATGCGCTCGAGTACTTGGTCGCTGACCTTTGGCCGTCCGTCCGGTAAACGCTCCCCGGTCCAGTTCGGGGTCATCTGTATGATGTCCTCCCTGCAGTTAAAATGCATACTAACCCTCCCCTTAGAATTTAATTTTATTTAATAATGCCTCCCGCACGTCTTCTATACTGCCTGCCAATGCGGGCACGCATAAGCACTGCCTGATGATATCCGCGCCGAAATCATGCATCATAACCCCGCGCAAACAGCGCTCGGCCAACGTCTCGGCATCCATCCCGTCCTTACTTACATATCCGCGCAAAAACGCCGTATCGAAATGCATCGTATCGAATACTACGGGCGGCAACTCATAATCGGGAGGCGCAAAGCACGCATCCGCGAAGTCCAATATGCATATTTCCTTGTCGGGGGTGAGCAGCAGATTGTCGTTATTTATGTCCCCGTGTACGAGCACGCGTGTTTCGTGTCTCATCGTCTCTATGAACGCGAGCCGCTCCGCATTAAACCCATCCGTAAATATATTCCATCGTGGATTAGTTTGCTCGCGTTCAAATATATCGATACGCTTAAACGCGGAGATATCGTCCGGCTCCGTATCCAATGCATCCGTGATATTTCGCAGCTTGCGACCGATCTCAAAGCGCTCTTCCTCGGTCAATGTGTTCACATGCTCGGGAGCAAAGGAGTTTCCCTGCACGAAATCCATAACGATATATCGAAACAGATATTTATCCTCTATCTCACCACGCGCAACCACATTGGGTATGCGCACGCCGCGCTTCGCAGCGTGATCCATACCGGCCAGTTCCATTATATAGTCCTGCTCGGTGTCTAAACCCGATGATATCGGCGCAAACATCTTGACCACATAGTCGCCGGAGCGGAACACGCCGTTCGTACCCGGCGAAAGATGGGTGAGCTCCACGCGCGGTAGCTTGTGGCTCTCAAGTATATGCATAGCAAGCGGCTCAAACGCGGCTATGGACTGAAACATATCGCCCCAGGCATCCCAGCCGTTTATTTCGGTAGTAAATAATTTCTCCATAGTTCTCTCCATTCATCTCCCGGGTTCATCTCCCCGCGCGGCGCAAGCTCATGAAGGTTCTGCGCATCCATGTACCGCAGGCCTCATATATCGCCATGCTCTTATATTCGCGCTCGTTCTCTATATGCGGCAGCACAAACAGCGGCGGCACCAGACGTATGAGTATACCGAGCACAAACAGCAGCTTGTAATGATCTAAGGGTATTGAAAATAGAACGATATGTAAATCCTTCAGCAGCGGGCTTGTGTATTTCAACAGCGCGCCGCCCATGGTCACCGCAATGGCAGAGGCCACGGCATTTACAACAAACACCGTGGATATGACCGTATTTTTCCCCACCTTCGGGGTATGAGAGAGCATCATAGACTGTGAGGTGATATCTGTGCCGCACCAGTATATGCCCCCAAAGAAATTGAACAGAAACAGCGACATTATGCTACCCGGAACCGCCGGTATCCAGACCAATACAAAGACGGCCGTTAGCATACAGGTCACGGAGAGCACGGGCTTTGATCCGTACTTGTCGAGCATGCGGCCCCAGAACGGCAGAAACAGCATAGACATAATATTCGCGGGTATCTGGCCGAACACGATGATCTGTGTAAATGTGAGCTTCTGCACATCGATCGCGTATCGCCCAAAGAACGGTGCGGTGAAGTTCATCGCAAACGTCCAGAGCCCCCAGTACAGAACGAAGCTCGTAAGCTTTGTATTACCTCGAAACATCTGTAACCACGCAAACGGATCCTTCTTCTCGCTCTTTTTGCGTTCGACCGGAACACCCGGTGGGATGTCGACCCAAAAGAACATCACAATATCCGCGACACCGAACACCGACGCGATAGAAAACAACAGCGTATAACCCGCAAAGCCCGGCAGCGTATCCAGTAGCCACGCACCCAATAGACCCGACAGCATCGAGATCGCCGTGCATATAACGGAGCGCAGCGAGATATATCGCCCGCGGATTTTCTCGGGCACGAGATCGGTAAAGAAGCCGTAGAAGCCCGCGTTTGAGAACGTGCCCGCAATGGAGGAGGCGGTCAATAGCGTGATGTAAAACCATATCCGCGAATTCTTTGCGACCTCGGGGATTATGTAAGGGAGCCAGGCCACGATCAGCCATATACTGCGCTGTATGATGCCGCCGAACAGAAATATCTTTTTATGCTTGCCGGTTTTATCCACAAGAGAGGACGCATAGAACTGTGTGATACTCGCGAACACCGGTATCGCAAAGATCAGCCCGAATATAAAATCATCCGATCCGAGCGCGGTCGCAAAGCCTACAGCCGCAGTACCGCCGACCTGGGTAAAGTAAATCAACCCGATAGCCGCGGCGGCAATCACAAGATTTAGGTTTCTCGCAAGGCCCGGCGGCGAGCCGCACTCCCTGTACAGCT
>CAYURR010000135.1:0-8132 GCA_964446745.1 uncultured Defluviitaleaceae bacterium | reverse complement strand
TTGTTGTTAGACATTATTACATGTTTTTGGTAAAATTGCAAGAACAAATCATACAAAACATTCAGCAGGATACGGAGGGATACAGAGTGGACAATATACATAGCACGGCTTCTACTATACTCGCCCAAAACAAAACGGGCTGGGATATAATCGCAGACGAGTGGTTCGGGACTACTGCGTTGCCCGTGTATGGCTGTTTGATACCTACCGAGGATGAACTGCGTCTATTCCCGGATTTGAAAGGTAAGAAGGTGCTTGACATCGGATGTGGTAGCGGGCATTCGCTAAAGTGGTGTGCGGATAACGGGGCTGACGAATTATGGGGGCTGGATATCTCGGAGAGACAGATTGAAAACGCAGGCCGGTATTTAAGCGAATGCGGATTTGATCACAACCTGATTGCATCGCCGATGGAAAATGCATGTGAGTTGCCCGAAGGGTATTTTGATGTGGTCTATTCGATCTACGCGATCGGCTGGACGGTGGACCTACGCGCAACTGTTGCAAATGCATATAAATATCTCAAAGACGGTGGATGTTATATATTCAGTTGGGATCATCCGTTTATGCATTGCGTGGAGGCGCGCGACGGGGAATTGATATTCGATGGTTCATACTACGAGGATATGCCGTTTACGTTTGACAAAGGCGGTCAGCCGATGACGCTGTACAATAGGCGGCTGTCCGATTATATAAACACGCTGGCGGACGAGGGCTTTTTTGTTGAGCGCGTTGTTGAAAAGACCGATAGGGAAACTCTAAAAAGGGACTTCGAATTCTCATCGCAGTATTACACGCCGTGCAAGGCCAAGAAATTTCCGTTGTCGATAGTTATAAAGGCGAGGAAGCAGCCGTAGACAAAACCCAGGCAGAAACGTATATTTAAAATTGATTACGGTAAGCGGTATTAGCTTTATATACCCGTAAAATAAATTTTAGGAGGTCATAGAAATGGCTGACAAGTTCACAGCAACAGTTAAGGTAGAGGGCATGCCCAAGGAAGTAAGAGCAGGCGAGGTTGTAAACATCGCGGCTGAAGTATTGAACCCAAGCGACGAAGTTAAGAGCGTATATGTATCCGTGCCGGCAGCAGGTCTTTACGAATCACTCAGAAAAGGCGAGGACGGGGTTTACAGGACACGCTTTGACGTACCATACGGCGGTGGCGGCGGGGTATACTCCGTTAACTTCTTCGCGGTAAACAACAACAACGAACGTTCGGATGTAGTTACATTCGATGTAAGGGCATTCTAATTAGTTGTGTTGAGATTTACCGAAAAAAAGGGACTGAGGCAGAATAGTCTTTCTGCTTCGGTCCCCTTTTTTTTAGCAGAGCCCCTGTATCTCCCCAATAATATCTGCATTGCGTATACGCGCGCTGGCCGTATACGGCTCCAAAGCCTTTGCTATCACACTCAGCATGAATGCATAGAACAGCGAGAGCATTATGACAGAGAATGCCGGACCAAGACTTGCTGGATCATTGACCCGACGCATCAAGAGAATGAGGCCGAATATGCTCCATACGCCGCCGACCGGCAACACGAGCTTAGAAAAGCGTTGCAGAAATATCTCGGCGTTCAGGGCTTTTACGCCGCCTACGAGCACGAGGACAACGGTACCAACAAGGACCGTAAGCATTGACGTCGGATCAACGAAATCAAATACATTACCGCCCGCCATAAGCACCGAGAACGGAAACAACAACATAAACACCGCAAGGCCGCATACCGCATAGGCCGTCTCGGGCTTGTGCAGTTTGGCCAGATGCTCGCCGATATGGTGCGGGTTGCCCATATCCTTGATAGCAGCAGCGGTCGCATCGGCTTCGGACATGCCGTTTTTGCAGAGCTCACTGACCTTGTCCGCTATGTGCCCAGATATCTCGGAGCGGATCGCTACCTGCCACTTGCGTGAGCGTATGTGGCTACATACGCTGTTCAAAAAATCAGATACATTCTGTTGCATACTCTACCCCCAATACATTATTGACAGCGCTCGTAAACACCTGCCAATGTTCTCTCTTCGTTGATATTTCCTTCTTGCCCTTTTCAGTGATGTGATAATACTTGCGCTTGCGTGCGCTGCTGCTGTTTTCCCAATACGCGTCCACATGTCCGTTTTGCTCGAGTGAATGCAGTACGGGATACAATGTGCCCTCCTTTAAGTCGAACACACCTCTTGAGTCCTGGCTCATCTCCTTTATGATCTGATATCCATACATGTCTTTTCTGGATAATAACTCCAGCACCATAAGCGAAATACTGCCCTTTAATAACTGCCCGTCGATAATCAAGGTTTACCCCCTTCCTGATGATTATACATAAGTAAACTATGCATAGGCAAATCTATATATAGCATACCTATATATAACTGTCAACACAAATGTTCATATCCTTAAGAACAAATCCCTACAAAGTAATTGACCGAAGTGGTCAGCGGGTTTATAATGGCTTGCATAGAGATAGGCAGGTGATGATGTGGAAAAGATAATGGAGTTATACGATGTAACAAAGGAATATCTAATGGGTGAGGTCACGGTCAAGGCGTTAAAGGGTGTGGGCCTGGAGTTGTATGAGGGTGAGTTTGTTGTGATCTTGGGGCCGTCGGGCTCCGGCAAGAGCACTATGTTAAATATTATCGGCGGCATAGATAAGCCAACATCGGGCACGGTGAAATATCAAAACAAGGATATCTCCGCGGCCTCCGAAAAGGAGCTGACATTATATCGCCGCAACGCCGTGGGCTTTGTGTTTCAATTCTACAACCTGATACCAAACCTGACCGCGCGCGAGAATATCGTGTTGTCCTCAGAGTTGTCGTCGAAACCCATATCCCCGGACGAATTGTTGAAGGATGTGGGTCTGTTTGAACGCGGCGGGCATTTTCCGGCGCAGATGTCGGGCGGCGAGCAGCAGCGTATAGCCATCGCACGTGCGATCAGCAAAAACCCGCAGATACTATTATGCGACGAGCCCACGGGTGCGCTTGATATCAATACGGGCGTTCAAGTATTGAGAATACTGAAAAACTTCAACGAGAAATACAAGAAAACCGTTGTAATCATCACCCACAACTCCGCGATCGGAAACATGGGCAATAGAATAATCAACATCAAGGACGGCTTAATAGACTCGATTATTGAAAACAGCCATCCGATACCTCCGGAGGAGGTGTCCTGGTGATGTTATATAGAAAGGCCATCCGTGCTATCTGGCAAAACAGAAAGGCCTACATATCCTGCATATACCTAATACTGATGGGCATCATGCTATACACCGCGATGAACATAGCCGTAGGGGGGCTCGCGTTATCGCGCGATGGCTTTTATAGGGATTACAAGCTCGCTGATGTATATGCAAAGGTGAAAGCGATACCGCTCAGCATGGCCGATATCTTTACGGGCATAGATGGGATTGATGAGGTACGGCTAAGAAACGTCACGGAGATGCGCGCCGAGATAGAGGGCTCTGATGCCACGATCACGATGCGCTTGATCTCGGTGGATGAAGACTCAAGTGGCGGAAACGAGCATAATGAGCGCAACGAGGGCCTAAACGGGTTGTCGATATCGGGTAGTCCCATTACAGACGACAATCAGATACTCGTAAACACAGCGTTTATGAAGGCAAATGATCTAAAGATCGGGGATCCGATCAAGGTTTATTGCGGCGGGCACGAGAAGATCTATTATCTGAACGGCACCGCATTAAGCCCCGAATATGTGTATATAACCAAGAGCGTCATCGATATGCTGCCGGACGAGAGCGGCTTTGGTATCGGATATGTGTCCTATCAAAGCCTCGCGAATCTCACACAGTCTGTCGGGCTCGCAAATGATGTAACATTTACGTTAAAGGACGGTTATACCTTCGACGATGTAAAGATACACCTCGAGGACGCGCTTATCCCATATGGTTTGAATGAGCTGTACGAGAAGAAGAACCAGATCAGTTTTTCGTTTCTCGATCTGGAAATAACCGCGATACGTTCGATGGCATCGACGGTGCCGGTCGTGTTTATGCTCATGTCGATGGTCGTTATGTATTTGATGATGACAAGGATCATCGAGCAGGAGCGCACGCAGATAGGCACGCTAAAGGCCTTTGGATATTCGAATGCGCAGATACTCAGGCATTACCTCGTATACGGCGCGGTGACGGGCCTGTCGGGTGGGTTGTTTGGCTTCATCGTCGGATATTTCGTGTCCGGTGTGTATTTCTCCTTATTTCTACAGTTCTTCATGCTGCCCGGCGCAAAAACGAGCGTAAGCGTAATGTTCGGGCTCGGTGCGATATTGATGGGCACGGTGAGCGGGCTCTCGGGTTCGCTGATGGGTGCGTTAAAGGCTCTGAGCATGAACCCGGCCGAGGCCATGCGCCCCGAAACCCCAAAGCAGTCCAAGTTTGATCTGGTGGGTAAGATTTCGGCGTTGAGGTTATTATTAAATTCGAGCGGGCATATGGCTATACGCAATATCACAAGAAGCCCCATACGCTCCGCATTTATCGTGATCGGCGTAATGCTGTCGTTCGCATTATTGACGTTTTCGGGTAGCCTTAGTTCCATTATCGATAAGATGATCTATGGGCAGTTTCAGGATATATTGCTATATGATGTAAAGATACCGCTAAAGCAGCCACAGAATTATGATCAGGCGGTCAATACGGTATATAACATCGACTATGTGACACATGCCGAGGGGCTGTTGGAGATTCCGGTTGTCTTAAAAAACAAGCATTTGCAGGAGGGTATCGTGATCACCGGCGTGGATAAGACCTCCATGCTGTATGGGATCAGTGATACGAACACAAAGGTTAGATACAAACCGCCGACAAACGGACTTATCCTCAGTAACGGCATAGCAAAGAAGATAAACGCAAGGGCCGGCGACAGGATATACCTGTCGTCGCAGATGCTCGATAAGGACGAACCGGTCTATATCGCCGCAATAATCGAGCAGAACCTAGGCTCGGGCTGTTACATGGAGCTATCGGCGATGTCGGAGTTCTTTGACATGCCGAAAACAGCCACGTCGGTCATATTGAACACGGATAACATCAAATACCTAAAGGACTATACCAGAGACGGAGACAATGTCTTATCGATCGAGGACAAGGAAAGCACGTTGCAAAAATATAAAAGCATGCTGGATATGTACTCGAGCATGTTCTATGTGTTTGATATCGTGGGGATTTTGATTGCGTTTGCAATAATATATAACACCTCGACCATTTCGCTGTCCGAGCGCAAGCGGGAATTTGCAACGCTGCGCGTGCTCGGGCTTACGGTAAACGAGGTTTGCGATATCATGAATTTTGAATATTGGACCTTGAGTATAATAGGCATGCTATTGGGTATACCGTTTACAAGGTATTTGATCAGCGCGATCAATTCGATAATGGATGTGGCGTTATTCAGTATGCCGTCATCTCTGCCGTTTTCGGCGTTTGTGACCGGTGTGCTCGGATGCGCGGCCGCGATCATATTGTCCGGGTTCTCGGCAAAGAGACGCATACGTACCTTTGATATGGTAGAGGTTTTAAAGGAACGCGAATAATAGATGGGGTGATAAAAGTGAAGAAAAGCGTAAAGATTGTTATAGCGATCATCGTATTACTGGCGTGTGCGGCAGGGGGAATTTATTATCTGAATATGCCGGTGGTGACACCACTGGCACAAGCAGAGCCTAAGACGGCGCAATTGAGCTTTTTAGAAACCGGCCGGGTGGTATCGGAGAACACGATAAAGGTCTATCCGCTTGTGCAGGGGGAAATCATAAGCGTGAACGTTACGGAAGGTCAGAGTGTAAGCAAGGGGGATGTACTCTGTGAGATCGACACCGCGCCGATAGAGTTAGAGATAGCACGCGTCGAGGGTGTGATCAACGGATACGAGGCACAGATAGCAAACCTGAGTCTGGAGCGAGAGAAGGCTATCAGCGACATGAAGGCTAACCGCGACAGCCTTATAAATGAGAAGAAGGCATTGGAAGCACAGGAGGCTGCGAGCAGAGAGATCCTGAGTAACAAGAACGTTTCGAGCGAGGAGCGGGAGCGGCTGCAAAACATCATGGTGGAGCAGAAGCAGAGTGACTTGGCTCGCGCGCAAGAGGATCTGCGCAAGGCCGAGATACTTTATAATGCAGGCGGACTGTCGCAGGCTGATTACGAGAGCGCAAAGGCCCTCGTTGAAAAGTACCAGAACGATCTGAATATCAGTAAGCATGAGCTGATCATATCAGGGACGGATACAGCTATAAGCGACGCGAGCTACTACGAGGCGATGAAGGCCTCGCTGAGCGCGCGTATAGAGGCGATAAATCAATCGATTGAGAAGGATTACTCCACATCGATGAAGGCCTATTACGAGGCTCTGATACAGTCTGAACGAGCGAGTATCGATAAGCTGCGTACCAATATAAATAATAGTAAGGTCACAGCACCGGTCGACGGCGTGATCACGAGCTTAAACACCAAGGGCACGAATGTCGTGAGTACAAATGTGGAGGTGGCCGAGATCACCTCAAACGATCAGGAGCTCGTGGAAGCATTTGTCTCCACTAAAGATGCGGATAACATCAAGGCCGGAGATATGGTTGAGCTTATAATGAAACGCCGCAACGGGGATGTACATTTTTTCGGGGCAATAGACAAAGTATCCACAACGGCTGAGATCAAAAGGTCTGCGGTGGGTGTCGAGGAGAGCAAGGTCAAAGTGAGCATCAAGCCGGACCTCACACAACTACCGGCAGATGTGCAGTTCGGCGCAGGTTATGATGTGGATGTGAGGTTCATCACCTATAGCGAGGACAACAAACTCACGGTACCAAAGACGGCAGTCTTTACAGAAAACGACGCGGATATGCTCTGGCTCGTGAAAAACGGCAAGGCTCAGAAGGTTCAGGTCACGAAGGGACTGGAGCTCAGATCAGAAATCGTGATAGAGCAGGGGATAAGTGCCGGGGATATGCTAGTCTCAGATGCGGATAATGAGAAGCTGAAAAATGGGGTAAATATTAAAGGTGAGTGATGAAAAGCAATGTATGCAGGGGGAATGAATGCAGTATAAATATTGCGAGAACGAAAATTTTGAGGATTTGGCTTGCGGCAGAGTAATAATGCAGAAAGCCGGACATACGAATTTCCCTGTCCGGCTCGCGCAGGAGATATTTGGTCGGTGCGTAAGCTATCTGAACTCTCCTGATGATCTGTGCATATATGACCCGTGCTGCGGGGGTGGATATTTGCTGACCGTGCTCGGGTTATTGAACCGTGATGTGATAAAAACGATAGTGGCCTCGGATATCGACGAGGAAGCGATACAAATCGCACAAGAGAACCTGTCGCTGTTGAACAAGGACGGCATGGAAAGGCGCATGCGGCGGCTCTCGGAACTGCATGCAGCATATGGGAAGGTGTCACATGCTGATGCGTTAGATAGCGCGCGGAGGTTGATGGCCGGGTTGGATAACACATCGTACGGGGTGGATGCGGATGTGTTTAAGGCCGATATACTCGCAGAGGATGCGTTGAAGGATTGCGGATTTAAAGCTGATATTGTTTTTGTGGATGTACCGTATGGGAATATGGTGGCATGGCAGGGCCCGGTGGCCAGCAGAGCAGATAATACGGTCGCGGGGGTCGGAGTGCGCACCGGCTTGTGCTCGAGTACGCTGCTGGATAATTTGAGGCCGGTATTAAAGGACAGGGCCGTTGTGGCCGTGTGCTCAGACAAGTCTCAGAGCTTTGGCTCCGAGCATTTTTGCAGGCTGGAAAAGCAGATGATTGGTAAGAGAAGGCTTCAGATTTTTAGGTATTTGTCATAAACCTACTCCGGCTTACTAATCACAAAGCACATTCTTTCAAATTCCCCGGTATACGGGCTGTCGCATTCATCGTCGTACACGTTTTTTATCTGAAACCCTATCGGTGTAACCTCATCGGTCAGGGTTTCTTTTGTATATAGCGTGTTCCATATCAGGTATTCGTGGATACTCTCGTATGTGAGGATGACATATTGGTCAACGGTTACCGTGTTGTTTTCATAGAGATAGGTGGCCTCGAGAGAGACATGCGGCTGGGCGTTCATGAACCCACCGTTTTCGGCTATGGACCATCGGGTGTTATCGG
>CAYURR010000134.1:0-8135 GCA_964446745.1 uncultured Defluviitaleaceae bacterium | reverse complement strand
GAGAAGCCATACGCCTCGGATATACAGCCGTTTATTTCCCGGTCGAGTACACAGCTGATACTAAGCAGATAGACGCATATGTACAGGTCGCTAACGATAACGGCCTCATTATCGCAGAGACCGGCGCATGGTCAAATCCCATGTCACCGGATGTAAGCGAGCGCGAAGCCGCCATCAGAAAATGCATAGGGCAGCTTGAACTCGCCGATTATATCCACGCGCGGTGTTGTGTCAATATTGCCGGTTCATGTTCTACACGCTGGGACGGTCCGTCTGCTGAGAATTTTTCCGAACACACCTTCGACCGCATAGTTTCCGTCACGCAACGGATTATTGACTCTGTAAATCCACAGAATACCGTCTATTCACTCGAGATGATGCCTTGGATGTATCCAGACACTCCAGACAGCTACCTCGCGCTAATAAAGGCCATAGACAGGTCAGGTTTTGGCGTGCATCTCGATCCCGTAAATATCATCTCAAGTCCCCTACTCTATTACCGCAACGCGGATATCATCAATGAACTCTTTTCAAAACTTGGCCCCTACATACGTAGCATCCATGCAAAGGATATCATCCTGAGCGATACCCTCACTGTTCACCTGGACGAATGCATACCGGGCCGTGGCAATCTCGATTACCCCACCTTACTTTCATGTATATATGAGCTCGAACAATTACATATAGGCACTGAGATCCCGCTGATGCTGGAGCATCTCGATACCCCGCAGGAATACGACGAAGCTGCACGATACATTCGCTCGCTGTTACACCACTAAGGGCAACATGTAACGAAAATATACATATCCGAAGGGAGAATCTGAAATGATGTGCTTGTCTGATTATGAAAAAGATATAGCGCAGACCCGCGATGAACGCATGAAATGGTGGCGTGAGGCACGCTATGGCATGTTTGTGCATTACGGCCTCTATTCGCAGGTCGGTCGCAATGAGTGGGTTATGACCTGCGAAAATATCCCGATACCAGAATATGAAAAACTCGCGGATACATTTGCACCTAAGCCCGGTGCACCGCGTGAATGGGCCGCGCTCGCAAAAAAGGCCGGCATGAAATACATGGTCATGACTACGCGCCATCATGAGGGCTTCAGTCTATGGGATTCACAGGTCAATCCCTACAACAGCGTAAACTACGGGCCGAAGCGTGATATCGTACGTGAGTTCGTAGATGCGTGCAGAGAATTCGATTTGGGTATCGGCTTTTATTCGTCGCTTATGGATTGGCATCATCCTGACGGATGGCGCTGTGCGTATGACACAGAGGCTCGCGCGCGCTTCTGTAAATACATCAGGGATTTGAATACGGAGCTTTTGACCAATTACGGTAAGATCGACATACTCTGGTACGATGTATCGTTGCCGATGACCTCCTGGGAGGGCTGGGATTCGCTTTCGCTCAACCAGCATATGCGTTCATTACAACCGCACATCATCATCAACGATCGTAGCAAGTTGAACGAGGACTTTGGCACACCCGAGGAACATCTAACTGCAGAGAATCGTGACTGGGAGGCCTGCATGACCTTCAACGGCATTAGCTGGGGTTATGTGGACGCCGCACAGGCCGATAAGTACAGCTACAACCCGCAGCGTATTATAAAGATGCTAAATACCTGCACGAGTGGCGGAGGCAATCTGCTGTTGAATATCGGGCCAGCACCAAACGGCTCTGTACCGGCAGACGCAGTGGAACCACTCACCACTGTAGGCCGATGGCTCGAAGAAAACGGCAAGGCTGTATACGGTCAAAAGGTTAAAAACGCAGGTTGGACGAACAGCGGATTTGGCGGTAATGGTGTAACAGCCGCGAGCAGCGACGGCAAGACCGTGTATTTATGGAATTGGATATGGCCCAGAGACGGTCAGATGGGTGTTGGCGGATATCAGAACGCACCAAAGGCCGTTCGCTTCGTGAAAGATGGCATACCGATCGATTTTGAACACATAGGACACAGGATCATTTTTAAAAATCTGCCTCAGGACCCACCGGACACGATAGCTGGTGTAACCGTTATCGAGATGGAGTTCGACGAGGCACCGCAATACCGTTTCGGCTCATATTACCCGCAGCTACATGGCGGCTCCGACATCGCTGGTGACAACAAGGCGTAAAACGACATAAGACAATCTCAATATATACTATGGAGGTAGACTATGTTAGGAAACATCTTGGTCGGACAATCAGGCGGACCCACTGCAGTAATCAATTCCAGTCTCGCGGGCATTTTTCAGACCGCAAAGGACAGGGGCGCAGGCAGGATCTACGGTATGATGCATGGCGTGCAGGGCTTGCTAAAGAAGCAGATCATAAACCTGCGTGATCAAATCAAGGACAATCTCGATATCGAGCTATTAAAGCGCTCACCGGCCGCATTTTTGGGTTCATGCCGCTACAAGCTACCCGATGCGGCTGTCGATGAAGAGCCCTTTGAAAATATCTTCACTACCTTAAAGGAACTGGAGATCGATGCACTATTCTATATCGGCGGCAACGACTCAATGGACACGATCAGCAAACTCAAGGCCTATGGCGAGCGTATCGGCTCGAGCATCAAGTTCATCGGTGTACCCAAGACTATCGATAACGACCTCGCACATACGGATCACACGCCGGGCTTCGGCAGCGCCGCTAAGTATATCGCAGCGATTACGAAGGAAATCATCTACGACAGCCTTGCATACGACAGCCGTATGGTCACGATCGTAGAGATCATGGGGCGCAACGCCGGATGGCTCACGGGCTCGTCCGCACTCTCAAAGGCCGAGGACTGCATAGGCCCGGATATGTTATTCTTGCCCGAGATACCGTTCGATCTCGATAATTTTGTCAAGATCGTCGAAAAGCGGCAAAAGGAAAAGAAGAACGTGTTCATTGCTGTATCCGAGGGCGTAAAGCTCGCTGATAAAAGCTATGTCTCCGAGCTTACGGGTGCTGTCCACTTCTCAGACTCCTTCGGGCACAAGTCCCTGTCCGGTACAGCTCATTTCCTTGCAAACTATGTCGCCACGCACAGCGAATGTAAGACGCGTGCGATCGAGCTCAGTACGCTACAGCGTTGTGCGTCGCACATCGCCTCGCGTGTAGATATGGAGGAGGCGTTCCAAGTAGGCGGCGC
Organism: uncultured Defluviitaleaceae bacterium; assembly: GCA_964446745.1. Taxonomy (GTDB): domain Bacteria; phylum Bacillota; class Clostridia; order Lachnospirales; family WQUN01; genus CAYURR01. The sequence goes on along the minus strand of CAYURR010000134.1, from coordinate 4,998 downwards.
TGCTGTCAAGGCTGCCTCTGAGGGTGTTACGGGCGTGATGGTTACGCTTGAGCGACTGTCAAACGACCCATATCAATGCACGACAGGCTTCTTTGATGTATCGCATATCGCAAACGTTGAAAAGACTGTACCAACCGAATGGATCGATACCGAAAACATGTATGTGACCAAGGAGTTCCTCTCATACGTACGACCGCTCGTTCAGGCTGAGCTCACACCGATCATGGTAGAAGGCTTACCGAGACACTTGTTTAATCCAACGTTGGCGGACTAATAATAGATGAAAAAATTACCACGGATGTTCACAGTTTAAAGTCTGTGGCAATCCGTGGTATTATTTTTTGTGCTATTTATGCTTCTTTGAACCCATCAGCTATAGCATGTAACAGATGGCGTTTGGGATCGCAGCTATGTTCCCAGTACATGATGCCCAGCAAGCCCTTATCGGCGAGGTAACGGCATTTGTACTTGATAGATACCTCGTCATCATAGGAAATGAAGGTCTTGCCGTCGAACAGATATGGCGCTTTCGCATTATCGTCGAAGTAACGCGTAAACCCGTTTATGCCTGTGTTATCTTCACCGATGCATTTTTCTTTGAGCTCGGTAAATCCATATCCATATCCCCCTACATCGGGGCTTTTTTGATGCAGTCCGTGGTTTATATCACTCTCGACATCGTTCCAACGACGTGAATAGAACGCAGCGCCTATAACGATCTTGTCATACGGTACACCCGCGCCATGAAAGTCCTCCACTGCCGTCTCTACGCTAATAACCCTGTCGTCTCCTTCAGGCTCATACAGATTTGTATGATGGCCCGTTATATGTGAAAACCCACCCCGCATGTCGTAGGTCATGATCTGCACGTAATCCAGATAACGTGATACGACATCCATCTGCGTGCCTTCTATGAAGTATTTACCAGCACCCGCCGCTATCGTGACCAGCGCATCCCCGAGCGCGTCGCGCAGAGCCTTTATCATCGTCGTGAAGTTGTATATATCCTCGGGGCTCGCATCGATGCCCGCATCGTTATTGCACGGATATTCCCAGTCGATATCGATACCGTCCAGTTCCAAGGCCTCCTTGGCCTCGAGTGCTGAGGCAGCGAAATCCACACAGCCCTTTACGGTCATCGCTGCATCTGAAAATCCCCCTGCCCCCCATCCGCCTACAGACAGCAATATCTTGATATCTGGGTTCAACGCGCGTATCCGTTCTATATCAGTCTTGTATTGCATGATGTGTTCATACGCGACCTTGCTGTTTTTTACGAGCCCGAACGCGATGTTGATATGCGTGAGTATCTCTAAATCCTCTGCTGTGACCTCTTTAAGATAGCGACCACCTACATACGCGATCCTTATATGACTGTGTTTCATTCCATACACCCCCGTTATATTTGGCTTCAAGTTATTCCGGATATTTTATGGCGTTCTTGCGCTCCTTATCCAACATCGCCTGTGTGAGATCCACATCCAGCGCATCGCATATCCGCATCAAATACCAGAAAACATCCGCGATTTCCTCTTTTACATGCTCATAACCCTTGGGATCTTTAACGATATCATTAGCCTTATCGCTATGAGTCCACTGGAATATCTCCATTAACTCCGACACCTCTACAGACAACGCCATCGTTACATTCTTTACATTCTTGTCGTCAGCCCAGCCACGTCTCTCGCAAAAGTTCATTATCCGGTCTTTAAGCTCCGAAATGGTTGTGTTGGCATCGCTCTTTTGTATTTCCATCACATTCATCCCCCCCGTGTTTAGCTATCACCAGAGCGTAAGTTGATCTGTCTCTGGCATCCCATCCAGTATCTTGTGCTCTTTCAGAAGCTCGATGACAGTCTTATTGACCTTCGTTCGCTCGCGGAACTCTTCTATAGAAAAGAACTCCCCTTCTTTACGCGACTCTACTATGTTTTGTGCAGCAGAGAGTCCCAAGCCTTGTATAGAGCATAGCGGCGGCATAAGCCCACGATCCGTGATCAAAAACTTAGAGGCCTCAGCGCGATAGAGATCCATCTTTGCAAAACCGAGCCCCCTAGCGTACATCTCCAGCACGAGCTCGAGCGTAGTCATTGTGCTCTTTTCTTTTGCACTCGCATTTTCTGAGCTGTTGATTCGCTCTATCTCTGCACGTACACGCTCCGGTCCATAGCACATCAGTCCGTAGTCGAAATCCTCTGCCTTTACCGAAAAGCTCGCTGCATAGAAGCTATATGGTTGATAAAGTTTGAAATACGCTATGCGCACAGTCATCGTTACATACGCGACCGCATGCCCTTTGGGGAATAGATATTTGATTCGCTTACAGGATTCGATATACCATTCGGGCACGCCAGCGTCGAGCATCGTATCCTCTTCGGCTTCTGTCAGACTCTTGCCCTTACGTACATTCTCCATGATCTTGAACGCGGCCTTTTTTTCCACGCCCATCGCGATAAGGTATACCATAATATCGTCGCGGGTCGGGATGACCTCCTTGAGTGTACATGTGCCGTCTTTGATCAGCTCCTGCGCGTTATTAGCCCAAACGTCCGTGCCATGAGATAGCCCTGATATCCTCACGAGCTCCGAAAAGGTCTCGGGCATCGTCTCCAAGAGCATCTGGCGTACAAAGTTTGTGCCGAACTCGGGCAAACCGAGCGAGCCCGTCTTACAGTTGATATCATCGGGTGTAACCCCCATCGCCTCGGGCGTTCGAAACAACGACAGCACACGCTTGTCATCGAGCGGCACGCTGACCGGGTCTATGCCTGTCATTTCGTAGAGCATATGAATAATCGTCGGTACGTCGTGGCCGAGTATGTCGAGCTTCAATAGGCGTCCTTGTATCGAGTGATAATCGAAGTGGGTTGTTACAACATTAGACTTGGTATCGTTTGCGGGGCGTTGAACAGGGCAAAATTCATAGATGCTCTTGCCACGCGGTAAAATCATCAAACCACCCGGATGCTGGCCTGTGGTCTTCTTTATACCCGTGCAGCCAATCTTGACGCGGTTGATCTCCGCGTTACGGACGCTCATGCCCTTACCCTCAAAGTAGTTCTTTACAAAGCCGAACGCGGTCTTGTCCGCTATCGTGGAGATCGTGCCGGCCTTGAACACATTCTCAGAGCCGAAGAGCTCCTCTGTGTACGCATGCGCCTTGGCTTGGTATTCCCCCGAGAAATTGAGGTCGATATCGGGCTCCTTGTCGCCATCAAATCCCAAGAAGGTTTCGAACGGTATATCGTGTCCGTCCTTTTTTAGCGGTGAACCGCATATCGGGCAATTCTTATCGGGCATGTCGCAGCCCGAGCCACCCTGTATAGCATTCGAAAAGCGCTTGATATCATCGGAATCGAATTCGGTATATTTGCATCGCGGACAGAGATAATGCGGTGGCAAGGGATTGACCTCCGTTATGCCCATCATCGTAGCTACGAGCGACGAACCAACCGAACCACGCGAGCCTACGAGATATCCGTCGTCTACAGAACGCTTTACAAGCTTTTGCGCGGCGACATACATTACCGCAAAACCATTCTTGATGATGGAGTTGAGCTCACGGTCGATACGCGACGCGATGACCTCAGGCAACGGATCACCGTAAATGCTGATAGCTTGTTGCATGCACAGATCCGTGACCAAATCGTCTGATCCCTCAATCTGTGGCGGGAATGTGCCATTCGGTATGGGGTCGAGCCGCTCGATCATCTCGGCTATACGGTTCGTGTTCGTGACAACAACCTCATATGCCTTTTCAGGCGTCAAGTAGTCGAATTCCTTGAGCATCTCCTCGGTTGTGCGGAAGAACAATGGTGCTTGCTGATCAGCGTCCTTGTAACCCTCGCCTGCCATGATTACGCGACGATATACCTCGTCCTCTTTATCAAGGAAATGACAGTCACAGGTCGCGACGACGGGTTTACCCTTCAACTCGCCATATTCAATGATGCGCCTATTGATATCCATGAGCTCCGCAACGGAATTAACGATACCATTACGCACGAGGTGCATGTTGTTTGCAATCGGCTGTATCTCGTAATAGTCATAAAACTCCAGCAGGTCGTTCAGGAACGCCTTATTCTTATTTTTGCGCACCGCGATATAGAGCTCACCGGCTTCACAGGCTGAGCCAATCATCAGACCCTCTCGAAGTCTATTGAACACACTCTTCTTTATCAATGGCTTTCTATAAAAGTCCTCCAGATGTGATACCGATATGAGTTCATATAGGTGCTTAATACCCGTGAGATTTTTAGCAAAAATCACCGCATGATAATAGCGGTTCTTCTTTTTTTCAGCCTTTCGCTCTGCACGTTTGGATAAAGGAGCAGATTTCTTGCCCTCCCTATCCTCCTCGGTTTCCTCCGAGTCTGTGTTTACATGTCCGGCTTCATTTACAGCTCCACTACCGGAAGGTTCCTCCCCCTCCGAATAATCCCTGCCGTTTTCATATGTACCTATGTCGTCGACGAGATATGCCTCCATGCCATAGAGAATCTTTATTCCGCTTTTCTTTGCCGCCTCCATAGCCTCAGGGAAGCTCTGCACAACGCCATGATCCGTTATCGCTATAGCTTTATGCCCCCAGCTCTCCGCACGCTTGATATACGACTTGGCGGTTGAAATACCGTCCATCGCGCTCATCTGTGTATGCAAATGCAGCTCTACACGCTTGCTCTCGCTGTTATCCATGCGCTGCACCTCATCGGACGCAACTGCCGCGACATATGATGCTATGATATTCTGCTCATTTGCAAAAGTATCGTGCTGTACCTTGCCCTTGATTAAGAGCTTGCTGCCCTGCTTTGCGATAGCATTCAACTTTTCCTCGAACGCCTTTGCATTGCAGAAAGCCTTCACGGTCACCGATCCGTATCCGTCGGTGATGTCAAGGCTTATCAGTACGCGTCCGTTTTTGGTCACACGCGAATCAGAAGAAAACAACTTTCCGCAGACGGTGATCTCCTCGTCGTTTGTAAGGCTGTCTGATAAGCG
>CAYURR010000133.1:0-8390 GCA_964446745.1 uncultured Defluviitaleaceae bacterium | reverse complement strand
AATCTGTCAAACGACGCAAAAGGAAAAATTAGGAAGGGTTACAGCGGTATGAACAAAGAAAAGATATTGGTGGTCGACGATAGTAAGCTAATGCAGAAAGCGCTTAAAGACATACTCAGTCCGCATTATGATGTATTTACATTCAGCGACGGAGCCAATACACTCAGTATGGCAAAGACCGTCAAGCCCGCGCTAATATTGCTTGATGTTATCATGCCAAAAGTAAATGGGTTTGATATCATAAAGGAATTGAAGAATGATCCCGTCACATCAGAGATACCCGTGATCTTTCTGACGAGCCTAGATGACACCTCGAGCGAGGAAAAGGGCCTCACATTAGGCGCGTCGGACTATATAACAAAACCCCTGCGACCCAGTATCGTGCGCGCAAGGGTTGATATGCATGTAAATTTCTATATAAATAAAAATCGTCTGCATAAGGAAAAGGAATACAGCAACACGATTTTGGGGCTCACGGATGACGTGCTGTTCGACTATGAGATCGGTCGCCATATGATAAAGTATTCGAGAAACTTCTCGGATCGCTTCGAGATACCCGAGGTAAACGAATGCTTTCCACAATCCGTCGTCGAGGCGGGCATCATAGCCGAGGACTATGCGGAGCGGTTCATAGAATTTGCCAAAAACGCACATATCGAGCCCGATCGCTTCAAGGACGAGGAGATGCATTTTAAACTGCCAAACGGCGAGCTCGTGTGGTATTCATTATACTATGTGGTTTTGCAGGACGAGACCGGAGAAATGCCAAAGATAGTGGGCAAGATGGTCGATATCACGCGGCAAAAAGAGCATCTCGATGAGCTGATACTACAGGCCGAAACCGATCCGCTGACCAAGCTGTTTAACAAAATGGAGACCAAGCGTCGCGTCGATATGTTTCTGGACGAAATGTCCCCCGAAGACGGTATGCATGCGCTGATGATCATAGACTTAGACAATTTTAAGGCCGTAAACGACAACCTCGGTCATCAGTTCGGGGATTCGGTGCTGATAAATACCGCCACAAAAATCAAGAAACTGTTTCGTGACAGCGACGTGCTCGGACGCATCGGCGGTGACGAGATGATCGTGTTTTTAAAAAATATTAAAGACGAGGACATCATCAAGCAAAAGGCTAAGGAGATGTGCGAGGTATTCCGAAACACCTATACAGGCGAGGATGCCAAGTACAAGGTCTCCGGCAGCATAGGCATCGCACTCGCTCCGCTGCACGGCTATACATACGACGAGCTATATAGGCTCGCTGATATCGCACTATACGAATCCAAGCATCTGGGCAAGGATCGTTTTACGATATACCACGATGCTCTCGATGATCAGGGCACTACACATGAGGCCATCGAGGACGCAGAGCGCTTTATTGCGATATACTACGCAGACGACATCATCTATAACATCTTCACGATGCTCTACGAGACAAAGGATTTACATACGACGATCAACCTGATACTTGGCATCGTAGGACAGCGGTTTGATATCGACCGCTGCGTGGTATTCGAGATCGGTGACGATAAGCTGTTCTTCAATAAAACAAACGAATGGATATCAGGTGAACTGAGGACCGAGCAAAAAGAAATCCGATACCTGCCGGTGTCGGAAATGGGCGAAATCTTGGCTAAGTTTAAAGAGGACGGCATCTATTACTGCACCAATGTCGAATCCCTCGATGAATATAATAAAAAGATCATGAAGCGGCAGCAGGCCAAATCGTTCCTACGCTGTGCGATCATGGATATGGGTCATATCATAGGCTTCATAGGTTTCCATGACTGTAAGAACGAGCGCATCTGGCGCGGCGACGAGATCGCTACGCTGAGCTATATATGCCGCATACTCTCGACATTTATACTGCTGCGGCGCTGTCGTGAAATCTGACGCGTTTAATAATGCTCCGATAGCTCGATCTGTATCAGTTTATCGGAAAAGCCCTCCTCGACGTTTTGCGGGGTAGCGACATGAAACACGGGTAAGCGTACCTGTATCTGTGTACCCTGCGCCGAGGTCTTCACCGTTATAGTCCCGCCCAATACATCCACGAGATCCTTTACGATTGTAAGCCCAAGACCGCCTGATATGTTACCTCGCTTTTTAAATAAATGTTTACGGACCTCATCGGGTACACCCGTGCCCGTATCACATACGGATAGAAACAACTTATTACCGCGATCCGACAGGTATACATCAATCCTACCGTTGTCGTTTGTAAACTTTACTGCGTTAGACAGTAGATTTAATAAAATGCGCTCTATCATGGCCTTATCAACAGCCATGATTTTTTTTTGCGTATCAGTATGCAGATTTAGACGGATATGCTTGCGTATTGCCAAAGTCGTCGCGGCATCCGTTATCTCAGACACTATCTGCACGATGTCATAGTCCGCAAACTCCGGTATCATAAGCCCCTTGCTGAGCTTTGTTCGGTCGCCCGCGTCACGAACGAGCTTCATTACGCGCATCCAGTTTCGTTTCATACCTGCAATACATTGTACTACCTCCGCAGGCAGCCCTTCCATTTCCTCAATCGTTTGCATATACGAATACATGATAGAAAGCGGCGCCTTTATATCGTGCAATAGATTCTCATATGTCGTGGCGAGCACCTCGCCTGTATGTGCCAATGCTGTAGTCATATCCATGCCCCCTATACAATTCGTATTCGACACCCCATCAATAATCGACAAAAAAACGACAATTCATAATAATATTCCATAGGAAATATACAATGGATTGTCGTTTTTTGTCAAATTCTATCTGTCGACAAACAAATCATCTGTAACAGTATTGTCTCAGAAATTGTGCATATTTTCGGTAATCGTGGATGCTCACACCGGGTGGCGTTTGATGATCTACGGACGGAATATAACGCCCGGAGTGTACTGTTGGTAGTAGTCGTTCGAACTCCGATTTGATCGCATCCTCTCCCAAATGCATAATGGTTTTATCAAATCCGCCTATCATGATCCAATCAGGATACCTCTGTCTGATATCGTTTACATCCACACCGGCCATGCGTTCGAGGGGCAAAATACCTTCTATGCCCGCCTCCATAAACCACGGTATCAGCTCGGTGATATCCCCGTCCGAATCGATCAAGACCTTTGTGCCCTGAGACTTGATCACCGGTATAACTCGTTTATAGAACGGTAGCATAAATCTGTCGTAAAGCTCCTTTGAGATCATCGGGCCGTGATTGTATGACATGTCTTCCGCAAAGGTCATGAACTCCGGTGTCAGCACATCGTAGACACATTCGAGACACTTGAGATGGTAATTCGCGAGCCTGTCATTGATCTCAAGCATTAGATCGGGCTCATCATAAAACGCATAGAGGTGTTCCTCAATGCCAAACAGCGTGCGCGGAAACCAAAAAAACCCCTCGAGTGTATACCACACCACCGATTCGCCGCTGTCATGGCGCGCCTTGCAGGCCTTTAACTGCTCGCGAAGCTCGATGATGTTACGATCAGGGAAAAGATGTGGCTCTATGTATTGTCTGTATGCCTGCTCGCCATTAAATAAACCAGCACCGTGATGCTTTGCCGCAGGCAGGTTTCCGTCATTGTTGGGCCACCAGAACTGCTCATGCATATCGAGACCAAAATACTTAAACAGCTCATACTTATCCGACGGACATGTGGCATCCTCTGCGCGCCAGCGATCTATCGTCTTGTCCCACCATGTTGCCCACTCTATACAAGGCAGGCGATCTACAGGTTGACCGTTCAACGCTGCAATGAAACGCTCTTTATTAGTCAAAAATACTCCTCCTTAATATTACTGTTTACATTTTGTGGTGAATATGCCACAATGTATGTAATGCAATGACACATAGTGGCATGGGAGGGACCTTATATGGCAAGGAATAAGCCGTCACAACTAGGCTATTTGATGGACTTATTGGGCATATCGGCTGCCGAACTCGCGGAATATCTAAACACCGACAGGACAAATGTTAGCAAATGGAAAACCGGCACACGCCCATTTTCACGCACATCAAGTTATTACGAACGGGTTGTGCGCTACCTGATCGAAAAAAATACAAATTTGGTCGGCGGTGTTCTACAGGATTTCTTTAAGTCAATATATAAAAGCGATATAACCGACGAAGAAAACTACATACCCATCTGTATCAGGCGCTTCCTGAACAACTCTGAGGTTGCAGAAGCCGCAAAGGCGATATTAAACGATTCAAACGAATCGCTGTATAGCGCGTCATTTACCGTATATCGCGGTGCTAACGGCAGACAAGCCGCGTTTATGCGTATGCTCGATGTAGCCGATGCCCAACCCGAACCCTGCGAAATACATATACTTGAGATCGACCAGTTCGAATGGGCGATACAGGATATGAGCTTCTTTAACACGATGATCGAGCGCCTAAAGAAGCTGCTAAATAACGGACACAAGATAAAAATCATCCATCTGTTTGCAAAAAACTACCACGGTTATAGCATGGTGCTTAGGCAGTTCAGCGCATTGATATTTCATAAAAATATCAGGCAATATATCCTCTCATACGAATATTCAAAACGGCTCGCATTTTGTATTTTTACCATCAAGGATAAGCTGCTTATAAAGGGTACCGGTATGCGTTCGTCGTTAAAGGAATTATATACGTCGATGTTCACGGATAAGCTTACGATCAGCCATATGTCAGCTATGTTCGACGAGTGCCTCAATGTGGTAAAGCCCATTTTCATAGCCGAAAAAGCCGCCGATATTAACAGGATCATAAAAACGATTGAACAGGGCTCAAACAACGAGCCGATGTATTTCTCGGGTGCTATGGCTAGCATCATGACGATGAGCCATGAACTGATAACGGAGATATTGGATCAGAATAATCTGTCCGCAGCCGAGCGTATCAGTTGCATAAGAGCCCGCAACATTCTATTAAACTTCGTAAAAAACACCGACGGAAACACTGCCGGCGGTCAGTTCTTTTCAGAGGTGTCTATAAAGGAACCTCTCGTATATGACAAGATAGTGCATTACGGCATGTCTTCATTTACGAGTGTGCCAGTCATCGTGACCAGGGATCAATACCTTCGGCACTTAAACGACACCGCAGACTTCATCGATACATACAGACAGTTTAATATAGCTTTAAATCCCGTGGTGCGCGATTACGATACGTTAGCCTTCGGTTGGTTTAAGAAAAACACATGGGCCTTCGCGGGCAATAAAAGGATGGATGGCAGCGAGAACAAGCTGATGTTCTTTGAGGACCAGACACTTATTAATCAATTTACTGATGTCTATGACGAAATATATCTGAATACTCCGAGTGAATATAGAGATCATGCCAAAGTAGCGGAAATATTTAGGAATATAGTCCGGAAAATGCGATGAAAAAAAGTTAAAACATACCACGGATTTACACAGATTTTTGCGGATTTACACGGATACATACAAATATATTTTCATCCGTGCGAATCCGTCCTTATCCGTGTCAATCCGTGGTAAATGTTTAACTCAATTCTATCCGCCTATATCTTCATCGCAGCCTTAAACACATACCGCCCGGACTTTAACGCCACCTGCGATTTACCGTCCTCAAGTACATAGTTCGACGGAGATATCAACCAGCCCTTGACGCCCTCCGGTATTTCTACATCCATGACCACTGTACCATCCTCGTTACGCTTCCAATGTGTCGAGACATTGCCGTTTGGCATGTTGTGATGCGCCTTCGCATAATTCAATTTCTCAACAAACGACGGGGTAATGTTCAATGTATCGGTCCCGAGGCCGAGCGGATTCACGACTATGCCCGCGATGCGCTTGATAAAGAAAGCGCTGATGTCACCGAAGAAGTGGTGGTTCATCGACCACGGTTCAGCACTTTCAGGCCAAAATGCCTCCCAAAGCGTTGTTGCGCCGCGTTTTACCCAATTGCCGTATGACGGGTAGTCCTCGCGCGTGATCATCTCATACGCGAGATCAGCATATCCGAATTCCGCGAGCACATGGAAGATCACGCGCGCACCGAGTATGCCTGTGTCCATATGTCCGTTCTCACGCTCAATGAGCTTCAACAGTACCTCAAATGCCTCTTGACGCTCACCAGCGTCGAACACATTATAGAAGATCGCCATGGCTTGCGAGGTCTGGCAATTGCCTGCGGCCACGCAGTTAGTCAACAGATGCTTGCGTATAGCCGCGCGCAGTCCGTCCGCAACATTCTGAGCAAATACCTTGCGATGCTCCATGCCCAACTCGCCGAAGATATATGCGGCCTTTTGGCAGATGTCCATCGAGATCACGCTATCGGTAAACTCTAACGGGGACTTGTAATCGTCCGCACCGCGATCCGGCGGGCACCAGTCGCCGAGCCCTATAGCGATCAACCCGTTTGCGTCCGCGCGTTCGTTCAGGTAGCTGATATATTTCACGATCGCGTTTGCGCTGTCCTTGAGTATCTGCTTATCTCCGCTATAGAGATATTGGAAATACGGTATATATGTGAGCACACAGTCCCAAGCGGGCCCGTTGCCCCACGCGAAGCCCCAGCCGCCCGTCGGTACAATACCCGGCAACGCGCCGCGTTTATCCTGTGACGCGCAGATATGCTTCATCCAGAACGCGTAGCTCTTTTCTGCATAGAGGTTCAACAGTGTATGTTCAGATGAAAGCGCTGCGTCGCCTGTCCAGCCATTCTTTTCACGGTGCGGGCAGTCGGTCGGGAAATAGTAGAAGTTAGATAGCGTCGAACGCCTCGTGAACAATTGCAACTTGTTCGCCATATCGTCCGAGCACTCGAAGTTGCCCTTTTCCTTTATATCGGAGTTCATCTCGAGATAGGTCAAAAGCTCCGGCTTTGCCTGATCCACCGTGATGCCTTGCACAAACGCATATCGGAAGCCATGATATGTAAACCTCGGGATGTATTTGGCCTTACCGCCCGCGCAGATGTATACATCCTTATGCGTAAAGCCCTCAGGCAGGAATCTGTTGATATTCGGATCCGGTGAACCGTCGGCCAAGAGGCCCTCGGCGTGTATGATCGATATCGTCTGGTCGGTCGTACCATCGATAACCATTCTGCATACGCCGGCTGTGTTGATCCCGAAATCATATATATATCCATCGGCATACGGCGTTATGCTCACGGGCTCGATCTCGTTTGTGATCACAATCGGATCCGTGTCCGCAAGCATACGAACGCCACGCGGCATCTCGGCGTTAATAGCGTTTTCCCAGCCCGCGTCATCAAAGCCCGGCTTATTCCAACCGGCTACAGCCGCCTCGAGGCGTGCGTCGTAATGCTCGCCCGAGCGCAAATCGTTAAAGATAATCGGTGAGTTCGCGGTCTTAAAGCTCGTGTCCGATGTGAGCAGCACCTCGCCGTCGCATTCGATACTCAGCGCTAACTTCGGCGCGGAACGGAACTTGGCCTTTTCAAAGTCCCAGACATACCCGCCCGGGCAATCCTGCATACCGTTTCCGAGTATTACACCCACAACGTTTTCACCGGTGGTCAGTAGGTCCGCGATATCGTATTCGTCGAAGCAAACGATATCGTCAGAGTTGCTGATATATGGCGGCAGCTCACCCTTTACACGGCGTACCCCGTTTATGTACAGGTCGTAGAAGCCGAGGCCGCAGATCGAAAGCACTGCGTTTGCGGGTTTTGCTGTTATTGTGAAGGTCTTTCTCATAAGCGGTGCAGGCACGGGCTTTTCAAATGTGGAGATCTCCCGTGTTGCCGCGATAAATTGCAGCTTTTCCATGTCCATAACATTATCCCCTTCTATTAACGCATTATTTATTTAACGCGAGCCTTAAGCGTTCGCAGTAATACTTTACATTGTCAAACTCCGCATCCGGTGCTATCCGGTGATCCGGACACGGGATATACCCGCCCAGAGCCACCAATGCAGCGAGCCTCTCCACCTCTGCGTCTATATCATCGCGGCCCTTTGCAAACACCGTCTTGTTCATGCCGCCCACCCCGCGCAGCTCTTTTCCGTATCGTTCACGCCATGGTCTGATGTTCGCGTCCCATGTCCCCACCTCTATAGGAAACATCGTGTTCACTCCATTTGTAAACCACGTAGGGATCAGCGCATCGATCATGCCGTCGCAATCCACCGATATGATATCTATACCGTGCTTATTTAGCAGCTCAGTATTGCGCTTATAATATGGCCCGACAACCTCCTCAAACAAGGACGGTACGACCAGCGGGCCGTTCTTGAAGCAGATATCCTCCCAATAATGCGCGTAGTCAAAATCCACGCCGTTTCTGAGAGCGAGTTCGGTGACATAGTACGACAGATCTGCGATCGTGCGGACGATCTCCATGTACAAATCCTCATCGTCTGCATACAGATAACTCAGATGCTCCACACCCAAAAAGTCCCTGA
>CAYURR010000132.1:0-8477 GCA_964446745.1 uncultured Defluviitaleaceae bacterium | reverse complement strand
GGTTTCGGAGTAATAAATATATAGGAGGGCAACAATGGACAGAGTGTACAATTTTTCCGCAGGACCGGCTGTCATAGCCGAGGAGGTGCTCGAAAAGGCCGCAAAGGAGATGCTTGTCTATGACAAGGCCGGCATGTCCGTTATGGAGATGAGCCACCGCTCAAAGATGTATCTTGAGATCATACAGAACGCCGAACAGCTTCTGAGAGAGCTCATGAACATCCCAGAGAATTATAAGGTGCTCTTTCTGCAGGGCGGTGCGTCCACGCAGTTCGCGATGGTACCGCTAAACCTGTTTAAAAACAAAAAGGCCGATTTCGTGGAAACCGGACAATGGGCAAAGAAGGCTATCCAGGAGGCCTCGCGTTACGGCACAGCAAACGTCGTAGCATCGTCAAAGGACAAAACCTTCAGCTACATACCGGAGCTCGATCCGAGCAAATTCTCGCCAGACGCGGACTATTTCCACATTACGATGAACAATACGATCTACGGCACACGTTTCACAGAGCTGCCCGATACAGGCAATGTGCCGATCGTTACGGATATGTCGTCGTCCATTCTCTCCGAGGTCTATGATGTAAACCGTTTCGCCTTGATCTACGCGGGCGCGCAGAAAAACTTCGGCCCAGCCGGTCTCTGTGTCGTTATCGTTCGTGAGGATTTTATCGGCAATGCGCTCGATTTCACACCCACAATGTTAAACTACAAGACCCATGCAGACGAGGGTTCCATGTACAACACACCTCCGACCTACAGCATCTATATCGCCAAGCTTGTATTTGAGTGGCTCAAGTCCCTCGGCGGCGTATCCGCTATGGAACAGATCAACAAGGAAAAGGCTGCGATCCTGTACGACTATCTCGATGAATCCAGTATGTTCAAGGGTACGGTCACAAAGAAGGACCGTTCGCTGATGAACGTGCCGTTTGTTACAGGTAACGAGGACATCGACAAGTCATTCATCAAATCCGCCGAAGCCGCAGGTTTTGTAAACCTCGCAGGTCACCGTTCGGTAGGCGGCATGCGTGCAAGCATCTACAACGCTATGCCTACAGAGGGCGTAAAAAAGCTTGTAGAGTTCATGAAGGACTTTGAAATGAAGAATAAATAGGAGGTCTCTATGCATAGAGTATATACATTAAATAAAATAGCCAAATGCGGGCTCCAGGCGCTCGGTGCGTATACGGCGGTAAACGAGAATGAAAACCCAGAGGGTATCATGGTGCGTTCCGCGTCGATGCATGAAATGACCGTTCCCGAGTCATTGCTCGCTGTAGCGCGTGCGGGCGCAGGCACAAACAACATCCCCGTACAGGACTACGCCGCAAAGGGTATCGTCGTGTTCAACACACCCGGTGCAAATGCGAATGCAGTAAAAGAACTCGTACTCGCGGCTTTGTTGATGTCGAGCAGAAAGATCGTCGCGGGCATCAACTGGGTACAGGGCTTGAATGGTACCACAGGCGTAGCCAAGGCCGTCGAGGCCGGCAAGGCCGAATTCGTTGGCCCCGAGATCACAGGCAAAAAGCTCGGTATCGTAGGGCTCGGTGCGATCGGCGTACTCGTGGCAAATGTATGTGAAGCGATAGGTATGAGCGTATACGGCTATGACCCGTTCATCACGGAAGAGGCTGCACTGCTGCTGAACCCGAACGTGAAGAATGTCATTGATCTGGGTACCATCTATGCCGAATGCGATTACATAACAATACACGCGCCGTTAAACGATGCCACAAAGAAGTTTATAAACGCGGAGACAATCGGCAAAATGAAGGACGGAGTTCGCATAATAAACCTCGCGCGCGCAGAGCTTGTTGACAACGATGCTATCAAACAAGGGATCGAAAGCGGTCGTGTGGGCTGTTATGTAACAGACTTCCCGACTGATGACCTTCTGGGCGTTTCCAATATCATCACGATACCGCATCTTGGTGCATCCACACCGGAGTCCGAGGACAATTGCGCGATCATGGCTGCTACACAGTTAAAGGATTACCTCGATCACGGCAATATCAAGAATTCTGTGAACCTGCCCGACTGCTCGCTGCCGTATACAGGCAAGAAGCGTCTCTGTGTGATCCATAAAAACGTCCCGAGCATCGTAGCTAATCTGACGACCGAGCTCGCGGGTAAGCGTATTAACATCGACAATATGATCAATAAAAGCCGTGGTGATTTCGCGTACACGATCATCGATGTGGATGGCGATATCACGGCGGGCACCGAGGAAGCGTTGATGAAAATAGACGATGTCATTCGCGTGAGGGTGCTGTAATGAGCAAGATAAGAGCATTTAAGGCAGTGCGGCCCGCGTCCGATAAAGCGCAGCTTGTGGCCGCATTGCCATATGACGTAATGAACAGCGATGAGGCGCGGGAAATGGTTCAGGGTAACCCCTACTCCTTTTTGCATGTAGACAAATCTGAGATAGACCTTGAGCCCGGCATAGACCTATATGACGCTAGTGTATATGCAAAGGCGAACGAGAATCTACAAAAGCTCGTAGCGGACAGTGTATTGATCACAGAAGGCGCACCATGCCTGTATATATACAAGCTCACGATGAACGGACGCGAGCAAGTCGGCTTGGTTTGCTGCACATCTGTCGACGAATACCTCGAGGGCAAGATAAAGAAGCATGAGCTCACACGTAAGGATAAGGAAGAGGACCGTACACGCCATGTGGACATCACAAACGCGAACACCGGCCCCATCTTCCTGACATATAAGCACGACGACAAGATCGTTTCCGCTATAGGTGCATGGATGAACTCAAATGCTCCTGTATACGACTTCGTATCCGAGGACGGCATCGGCCATGAGGTGTGGGTTATCAACAAATCTGAAACGATCGCAGAACTCACCAAGGCCTTCGGCGAAGTCGAATGCCTATATATCGCGGACGGTCACCACAGAAACGCCTCATCCGTGAACGTAGCGCTCAAACGCCGCGCAGAGCAAACCTCCGGCACGGACGCATCTGAGGCCGAGCACAATTTTACACTGTCTGTTATATTCCCTGACAATCATCTGCATATCATGGACTATAACCGCCTCGTAAAGGACCTGAACGGCATGACAGAGAATGCGTTCATCGAGCGCATATCGGAGGATTTCATCGTTGAGGCCGCAACCGACTGTGTAAAGCCTGCGATGAAAAGCACCTTCGGCATGTATCTGAGACAAAAGGGCTGGTATTTACTAACCGCAAAGCCGCACCTTTTAAATAATCAGAACCCTGTGGATGCGCTAGATGTGTCGGTGCTGCAGGATGCGCTGTTGAAGCCTGTATTGAATATCGGCGACGTACGCGTTGATAAGCGTATCGATTTTGTGGGCGGTATCAGAGGACTTGAGGAATTGCAGAGGCGCGTCGACAGCGGTGAGATGGCTGTGGCGTTTTCGATGTATCCGACCTCGATGGATGAGCTCATGAACATAGCGGATGCCGGGCAGATCATGCCGCCGAAGTCTACATGGTTTGAACCGAAGTTACGTAGCGGATTATTCATACACTCACTGTCATAATATTAAAAGAGGTAATCATGCTAAAAATACAGAACTACTCTAAAACATATAAAAACAATAAAAAAGCCGTAGATAATCTGTCGCTTGAGGTTTCAAGCGGCGATATCTACGGCTTTATCGGCCATAACGGAGCAGGAAAGACCACAACGATACGCTCGGTGGTCGGTGTTATGACCTTTGACGAGGGCGAAATATATGTCGACGGCAAGAGTGTAAAAGCTAATCCTATCGAGTGCAAACAGGTGATGGCATACATCCCCGATAACCCTGACATATACGATTTCCTGACAGGTATACAATATTTGAATTTCATAGCTGATATGTATGGCGTATCAAGTCAAGACAGGATCGAGCGTATCAAGCGATACGCAGATAAGTTTGAGCTCACGCCCGCGCTCGGTGATCTTGTATCCTCGTATTCGCACGGTATGCGTCAAAAGCTTGTATTGATCGGTGCGTTTATCCACGATCCGAAGCTGCTCGTACTCGATGAGCCGTTCGTGGGCCTCGACCCTGTCGCCTCGCACACACTAAAGACCCTGATGGCTGAGCTCTGTGCTCGTGGTGGCGCGATCTTCTTTTCAACGCATGTGCTCGAGGTGGCCGAAAAGCTCTGCAACAAGATAGCGATCATAAAGGATGGTAAGCTCGTCACCTCCGGTAAGACGGAGGACGTAAAGGGCAGCCAAAGCCTAGAGGCGTTATTCTTAGAGCTCGTAGAGAAATGAGGTTCGCGATGTTAAAGCTTCTTAAGATCCAATTGCTCTCATTGTTCGGACTGAACAAGGCACTGCATACGAAGGACCCGAAGGCTAAGCGCAAGCTCATGGGCATGTCGGTCCTTTTTATATTTGCGTTTATATACATGTTTATTATGTCATATTTATATTCGTACGGGATGTCAATAACACTCGCACCTATGGGTTTAGTTCATCTGCAGCTCGGTATGATGATGGCTCTTTCCAGCTTCATTACGTTTATCTTTACGGTTTATAAGACCGAGGGTGTCCTCTACGGCTTCAAGGACTTCGACCTAATAATGTCCTTGCCAGTAAGTACGACTACGGTCGTGTCGAGCCGTATAGCCATGTTGTATCTATCGAACGTTTTCTTGATCTTCTTGATCATGATCCCGTCCGGTATCGTCTATGTACAACTTGCAAACCCCGGGTTTTTGTATTACCCGTTTTTTATGCTCACGTTGGTACTGCTTCCGGTAATCCCCTCTGTGCTCGGGGCATTGGTAAGTCTATTGATAAAGGTCGTTTCAGCGGGATCACGATATAAGAATATACTCTCGATCGTAATGACATTTGTTCTCGTGTTCACGGTCATATTCTTTACTCAGAGGTTATCGACCATTGACGAGGCGGCGATTATGGATTTGGCAACATCCTTTACCGGCACCGTTAATAGGATATATCCGCTTGCGAACCTATATATCAACGGTGTCGCACACGGCATGATATCGGACTTCCTTTTATTTATTGCTCTTAATGGCCTTGTGTTCATGGTGTTTTGCAACCTATTGAGCAAACAGTTCGTGCGTTTGAATACACACATCACAACCGAACGCTCGAAAAAAAATTATAAAGTCGGTAGATTGCAATCACGCTCACAGCTGTCCGCCATTCTGTCCAAAGAGGTACACAGATATATTTCGTCGCCGATCTATGTGTTAAATACCGCATTCAGTGCAGTTGCACTCACAATTATATCGATCGGGTTATTGATATTTGGAAGCGCCAACTTTGAATCGCTATTGGGCACTCCGGAAATCGCGGATTTGGTTCTCCCACTGGCACCAGTCGTAATAGGCGCCGCCTTGGCGCTTATGAATACGACCAACGCTAGCATTTCACTCGAGGGCAGCAGCCTCTGGGTAATGAAGAGCATGCCTGTATCACCTTTGACGATCTTTGCGGGAAAGGCTGCGTTGAACCTTGCAATCTTTGTGCCATCTGCGTTGATTAACTCCGTGATATTGACATTCATCATAAAGCCCGATCCGCTGATAATACCATGGATGTTTGTGACCCCACTGATCTATGTGTTGTTCTCATCAGTGATGGGCCTCACGGTAAACCTGCTCATACCCAATTTTGATTGGAAGTCACTGATCGTACCCGTAAAGCAGAGCATGTCACTGATCGTTTCGTTACTGATAACGTTTGTGGTCATGTTACTGCCAATGATAGTGTACTTTGCGTTGGATATAGACGCTAGGATATTGGCCGGCGGCACGACATTCATATTGCTGATCATTACCTTGGGTATGTGTATGTTTCTACGTACCAAGGGAGTAAGGATCTGGCAAGACCTGTAAACGATAACCTAAAGACCTGAAGGAGGATCCGCATGGTAATGATAACCGGTGGTACAAGGGTAGGAAAGAGCAAGGTTGCCGGGCAGCTTTGCTCACCGGACAGTAAAGTATTATTGATTGCGACAGCAGTAGCAACCGATTTCTATATGCAAGAGCGGATCAGGCGCAGCCGTAAGCAACGCCCGATAAATTGGGAGACATACGAGGGTTTTTTAAACCTCCCGCAAAAAATCAACGAGGTCGGCAATAATTATGACTACATAATCCTCGAAAGCCTTACTTCATTAATCGATAACCTCATGAAGCATTACGACCTATCGGAAAACACTACCAGCTTTCGCAGTGTTGAAAAGAATGTGATGGAGGATATCATTCAACTCGGTAACGCCGCAAAAAATGTCAACGGCAGGTTTATCATGATCACGAACGAGATCATGTATATGCCATCCTGCTCTAATAATTTCGGTACGGCACTGGCGGAGATATTGGGCCGTGCAAATAGGTATTTTTCCGGTGTCAGCAATGATGTGTACCTGGTTGTTTCGGGTATACCGATGAAGATTAAATAACTAACCCACGATCGACAGCACGCCGATAAACATTACGATAACACCGGATACGATACCTGCGTATCGCCCAAATACATGTGCGTATTTTAGGCCTACCGTGAAGCCGAGCTTTATAGATAGCGGTGTAAATACAAATGTAAACAATGTCGTCGGTAACAGCTCGAGGCCCGAAATCCCCGCAGCAATACCCACACCGATGTTATTGATCGTGAGTGCGAGCGCAAGTGCAACCGATTCCCTAAAATCTATACGCCCCGAATGGTCTGTGTCGGCCATTTCGGGGTGTTCTAGCATTTCGGGATGCATATGATATCCCTTTAACCCCCGGATACCCTCAAATATGAAATAAAAACCAAGAATCAACAGTGTTACCGCGCCTAAGGACTTGATCGCGGGACTGTTGATTCTTTTTATTAGGAATTGGCCCAAGTACATTGATAAGAATGTACCCGCCGAGGATATAAAACTGAGCGTAAGTATAGCCGCAAGGCTTAGGCGGATACGTTTGAGCCCGTATGCTATGCATACGACGACTGTATCCATATTGGCCGAGACAGCGCAAAATGCCGATAACAGGATGTTCATAACGCGCCTCCAGATGTGGAATTGATGTTCAATCTATCCTATTCATCGCACGCGTTTTTGTGCAGACAAGGTTTATATGAGATCCTTTCTGCGATAAACACTCAATATGAGACCTATCATAGCCATATTACATATATTACTCGTTATTCCAAATGACAAAAATGGCAGAGGCATCGATATACTCGGCAAAAGCCCGATCGCCACTAACACATGTGTGATAATCTGAAACGAAAACGCCGCACATACACCGATAATCAGTAATCTGCCGAAATAATCTCTTATCCGTTTTACCATCAGCGCAACCCTCCATATCAATAATGCATATAGGAGCAAAACACCTACCGCAAATACCCAGCCGAAGGTCGCCACTATCGATGTAAAAATTAGATCCGAATGCGCACTTGGTAGAAATTTTGTCACAAGCGCGGGAGCTTGTCTTATCTCTGCCGTGGCACGTCCGAATAGCTCAGATGTGGATATAAACATTCGCGTCATATTGATCTGATATCCCGCGCCGCTAATGTCGGCGCTCGGATTCAATGCTGACATCAGCCTTCCTCTAACAAACGTGCGCGTATAAGCCATCCAGCACAGATATGAAAACGCACTTAATATCCCGCCCAAACTGATTGTGGAAATATATTTGAGCCTCTTTCCCACAAATTCCTTTTGAGACATCGCATAGAAAACCATGCTCACAAATGCAATAAATAAAACGGAAACATATAAAAACCTCGGCGTGGAGATATATGCAATAACCGGTAATGCTGTAATTGCATATAATATAAATAGATTGGGTATACCCCTGAAGATATAGTTTTTGTCATGAATCTTAATTTGTACTTCTGCATGCCGTATCGCTGATCCCCTGTTGCAGTATTTCGCAAGGACCCCCGCATACAATATTATCAACATGGGCGTTACGCACGAAAACGCATTGATTGTGCCCAACAACGGAACCTGTATCCATATATTATAATTGTTATCATGAATTAAAATTGAGCGTAAAATAAGCATTAAGCTAATAATAGTAAATATCGGAGCAGATATCTTCAATAACTTTGTATAATCAAAAAACAATCCGACTAATAAGGCAATTACACCGGCAATTATTATTACGAACAATTTACCAGCATCAAACAAGTTGTTACCCGATAGATTATTTAGATAATATAAAACATATGTACTGATGTTTATCAAAGCCGCAATCAATATAAATATAGACCATTCCATATGAGGCCTGTGTGCGAGATTTAACGCCTTCCCTATTTCCTTGGGATCTCCGAGGCGTTCAACCGCCAATCTGTTAGCTTCATCCGGGGATATACCATCTTTGATCAAATTGGACGCTGTCTCTTCGATATGTATCGTGTATTCATTTACTATTGAAGCCCGGACTTTTTTATATTTGATTTCCTCGCATAGCATATTCAAAAATTGTTCCTTGTTCACAGACATCACCCCCT
>CAYURR010000131.1:0-8524 GCA_964446745.1 uncultured Defluviitaleaceae bacterium | reverse complement strand
AGATGTAAGAATTGTGTAAGATGTATATCTGTGTAAAACAAAAAAAGAAGCCGTGCTTAACACGGCTTCTTGACTTATCCCAACAAGCTTACCTTGCTGGTCATTTGGTTCATTGTATTCTTCTGCATCAGCATCGAGGCCTCGTTTAGCACGGCGCTCTTCTTGTAGTCCATGACGGACTTGGCCATATCGGCATCGGTCATTCGGCTGCGTGCGGCTGCGAGGTTGAGCTCGGAGATAGCGTTTGAGGCTGCTGTGCTCGAGAGCCTGTTTACGGTTGAGCCGAGGTCGGCGCGTAGGTTGCTTACGCCTGCGATGGCGTTGTCTACATCCGAGATGTTAAATGCTGTGGTTACATTGTAGTTACCCAGACCCAGAGCGTTCACGGACATGTCGCCTATCGAGACGGACATACCCCTACCGTTTGCGTCGGAGGCGGTGTTCTTGTTTTGGAAGGTGCCGTCCAAGAGGTTCTGTCCGTTGAACTGTACGGAGCCCGCTATATCGTTTATACCTTGTAATGTGCTCTGTATCTCGTTTTGTATGAGGGTCTTGTCATCGGCTGTCAATACATCGCTCGAAGCCTGTATGCTGAGCTCGCGCACGCGCTGCAGCGAATCGCTGATCGTTGACAGACCGCCCTCCGCTGTAGTGACGAGGTTACGCATATCATAGGTATTGTCCGTGCCTTTATCTAAGCCATTGATCTGTGATGTGAGTTTTTCTGCTATCGCAAGCCCCGCTGCGTTGTCCGCTGCCGAGTTGATCTTCTTGCCGGTAGCCAGTTGCTGTCCGATGCGTTGCATCTTGTCCTGCATCTTGTTTGATGCAATCGAGTTTATGGTCATGCTCATAAAAATATCCCCCTTCTGAATCCGTTCGTAAAGGAATCTGTTCGTTTAGAAAAGCGGTTACGTACGCAGCGGTTCCTTCCGCTTATGCAGAGTATACACCTTGCATTGAAAAGTTCAAGTGAAAGTTTTACCCCTATTTGTAAAACAATATCTCCCTCGTCATCTCGTTTAGCACCTGCTGTTGTTTGAACGCGCCGTCCAAGCCCAGCAGCTTATCCTTTTTCGAATCGGTCAGGCGGTTACCGGCATCCTCGAACTCGAGGCTCCAGAACCCTGTCTCGGGCATGCTGCTTGCTATCGACGACAGCAGCCGACACACGACAGTAACATAATTTTCGCAAACGCATAGCGCGTCGAAGCTGTTATTAAAGACAGCGGGGTATTCGGTGGGCTCCTTGTCCTTCGGTGAATATATAAAGCCCGTGCGCAAGCCGTTGCTAAAGCGCTCATTAGAAATCCGCTTCATCATATGAGCGGCGAGCCTTTCAAAGAAGCCCAGTGCATAATCATACTGAACGGAGCGCGTGATCGGATGCGTGGTCAGCGGAGAGGATGCCTTTAGCAATTCGTCTACATATAAAATCCCCGAGCTGAGCTTAACTTTTATCGCTTTACAAAGGGCATCGTCTGTGGAGGAGGCCTTATCGAGCGTACAGAAAATCAAACGCTTGATGCGCTCGCACACAAAGTCCGCGCTCAGCGTGAGCGGGTCAAGCAGCTTATATTTATCCTGGATGCGTAATGCCATCTCGAGATCTGTAGACAGCAAGTCCCATTGACGCGTCTCACGCAGCGCATCTATATGTGGCTTGTAAGTG
The DNA here is from genome assembly GCA_964446745.1 of uncultured Defluviitaleaceae bacterium. Classification (GTDB taxonomy): domain Bacteria; phylum Bacillota; class Clostridia; order Lachnospirales; family WQUN01; genus CAYURR01. The sequence goes on along the minus strand of CAYURR010000131.1, from coordinate 6,852 downwards.
GAAAAGCTCTGGGTATTGCATGCAACGGGTAATAGCTGTTTTCACCGTTTGAGAGTGTGCCGAATAGGTCGTGACGCTCTATCAGTGCGGATATATACAATAGATCCTCGTGTGTAAACGTAACGCCATGGGAGGCATAAAGCCTCTCGAGCTTAATAAGCCCCGAGGCCTTGATGTTTTTAAATATGAAGCCTCCCTCCATCGCATGCCTGTGGTTAATCACGGTCTTGCCTATATCGTGGTAATACGCGGCTAACATCAGCGTGAGGCTGCGTTTGCCCTGTTCGATCTCGAAATAGTTAATAAGATGCGCCATCATGGAAACCACGTTCAAGAAATGATTCAAGTTGCCCATGTTGGACGGGAGCCTTTCCTGTGAAAACAGCCTCGAATAATCCTCCGCAAACGGCAATGTCTCACTGTCCGCGCCGCCTTTCAGGCTTTCCCTTACGCGCTCGAGGCAGGAAAAATAATCCGGATCACATATGATCGAATGCAACATCTAAGCCCTCCTCAGCGTGTATCCCAACCCGTGCAGCATCCGGACCGCTGTCTTTATGGCCTCCCTGTCAAACATCTTTATCTCGTCGGTCAGATTATCCCAGCAGGTTATGCAGTCATGCAGCTTCTTAGCGTCGTCGCGCACAGGTGCATATCGCCAGCCCTGCAATAACCGTTCGGCGTTCCAGCGGCCATGCTCGAGTTTTGCCATATGCTCGAGGTCGTCAGACGGGATCTGATACAGATTTGCGTTCGCGTCGCGCTGAACGATCTCGTAGCCACATAATCCGAATATCGTGAGCCAGTAGCGCACCTGGTCGATGTTGGCGTGGCGATAGTCCTCGGGCAGTTCCTCCCATGGCAATGCGGCAGGGGTATCGCGGAAGAACTGTTCGGTGCAACGGTCGAGAATGCGTTGTAACTTTGCGTCCTGTATGTTTTTGTAGTTGTCATGCGTGAGACGCGCGGCTGTTATGATCGTCTCCTCATCGAAATCCGTCAGGCGCTTTGCGAATAGACCAAGTAGCGTCTCCTTCTCGTACGGGATCGCGGCTATAGTGTGGCTGTCGGCATAGAGGCTGTTGTTTGCGAGCGGCTGCTTGCTCGCGTCATCATAGATCAATAACTTATGTCCCTGCGAAACGAATATCTGGCAATACAGCGAGGCCTTGTGCCCGCCGCCAGAAACCACGACGAGGTAACGCTTCGAACCGTCGCCGATCAGCTCGTCGATGCTGTCTATCTGTGCGAACGGTTCGTCATCGAGATTTATATGTATGATCTCGCTCACGTCTATGTTGAAGTGACCTACGCCGACGAGCTCTTCGGACTGCGGTGCATCACCGCTCTCCCAATGACGTATCGCGTTATTGATCAGCTTGATGATAAGCCTTGCGGCCTCACGGCTGTGTACGGTTTTGTTCAAAAATATCCGCTCGGTCTTAAACAGCTCGATGATTGAGGCGTGACGAATGTCCTTGTGTAGGTTTACGTAGTTGATCGCTTGAGAATATGCCTCGAGTGCCGCATCGTTGTTTTCGGCTGCGAGCTCGAGCCGTCCCATCGCGAGATATGCGTTAGGCAGCTCTATCTCAGACGCGATATGCGCGCGGCATATGCTCACGCCGTTTGCGATCGCACCCGAGAGCATTTCAAACCGTCCCGATGCGCCCCATGTGACCTCTATGATCCTGTTCAATATGTAGGGGTTCTCGGGCTCGAGCCTGTACGCACGGCTCAACGCGTTTTCGGCCAGCGAAGGGTTCATGCCCGAATAGATCACGCAATCCGCCAGGCAGACTAGCGTTTTTGTATAGAGCTTCTTTTCCTTGAGCCATAGGTTGCTGCGGTCGGTATCCAGGTAGCGGTATTGTTCTTCGATGGCCTTCAATAGCTTTTCGCCACGAACAAAATCCTTGGACATCAGATCGAAATCCGCGAGCGAACAGAGCGCATAACCCAAGGTCACAGCCTCACTCGGTAAGGTTAATGCGTTTTGCTCGTTTACATACGGAGAAAGCTGCTCGACAGCCTCTGCATACATGCCCAGGCTCGTGTACAGCTCCGCGTTCTTGTACGCATATGGCCGCTTGCTCCGCTCGGAGGCCTCGAGATTTTTAATGATATTGTTGTTGGAAATGATCTTTAGGACAGCGTTCTCGGGTAGGTAAGAGGTGAAGTTGATGCTGTATTTGTCAAAGTCGTAGATAAAGTCCTTGAATTGATTGTCGATGACCTCGAGCGCGGCCGCAATGCGTGAGCTGTCACGTTCGTATTTGTCCATGACCTTGAAAGGGGATTTGTATAGCCTGTCGTGCACACAGTCCGACCAGGCATGCTGTAGCATTGTGCGTATTTGTATCTCGGCTTTCAGATCACCTGTGATTTCGGGCTTTGTATCCATACCGAGTAGGTTGTCGCTCTTTATAGAAATGACATAGTGCAGCGAACGGTAGCCAAATTCTTTTGTGCTCAGTCGCTTGCCCGCGTCGAGGCTGTTCTGGTAATCCACATTGAAATGCTTTTCGATGAAAGCGGCAATCTCATTGGCCTGATCCATGGTCTGTGTGATCACACGGCCCCCGCATAGATCCGTGCAACGGTCAAATGGGTTGCGTCCACCGTCACAGTAGTTCTTGCGCACGAGCTTTTCCGTAAAGCTCGCAACCTTTTTGGCTCGCACCTGTACAATCGACTGCGGTGCTACGCCCGAGCATAAGCGCTCGAGCACCTCTCTGAGTACGCGCGCATAGCACTCGTAATCCTCGGCAATTCGCGCATAGCGTATAGCATAGACGCGCTTCGGGTCCGTCTCGTTTTGGGTCAACTCAGATATCTCACGCTCACGCAGAGCTTTTCTGAGTATCGAATACGCGCGGCGATACTTCGATACGCGCAGAAAATCCTTTTCTGTCGGTGTGGGTATACGACTGATATTCATATTGTCGTTGAGGTCCGCGAGTTTTACCCGACCCGCGAGCGGTTCATCGGACAGACTGCAGATGTATTCGAGATACGCATCCTCTCCCTCAGTATCTTCGTGTCGCGTCAACGCAACGACGGCACGTACGATCTCTTCGTCAAATCCCTCGGCACGCAGACGGTCGGGCGTAAACTGCTTGTTGTCCTCAAGCACGTCGTGCAAAACCGCAACGATACGCGCGGGCTCATCCGTGAAAGACGACGCAACGCGGATCGGATGCAGTACATATGGTTCGCCCGCTTTGTCAAACTGGTTTGCGTGCGCCTCGAACGCAAGCGCAAGCGCTTTATTGAAATCAGACATAGTATTCACTCCAATCATAGTAAGGAAAAGGTCTTAACAGTATGTGGAAGTGAATATACCATATGTGATATATGAGGGCAAATCAATGTTGGTGAGTATGTTGAACAAATCATAACTCTATGTTAGAGTGTTGAAAATTTCCCGAAACAGTTTTGTTTGGAGGGGTAAGTTATGCCGCTTGTCAGAATTGAAATAGTCAAAGGTCAGTCACACCAATACAAATCAAAACCGCTCCAAGCAACATATGATTGTAAACGGAACAGTAGTAACCAAAATGCTCAGTACAACTAAATGGAGGAAGAAATATGTCAAGTGCAGCGCAAAGAGCCGAATTGCAATCTAAAATCTGGAAAATAGCGAACGACGTTCGCGGTTCTGTAGATGGATGGGATTTTAAACAATATGTTTTAGGAACACTCTTTTATCGTTTCATTAGTGAAAACTTTTCTAATTATATTGAAGGTGGAGACGACAGCGTTAAGTATGCAGAGCTTGACGATGATATCATAACCAAAGAAATTAAAGAAGATGCAATCAAAACAAAGGGATATTTTATTTACCCTAGTCAGTTGTTTGTCAACATTGCAAAAAATGCAAATACAAATGAAAGCCTGAACACAGATCTGGCGGATATATTTTCAGCTATTGAAAGTTCAGCCAATGGTTATCCTTCCGAACGTGATATTAAAGGATTGTTTGCCGATTTTGATACAACAAGCAACCGCTTAGGAAATACTGTTAAGGATAAAAACAGCCGTTTAGCCGCTGTCATTAAAGGTGTTGAAGAACTTGATTTTGGTAAGTTTGAAGATAATCAGATTGACCTATTTGGCGATGCGTACGAGTATTTAATCTCTAATTATGCTGCTAATGCAGGTAAATCAGGAGGGGAATTTTTCACACCTCAGAGTGTCTCTAAACTCATCGCTAGGTTAGCAATACATAATCAAACGACGATTAACAAGATTTATGACCCAGCCGCCGGTTCCGGTTCATTGCTATTACAAGCGAAAAAACAATTCGATGAGCATATTATTGAAGACGGCTTCTATGGACAGGAAATAAATCACACAACGTACAACCTTGCCCGTATGAATATGTTTTTGCACAATGTCAACTATGACAAATTCAATATTGCGTTGGGTAATACTTTGACAGACCCTCAGTTTGGAAGTGACAAGCCTTTTGATGCCGTTGTATCCAATCCACCCTATTCAATCAATTGGATTGGCAGTGATGACCCAACCCTTATAAACGATGAGCGTTTTGCCCCTGCGGGAGTTCTTGCGCCAAAGTCTAAAGCGGACTTTGCTTTTGTACTTCATGCACTGAGCTATCTTTCTGGTAAAGGGCGTGCCGCTATTGTTTGCTTCCCCGGCATCTTTTACCGTGGCGGTGCCGAGCAGAAAATTAGACAGTATTTGATTGATAATAACTTTGTGGAAACGGTTATCTCTCTGGCACCAAACCTTTTCTTTGGCACCTCTATCGCTGTGAATATCTTGGTTTTGTCCAAGCACAAAAGCGATACAAAAATACAGTTCATCGATGCAAGCGGTGAAGATTTTTTCAAAAAAGAGACTAACAACAACGTGCTGACAGAAGAGCATATTGAAAAAATCTTGGAACTGTTTGACCGTAAAGAGGATATCGACCATGTGGCAAAGTCTGTAGATAAGGATAAGATTGCAGATGGAAACTACAATCTCTCTGTTAGCTCCTATGTGGAGGCAAAGGACACAAGAGAAGTCATTGATATCAATGTGTTGAACGCAGAAATTAAAACAACGGTTGCAAAAATTGATAAGCTTCGTGCTGAGATCGATAAGATTATTGCAGAAATCGAGGTGTAGTAATGAGTAAATTAGATGAGCTTATAAATGAGCTTTGCCCTGACGGGGTGGAGTATAAGGCGTTTGGTGATATTGCTAAAATTCAACGTGGTGCTTCACCACGGCCTATAGCCAATTTTATTACAGACAAGGAAGATGGCGTTCCTTGGATTAAAATAGGCGATACCATGCCTAATTCAAAATATGTGAGCAAGACTGAACAAAAAATCACTGCAGAAGGTGCCAGTAAATCAAGAGTACTAAAAAAAGGTGATTTTATTATGTCTAACTCTATGAGTTTTGGACGTCCGTATATTTTGAACATTGATGGGGCAATTCACGATGGTTGGGCATCAATAAGTGATTTTGAAAATACCCTTAACTCGGATTTTTTATATCATTTCCTTTCGTCGGAATTAGTGCAAAATTATTGGATTAGCAAAATTAATAGTGGTTCAGTAAGCAATTTAAATTCAGATATTATTAAAACATTACAAATCCCCCTCCCTCCTCTCCCAGTGCAGGAGGAAATTGTCCGCATATTAGATAATTTCACAGAGCTTACAGCGGAGCTTACGGCGGAGCTTACGGCGGAGCTTACAGCGAGAAAAAAACAGTATGAGTATTATAGGGATAGTTTGCTGACATTTGGTGATGAAGTTGAGTGGAAAACACTAGGTACAATAATAATTTTATCAAGAGGTGTAAGGGTTGTTAGAAGTCAGTTGAACGACCAGGGTAAATATCCTGTATATCAAAATAGTATGATTCCGTTGGGATATTTTGGGGAATGTAATTATCCAGCAAAAACAACTTTTATTATCAGTGCAGGTGCAGCTGGTTCTGTGGGATATAGCAATGTCGATTTTTGGGCGGCTGATGATTGTTATTGCCTTGTTTGCCCCACAAGTTTAAATAGTAGATACTTATATCTCGCACTCTCTAACCAACAGGAGTATATTTTTTCTCAAGTTAGGAGAGCAAGTGTTCCACGTATTGGGCGTGATGTAGTGGAAAGAGTCAAAATACCAATTCCCTTTCCAAACGATATAGAAAAATCTCTTGCTGAGCAACAACGCATCGTCGACATCCTCGACCGTTTCGACACTCTTTGCAACGATATTGCAATCGGTCTACCTGCTGAAATAAAGGCAAGACAGCAACAATATGAATACTACCGTAATAAGCTGCTTACCTTTCCAAAGGCTGAATTAGAGGTGTGATATGGGGAAACCTTTAAATGAAATAGCAAAAGAACTAAAAGACGTAAAACATAGAACAAATGCAAAACTTGCAACTGAATCTGATATAAAGGTTCAATTAATTTATGCCTTTAATGGAACAGGCAAAACAAGGCTTTCAAGAGAGTTTAAATATTTGGTTGATCCTAAAAATGAAACAGAAGAAGACACAGGACTGGCAAGTAAGAAAATTCTGTATTATAGCGCATTCACAGAAGATCTGTTCTATTGGGATAATGATTTGCAATATGATTTAGAACCAAAACTAAAAATACAATCCAATGCTTTCACAGAATGGGTGTTTACTGAACAAGGGCAGGAACCTAATGTTGTTCGCCATTTTCAGCACTACACCGATGAAAGGCTCACCCCACTTTTTAATGCACAATATACAATTAAAGATAGTGATAAGAGAGATATTATTATACCGGCTTTCACTGAAGTGACATTTTCTTATCAACGTGGTAATGATGAGCATTCAGATAATATTAAA
>CAYURR010000130.1:0-8698 GCA_964446745.1 uncultured Defluviitaleaceae bacterium | reverse complement strand
TATTATGTAGCTGTTTCATATGTTTGTCAATAAAGCATAATGAGCAAATATATGGATGGATGTGGCCTTGGGCTTTGTTGACATATAGCACGGCTAAACATATACTTCATACAATTATGCAGACTGCGGGGGGTTAGGATGAATAGGATAAGGTTTTACATAGCATTTATGATGCTGGTTGTTGCGCTGACAGCGGCTTTGGGGGTTACGGTGTATGCCGTACCGGCCAATCCTTTTCCGACCGAGGTTAGTCAATCGGACGGTTCCGTGATCACCATTACGGGCTATGGAGATGAGTTCTTTAACTGGACGGAGGACGACAGCGGATATGTGGTGACGTATGACGATCGCTCGAAGGACTGGCGATATGCGTACATATCAAACGGGAAGCTTGTGCCAGGCTCAGAGACGGCTGGCAAACAAGATAACGGCAACGTGAGGTCGATTGCAGATCAATCCGGAATTAGGATAGCGCGCGAGGATCTCACGCCTCTTATCGCAGGCGCGGATAGATCGGCAGGAGCGGAGCGTATAGACATGCCGATGCCGTTTGCGGCACCCGAAGCGGCCCAAAACAGCCTACCCATACCGGACAACAAGCTCAAACAGGACATGCTCGTGATGCTCGTTGAATACAACGATGCGCGTCTAGTCAAGGGCATTGACTACTGGCGCAATCATCACTTCGGCACGAACGGCAAAACCGTAAACGCATACTATGCCGAGGTATCCGGCGCGAAAAACTTCCAGTTCAGACCCATCACGTTTAACGCGGGCAACCGAATACTGAAAAATATACCGGGCGCCAGAGAGATAGAAATCAAAGACGGCGTAGCGCGTGTTTGGATGGATAAAAATCACCCGGGCTTTGACGGAGACCATGAGTCTGTTAATGCGGATGTGAAGCTCGCGTTTGACAAGATAAAACAATTCCTGAACCTCGATAAATATACCGACAGGGTTAGTGGCTATATAAAACGTGAGGACTTTCATATATCGGCGATTGTCGCCGGATGGGAGGCAAGCAATACAGCTAACCTTATCAAAGATCAAAAGATTTGGGCACACGCAAGCTACGCCTACTTTGGCACAGAAGCAAATCCTATTGTAGTAAGTGTGGACGCAACCGATATAACGAACCCGAAGCTGGAGGCGTTTGCGGTGCAGGGCGAGGTGTATGAGGGGGAAAGGCTGGATCAAACCGCCATCGCGATGGGATTGGGCGTGACGGTACATGAGCTCGGGCATAGTTTGGGATTACCGGACCTGTATGATTACGGTAATGATTCGCCGGGCGTGGGGCCTTATAGCCTGATGGCGGCCGGTTGCTGGGGAGCGGGCCCCAATGAAGAGCAATCCTATACCCCCGTACATCCGGACGCGTGGTCAAAGGCTAAGCTTGGCTTTGTAACCCCCACGGTAATTAAATCTACAGAGCATAAGACCATAAATGTAAACAGCTTTGACAAAAGCTACAATGTATTAAAGATAACAAGCGATATAAACCCCAAGCAATATTTCTTGGTAGAGAACCGTCAGTCAATGGGATTTGACATGGGGATGTACTGGTTTGACTTGGTGTTTGAATATAACAATAGCGGCGGCATCCTGATCTATCACATCGACGATGAGGTAGAGGCAGCGGGAGGCAAAATCAATAGCAACCATTACCACAAGGCAGTGGATGTGGAGGAAGCGGGAGGTATTGAAGATATATACTTTAGAGCGTTCTATTTAAAAAACGGATATCTGAACTCGGATACTAAACCCAATTCAAACTTCTACGCCGCGGGTCATACACAATCAAACGGCGGATCGGGGAAAGGCTTTACCGAGGATAACAACTGTCATCCGCAGATGGTAGACTCCGGCATAAACATAATGGTAAATTCCGACCGATCATCATCAATGGCTGTGGAGGTCGGAGAGGCCTCGGAAGCTGAAGCCCCGACTTTGACAAGCAATCTGAGCGGCAAGGTCACATACAAGCAAAATGCCACGGCGAACCCATTGACCGTAGGTGCGACCTTAAAGGGGGGCGGGACGCTCTCTTATCAGTGGTATACAAATACCGTGAAAAACACCACCGGCGGCGCGCTGATAGCAAACGCTACCGCACATAGCTATACCCCTCCTACATCAACGCTGGGCACCTTGTTCTACTATGCGATAGTAACTAATACGCAAGGCGGCAAAACAGCGACAATCACGAGCGGGATAAAAGAGGTAGAGATTAACAATCTAGATAACGCCGAGCCGCCGGTGTTTAATATTGACTTAGATAGTAAGTATGGATGTCTGTTAAATGATGATTACATAGCACTGGAGGTTTCGGCTTCTGTTTCAGACGGCGGGGATCTGAGTTATCAATGGTACAAAAACACCGAGAATTCTTACACAGGTGCGATACCTATACCCGGTGAGATTTCACCCGAGTACATACCACCCACCGGAGATATCGGCATCGTATACTATTTCGTTCAGGTGACAAACACCAACACAACCGTCAGAGGTGAACAGACCGCTACGGTCATGAGCACGATAGCGCAGGTAAGGGTGTACGGATCTGAAACAGATGCTCAGCAGCCAATCATCACAAGCAATCTAGCAAGAAAGGCAATATACGGCATAAATACGGCGGGCAGCCCGCTCTCCGTAATGGCATATGTATTGGACGGCGGCTCGCTGACATATCAATGGTACAGAAACACCAAGGCCTCCATGGATGGCATGACCCCTATAGACGGAGCAACCTCTGCGACTTTTACACCCCCTACTACAGATGAGGGTACATATTATTACTGCGTAAAGATAACAAGTAACAATCCATATGCAGTAGGTGCAAAGACCTCAGAGACAACAAGCTCAATAGTGGCTGTGGAGGTTACTCGCTCTGGTATGTACAGCCTCACATTGACGGCTGGGGAAAACGGTAAAGTCCATCCGGACATTAGCGGTCAATACGTAGCCGGTCAGAGTGTGGCGATATCGGTAACACCGAACGAGGGATATACATTCGAGAGCTGGACGTCAACCGCGGGCGGTGAGTTTAGGGATGCAAAAAGCGCGTCCACGACATTTATAATGCCGTCAAGCGATACTACGCTGAACGCGAGTTTTGTTCAGGCGAATGATACGGATCCCAGGCCGAACCCGACACCCTCGCCCTCTCCTTCCCACTCCCCCGGAGCGGCTGCGAGTCACCAATCACCTCCATTAATCCCACCTCGACCGGGCATACACAATCAGCCAGCTCCGACCCCGCCTCCATACGTGGCATCGCTCGGGAACCCTCAGGCCTCGAAAGCACCACCGGAGCGTGTGACGATATCGGATATAAAGGATACAAATGTCGTAAAGGTAACAGGCTCAAAGACCTCTGCGTATGTGGCGATCGATACGATCAGGGAGATCGCAAAGAAGCCCGGGGCTCGGCTAAAGATTACACTTCGCAGTTCAGTCGTCACATTGGACTGGGAGGCTGTCTGCGCCATCGCGGATCAGACAAACAGCGGTGTAACCTTTACCGTGACGGGAACAGGCCGAAACAGCAAACTCAATATCACATCAGCAGGGTACACTATCGGTGACCTCGGATATGGCATAGCTGATGTAGAAATGAAATAAACATGCGATAAAAACGGGAAAAATGACGGAATAAAATAGTGTATAAAAACCTGCCCTTCAGACTATATTTATATTAGATAAATTGGTAATTTTTTACATCTAAAGGGGAGGTTCTGTATGAATCCGGTAATGAAGCAATTACACAAGCCCAAACACATAAAAAAGCCCGGACGGGCTATACAAACACCACCGGGCGGACAGGCTGCGGGTATGGGGACGACACTGGCAAAGCATGAGGTTGAGAGTATATTGGACGGGCTCAACGCGGAGCTTACCAATCTGCACAATATGTATGACAATGTAACGGACCCGATGCTAATAGACGGCTTTATCTACGAGATCAAGGCCACACATATGAAATATCAGTATTATCTGAAGCTGCGTAAAGAGGCGGGATTTTGATGGGTGATCTGACTAAGCTCGGGCTCGGCGGCCAGAGCCTGATACCGTGGCTGATCGTTGGTGTTTTGATCATAGGGATGCTCTTGGTGTTCGGTGCACAGCTGAAGGTTGTCAGTAAGCTATTGATGCAGGGTGCGCTCGGCAGCTTGGGGTTCGTGGTGTTTAACAATATACTCGCGGGCCTCGGTGTCGGGCTCATGGTCGGCATCAACCTGATAACAGTCGTGGTCGTATCATTATTGGGGCTGCCGGGATTTGTCATGCTGTACGTGTCGCAGTTAGTGTTATAGATAAGTTTGCGGCGGCGCAAGCAAAAGCGATCAAAGCCAATTCGAATATATTGTTGTTTATATAAAATCGCACGGGGTTAAATAGGTTTATAAATGAGAGCGACGGTATGATCTCCGCTACATCGATGAACGAGGTTATGGCCATAAACACGAACGTCACAGCCAAAAGCGCAGTCAGGAAGTTTTGGGGGACAACGCGGCAGAGAAAAACACAGAGAGCTGAGACGGACAAGCTAAACACCAATATCCCGGCAACAGCGATGTAGTCAAACGTAAGCAAGCCCGATGCGGCGGCAGATAAGCTGCACACAATCATAAACGCGAGCGATATCGTAAACAACACCAATAAATCCGCTGCGTACATAACGGACCTGGACACACCGGCCGATACGAGCCTGTCCATGACCCGTCTCGCGAACACGGTCTTTAGCGATATGCCGCAGGTTAGGCACAGTATCAGCGCAAACAATGCGTAGAGGCTGTTTACGTAATACGGCAGCATGGAGGGTAATGCATCTGCTGCCGAAACACCGCCCGGATAGATTTCGAGTAATTTGATCCGCATACCGTCAGCCGTATAGCTATCCGCCGCATCCTGCACGGCGGATTTTATTTTGTCCTTCGAAACATCGGGCAGATGCTTCGAAAGCACGGACACACCCAGATCCCCCGCCATCACTCGAGATAAGGCCGAGGTCATCATCAGATCAAACATCGGATCGGCTACGGTCAGAGGAGATTTATATAGCGTGACGGACTCCTCGAACTTGCCGTCCTCGATATCGATGCTGTATGCGCATTCCAAAAAGCGCGACGAGACATGTTTCTTCATATCGCTCTCGTTGATATAAAATCGAACATCGGCACGGCCCTCAAGCGCGGACGCAAAGTAATCGGCGGCCAAGTGTGAAGCTCCGTTGTCGGCAGCATATACGCCGACGCGTATGCCGTTATATTCGGGCGAGTTGAATACCGATATCACTGCGACAAGCCCGAGCGCAAATAATAAAACAACCCCGATTAAATATGGAGATATAATCGACTTCAGCTTTGTAAGATATGCGATAAACAAAAACCTCATTGCGCAACCCTGCCTTTTATACAGAATGCGGCGACACCGCACAACAACCCGGCCAAGAGCGGCACGGAGAGCATAACGTCGGCTTTGGCCGCGTTCAAAGCGTAGTAGTTAACGGTAAGCACGTTGATTTTTGAAAAGATGTCCGGCAGAAACGACAGCGGCAGCACACCGCCCGAACAAAACAGCATCACAGTCGCAACGATCAATGTCGTAAAGCCCGCGGCGGCTTCGTTGGGTATAATGGTAGCAATCAACAGCACGGCTCCGGTCACGCAGAGCATCACGGGCAAGGCCTTTATCCCAAGCAATATAAACAGCGGTACCGAAACGACGAGGTTGCCGAGCACAAACCCCAATGTATTCATGCCAAACGCAGATGCAAACGAAAAGCCCGCGAGCTTGTACCGTGCATATAGCTGTCTATTGAACGCGATGACGGGCTTTAAAAGGCTTAGGTTGCAGAGAAACATAAAGAACACCGCAAACGAGAGCAGGTAATGCTGTATAACGGTGAGCTCGCCGGTCGCGTACAGGGTCTTGGGCACGAAGAACTTCTCATATTCAACAATGTTCATACCGTAGGCGAGGTTTATGGGGAAAAAGATGTGGCTGTCGATGAACGCACCATCCAAGCCGTTAGAAAACGCGACGTCGTAGACCGCATATACCCCGGATTGCGATACGGACAGGAACGCGACCGCGCCGTACGCAAGCAGACGCGCAGCTGTGGATTGTAATGAAAACGAATTGGCGGTATGCAGCGAAAACGGCATGTTCGTACCGGTCATGATCGAATCCACAAAGCCCTCGGGTATCTCGATATATGCGGGTATTGTACCGACATCGAGCTGAGATTCGGCGGTTTGCTTATCCAAGCGTTCGAGCGTAACGATCTGTGAAACGGACGGGGTTTCGTTAAAGGTCTTTATAAGTATATCGATCGTCGCGCCGTTGTTACCGTCCACAACACCGATCTGAAACGGCGCAAACAGCGAACCCCTATTTGTGATATTCTCGGCGGCCGTGACCGTAAACAGGCAGAGCAGCAGTGCAAACAATGCCCAGTACGCGAGTTTTATATACGCGCCGCCATAGCGTTTTATCTCGATCAACAGCATATTTCAACCCCCGCCGCCGGCAGGGCCGGAGGCGTTTACGGCGGCACAGGCGGCCTTTATCCCGTCTCCGGTCAAGCCGTTCCCTATCCTATTGCGGTCGCGCGTGATAAAGCCATACAGTGCGCTGCTGAAATCGGACCCGTCCGCGCAGAGCTCAGATGGTGCACCGACGAAATCGAACACGCCGTTTCGCATCAAGCAGAGGCGGTCACAGAGCAACAGCTCGTCGGGCTGGTGTGAGGTCAGTATCACACATTTGCCCTCGGATTTGAGATCCAAAAGCATCTGCGAAAGCTCGGATTTGAAGCCGATGTCGAGCGCGGTCGTGGGTTCGTCCATGATGATAAAGTCCGGGCCGTTTAACAGCGAGATACGAATGGACAAGCGCTTCTTCATACCCCCCGAGAGCTGACGCACCTTCTTTCTCAGGAAATCGGCGTCGAAGCCAGCGTCGCGGTGGTCTTTGCCATAGGCCGCAGCCCAAAATCTAACATTGTCCGCGACACTGAGGTCTTCAAACAATGCGTTCTCCTGCGGCACATAGCCGATACGCTGCTTTAAAAGCTTCGGGTTTCTGTTGATGTCCTCGCTGTCTATGGTGACCATACCGCTGTCCGGTTTTGTGACAGTGGTCAAGATCGACAGCAGCGTCGACTTGCCGCAGCCGTTTTCACCGGCTATGCCCACGATCTCACCCCTATGGGCCTCAAAGCTTAGCCCCCGAAGCACCGGATGCGCATAGGTTTTAGATATTTGATCCGCATATAACATATTTACTCTTCTTCCGGATTTATTTTATGTTTCACTTGGATGCATTCCTGATACATTTCGCAATATATCACAGGCGCTGTATATGCGCAAGGAGCAAGAATTTTGAACGATTTGGGTACGCAAATTTTAAAAACGGACAGGCTCACACTGCGTAAGCTCATGCCCGAGGACGCATTCGATATCTATTGCTTTGCATCAGACATGCGCGTGTCGCAGTTTTTGTCGTGGACACCGCACAAGAACATTGACGAAACGCGCTCGGTGCTCGCGGAGTGGCTCGAGGAATACAGCAAGCCATATTGTTATCAGTGGGCGATCGTTTATACGCAGAGCAATACCGTGATCGGAACGATATCGCTCTGGGATGTAAAACCCGCCGAGCGCTCGGCACAGCTGACCTATGCGCTGCACGCGGGATATTGGGGCATGGGCATCGTGACCGAGGCGTGCAGGGCCGTGCTCGAGTACGCGTTTAGGCAGGCGGGTTTTTATACGATCTACGCAAAGCACAATAAACTTAACCCGGCCTCGGGAAAGGTCATGATCAAATGCGGCATGCGCTTTACGCATTTTTCGCAGGAGCAGTTCGACAAGGTCAGCGTGAGCGGCACATACTTGAATTATAGAATTACAAGGGAAATTCTGTGAATTTTACATTATGGATATCGGCGGCGTTCGTTGTCTTTGTCCGATAACACAATGTATTGTATTTGTTCTTAAATTGTAATATAACGAGACAAATTAATAAGCGAGGTGATAGAGATGGCTAAGAGTTCAAGCATGTATATTCGAATTGACCCGCAAATAAAATCTGATGTTGAGGCCATATATTCCAAATATGGCATGAGCATTACGGATGCAATCAACGTATTTCTGTATACTTCGCGGAATGTAGGTGGGATTCCGTTTGACTTACGCCCTTCAACATTTAACTCCGAAACTATAGAAGCGATAAGAGACGGCGATAAAATCATCAAATCTGGTAAGACGCGCTTTGACAACGCCAACGATATGCTTAGGGAGTTGAAAGACTAATGCTAAAGCCGGACTTTACTAGCAGATTCAAGAGGGATTATAAGCTGGCTGCTAAGCGTAACTGGGATATTCAGTTAATTGACAAATAACCATGTTGTGTTTTATTCGTTATCGCCAATCTTGCCATAGCGATTATCCTATGGTTGCCGGCGAATGATATCTTGAACCTTTGTCTGTCAAGGACTAAAAGGAAAATGCAATAAACCCTGCATGATATGTCTTTTATATAGTGAAGGCGCCTTCAAATAAACAAACGGGGATGATGCGGTGCATGATTCGGTACACTCTACGGCATGGGATACGAACGGCTGTGAGCAGCTGCGGCATGAGCTTGTAGCGTTTGTAAAACGTAAGCTCGGGCCATGCGCGAACAT
>CAYURR010000129.1:0-8735 GCA_964446745.1 uncultured Defluviitaleaceae bacterium | reverse complement strand
GCGAGGAATACAGCCACGATACACGCGGTCAAGAGCTACAGCATATACGTACGCATCCGCAGCCACATCACAAGCCCGATGACGAAATAGTAAACAATACCACCGATAATCACAAACAGCAACCTAATAGCGAAATTCAAGTATTTGCCGATGATCGCGATATCGAGCACCTCGCCGATGATGACGGCCGCAAGGCCTATAACGATAGCACCCTGTCCCATCTTGATATCCGCGAAGCCCTGATACTGCGACAACAACCCACCGGACAGAGCCACTAGACCGTTAGAGATGCACAGTGCTATGACCTTCATTGCATCGATGTTGATGCCCTGAGCTTTTGCCATATGAGGATTGCTGCCAGTAGCGCGTAACGCGCTGCCCTGCTCGGTGCCAAAATACCAATACAGCAAGCAGATCAACACTACCGATATAATCGATACCGCCGCGATAGAGCCTCCCACATTGCGAAGGCTTACTATCAACGAGTATTTATCCACGTTTACGGCCTTGTTAGCACCGCTCAGAATGAGTAGGTTTACGGACCATAGCGATATCTGGGTCAATATCCCGGACAGTATGCCCGGGATACCCAGCGCGGTATGTAAGATTCCCGTAACGAGCCCGGCGAGGCTTCCCGCCACGACCGCTATCGCGAGGGCCAACGGAGCGGGCACTCCCGCAACAATCAGAACAACCGTTATGGCACCTCCGGTTGCAAAGGAGCCGTCTACCGTCAGATCCGGGAAATCAAGCAAGCGAAACGTAATAAACACACCGAGCGCCATTATACCCCAGATGATGCCCTGGGCTGCGTTTCCCGGCAGTGCTGTCAGTAGATTTATAATATTCACAGTTCATTCATCTCCTTGTGCGGGAAGATTATTATTACTCAGACTTTTCTATAGCCTTATATGTGTCTGGCGGGGTTATACCGAGTGCTTCGCAGATCTCGGGATTATAGAGCTGTGTAAACTTTGGTGCGTATTTGACTTCCATTGTTGCCGGATCGGCACCGTTAGCGAGGATTTCATATGCCATTTCGCCGGTCGTGTAGCCCAGGTCATAATAGCTGATGGACAGTGTGGCTACGCCGCAGCCGGAGCAGATACCTTCTTCACCCGCGATAACAGGTACATTTGCGGGTACGCAGACATTCTTGATGATCTCAGTATTTGAGGCAACGCTGTTATCCGTCGGTACGTAGATGACATCCGATTCGGATGCCGCCGTCGTGACTACAGACTGCAAATCATTCGAGTCAGAGAATGTATATTCCTTGCAAGTATAGCCCATGCCGCCGAGTTCCTTATCGATGACCTGTGCCTGATATTTTGAGTTCGGCTCGGATGAGCAATAGAGTATGCCGACATTCTTGGCATCGGGGAACAGCTCGTTCAGCATCGCAGCCTGCTTGTCTAATGGAGCGAGATCCGAAGTACCTGATATATTCTTTCCTGTGGTGCCCGACCAATTATCAATATTGAGCGCCGTACCATAATCAGTTACAGAGGTACCAAGGATCGGGATCTTGCTCGTAGCGGTCTGAGCCGCCTGAAGAGCCGGTGTGGCATTAGCCATGATCAGGTCGACATTCGATGAAACAAACTGGTTGGCAATAACAGCGCAGGTTGCGGTGTCCGCAGACGCGTTTTGCTCGTCAAATTTGACATTGTCGCCGAGCTTTGCCTTCAAGGCATCCTTAAAGCCGTTGGTAGCTGCGTCCAGAGCCGGATGCTGTACAAGCTGACAAATGCCGACGGTGTAAGTCTTAGTGCTCGATGCGGAATTGTTGTCTGTAGCCTGGGGTTGTGCGGTTGTTTGTGTACCGGATGTGCCGGATGCACCGCACGCCGTCAAGGACAGCATCATCACGGCGGTAAGTACTGATGTCAAGATTGATTTCTTCATATTTCCCTCCATAAAGTTATAAATATACGCAATTTATTCCGTATAGAATCTCCGACGGATTATTGTACAGAATAAATTACAGAAGATGTTATGCCATTAATACATAAAAGTCAACAAGTATTGGGAACATTATTCATTTTTATGCATAATGACAAAGCTAATAGATTTATTCATACCCATATGCTATAATCTGGATCAATACCAAAGAATCATTTAATTGGAGGCATCATGGAAACAACAACGGATACAAAAGTAAATACAGAACACAAGCGTCAGAAACGCCAATACAACAACGAAAGCATCACATCCCTCAAGGGTGCGGACCGCGTCAGGAAACGTCCTGGCGTTATATTCGGTTCGGATGGCATTGAGGGCTGTCAGCATTCTGTTTTTGAGATTATTTCTAATTCTATAGATGAGGCGCGTGAGGGATTTGGCAAGCGTATCGAGATCACGCGCCACAAGGATTATTCTATAACCGTACGCGACTATGCGAGTGGTTGCCCGGTCGATTACAACCCAAAGGAACAGCGCTTTAACTGGGAGCTCGTGTTCTGCGAATTATACGCGGGCGGCAAGTTTGATAATAACAGCGACTCAAACTATTCCTACAGCCTGGGTCTAAACGGCCTCGGACTTTGCTCTACACAATACAGTTCCGAATACATGGACGTCATGGTCATACGTGACGGTAAAAAA
This sequence comes from uncultured Defluviitaleaceae bacterium, assembly GCA_964446745.1. GTDB lineage: Bacteria > Bacillota > Clostridia > Lachnospirales > WQUN01 > CAYURR01. The sequence continues at coordinate 6,128 of CAYURR010000129.1, read as the reverse complement.
TATACACTGCATTTTGAAAAAGGCGAAAACATCGGCGGCCTGAAGTCCGAACCCATCAGCGAGAAAACACCCACAGGCACTTCTATTACATGGAAGCCCGACCTCGAGGTCTTCACGGATATACGTATACCGCTCGAGTATTACACGGAAACCTTGAAGCGTCAGGCCGTTGTTAACGCAGGGTTGTTATTTGTGCTCACAGATGAGCTGAACGAGGACGGTCCGAAGGAATACACCTTCTTTTATCAAAACGGTATCACGGACTATATCAACGAGCTCGTGGGTGAAAACGGTCTCACGCGCCCTCATCTATTCTCTGCTGAAGCCACAGGCAGCGATCGCGAGGATAAACCTGCGTACAAGCTCAAGTTTCAACTCACATTCTGCTTTTCAAACGATGTAAACGTAGTGGAGTATTATCACAACTCAAGCTTTTTAGAGCATGGCGGCTCCCCGGATAAGGCAGTGCGCTCGGCGTTTGTGTCCGCTATCGACAGCTATATCAAAAACGCAGGGTTATATAAAAAGGACGAAAAGAAGATCGGTTATGTGGATATTGAGGACAGCCTTGTGTTGATATCGAGCTCTTTTTCAACGGTCACGAGCTACGAGAACCAGACAAAGAAATCGATCACCAATAAATTTATACAGGAATACATGACAGATTTCCTAAAGAAGCAGCTTGAGGTGTATTTCATCGAGAATAAGGCCGACGCGGATCGGATAGCCGCACAGGTCATGGTCAACAAGCACAGCCGCGAATCCGCAGAAAAAACCCGCATATCCATAAAGAAAAAACTCACCGGCTCCATCGATATCAATAACCGCGTCGAGAAATTCGTGAACTGCCGCTCTAAAGATGTCGACAAACGAGAGATATATATTGTAGAGGGTGATTCCGCACTCGGTGCATGCAAGCTCGGCAGAGACGCTGAGTTTCAGGCGATCATGCCTGTGCGCGGTAAGATATTGAACTGCCTCAAGGCCGATTATGATCGCATCTTTGCAAGCGACATCATTACGGATCTTTTGCGTGTGCTAGGCTGCGGTGTCGAGATCAAATCCAGGCACAATAAGGACCTAAACAGCTTTGATCTGAACGCGCTCAAGTGGAGCAAGATCATCATCTGCACAGATGCGGACGTGGACGGCTTCCAGATACGCGCATTGATACTGACGATGATCTATCGCCTGGCACCTACGTTGATCGATGCGCACAAGGTATTTATAGCAGAATCCCCACTCTATGAGATTACAAACGCAAAAAAGACCCTGTTCGCGTACAGCGACACTGAGCGCGATGAGATCGTAAAGAAGCTCTCCGGCAAGGTCACGATCCAGCGTTCAAAGGGCTTGGGCGAAAATGAGCCAGATATGATGTGGCAAACAACGATGAACCCCGAAACCAGAAAACTCATACTCGTAACCCCTTCGGATATCCACAGTACGCAGCATATGTTTGACATTCTGCTCGGCGACAACATCAAGGGCCGCAAGGAATTCATCGAGGAAAACGGTCATAAATATATTGACATCACGGAGGCCGTATGAAAAAGAATACGACTGACGACCGCAAGAGCGTCACATCAACAAGTAAGGCCGCTATTATTGAACAAAATATTGTAGACACGCTTGAGATCAATTACATGCCGTACACGATGAGTGTCATCGTGTCGCGTGCTATACCCGAGATAGACGGTTTCAAGCCCTCGCACCGAAAGCTCTTATTCACGATGTACAAGATGGGGCTTTTGACCGGTAACAAGATCAAATCCGCCGATGTTGTAGGCCAGACGATGCGTCTGAACCCGCACGGTGATCTTGCAATATATGAGACGATGGTACGTCTCACACGTGGTTATGATGCACTACTGCATCCATTTGTGGAGTCAAAAGGAAATTTCGGTAAACATTATTCACGCGACATGGCATCTGCTGCGAGCCGATACACAGAGGTCAAGCTCGATCCTATATGTACGGAGATCTTTAAAGACATAGACAAAGAGACAGTCTCGTTCATAGACAACTACAACTCCACGATGAAGGAGCCATTGCTTTTACCTACTACGTTTCCGAATTTGTTGGTCACGCCTAACCTCGGTATAGCAGTAGGTATGGCCAGTAATGTCAGCAGCTTTAACCTCACCGAGGTTTGCGATACGGTTATCGCTTATATTAAAAACCCGGAGATACAGCTTTCCAAATACCTGCTTGCGCCGGATTTTTCCACGGGCGGTCAGCTTATTTATAGCGAGAAGGATATAGAGGCGATCTACGCAACCGGTCGCGGAGGTTTTAAACTCAAGGCAAAATACCGCTACGATCAGAAGAACAGCTGCATCGAGGTATACGAAATTCCGTATACAACCACACTCGAGGCGATCATTGACAAAATAGTGAGCCTTGTTAAGACAGGCAAGATCAAGGACATCAACGATGTGCGCGACGAGACGGACATCAATGGCCTAAAGATCACAATAGACATAAAAAAGAGCTGTAACCACGAGTTATTGATGAGCAGGCTCTTTTCATTGACGCCACTCTGCGAGACATTTAATTGCAATTTCAACATACTCATAGATGGGCGACCGCGCACGATGGGTATAAAAGAAATCATAGACGAATGGCTGCGTTTCCGCATAGGCTGTATTAAGGGACAGATCGGTTTTGACCTGCGCAAGAAAGCTGAGCGTATACATTTGCTTGAGGGCCTATCTGCTGTTGTATTAGATATAGACAAGGCGATAGCGATCATACGCGGTACGGATGAGGATGCTGAGGTCATACCAAACTTGATCAAAGGCTTTAACATCGACCGCAACCAAGCCGAATACATCTGTGAAATCAAGCTGCGTAATCTGAACAAGGCCTTTTTGCTTTCTCAGATCAATGAGCTCGACAAGCTCCGTAAAGAGATTGAAGATCTGAAGGCGTTATTGGCCAGCGAAAACAAGATCAAGCAATTGATCGCATCCCAGCTCAAAGATATATCAAAGAAATATGGTAAGCCGCGTCGCACAGAGATCATTCATGAGGCGCATATCGAGGCCATCCCCGAGGAGGCATTCATCGAGGACTACAGCCTCAAGGTCTTCATGACCGCACAGGGATATTTCAAGAAAATCTCGTTGATATCACTGCGATCGTCGTCTGATCAGAACCTCAAGCCCGGCGACAGCATCGTGGCCGAGATCGATGCGCAAAACAAGTCGGAGATCCTATTCTTTTCAGATCGCTGCTGCGTATATAAGGCAAAGCTCTATGATCTTCCCGATACAAAGGCTTCGAACCTCGGAGAGTATTTGACAAACCTGCTCTCGCTCGAGGAGGATGAACACATACTCCAAATGGTTGTCACGACAGATTACTCTGGTCATATGCTGTTCGCGTATGAAAACGGCAAGATGTCAAAGATACCGATGTCCGCATACGCTACAAAGATGAACCGTAAGAAGCTCGTCAACGCGTTCTCGGATAAGTCCCCACTTGTCTCAGCGACGCATCTTATCGAAGACAGGGAGCTATTCGTAATGCGGGACGATGATAAGGCGTTTGTGTTCAACACCTCGGCGCTGAGCCCAATCGCATCAAAATCCTCATCTGGTGTTCAGGTGTTTACATTAAAACGTCGATCAAAACTCTCGCGTGTAATTTTACCAGAACAATTCGTAACGGAGGATTTAAACTATTATCAAGCGCAAAGGCTCCCGTCTACGGGGCATTTTATAAAAGAAAAGGATAAAAAGGAAAACGGTCTCAATTATCAACTCGGGCTTTAGGAGGGGTAACGTGTTTAAATACACAAACAGATGGTATGCAGTTGCGTTAGCTATAGCATCTTTAGTCATCATTACTAGCCTTGTTGTCCTGAACTATTCGATAAAGAATAATCTGAGTAAGACCGCCTGCACCACGCTCCAGGAAATAATGGAGCAACAATCCTACAACTTTACCGCAACCCTGAGTGACGAGAAATTTCTAATTGAAAGCCTAGCAGAATTGATTGCCCCGAGTGGCAAATTAGAAGATATAACCCCCGATGAGCTGAACGAATTGGTGGGTAAAACAACGTTTGAGTTCTTGGGTATCGCGCATCCTGACGGTAAGAGCTTTAACAATACAGGTACTACAACCTATGTTGGTGATAGGCCATTCTTTCAACACGCGATGAATGGCGATACATTTATATCTGAGCCGTTTTTGTCACGCATACGCCCCGTAAATGTTATTGCCATCTCCGCGCCGATTGAAAACGAAGATGGTATAATCGGCGTGCTATACGGTTCATACACAGCCGATCGTTTAAACAGTTTGTTTCTAAGCTCGTTTGATAAGCACGGATACGCCTATATCACCAATAATGAGGGTGTTATTATTGCGCGCACAGTCAACGGATATTCGTTGACTGATGGCAATAATCTCTTTACCGACTGGGAAAACGCGGACTTTTACGCAAATGACAGCTTTGAGAAGATGAAGGAAAACCTGTATCAAAACAAGTCCGGTCATTCCAAATACATGCTCGACGGTAAAAAACGGCTCGTACATTATGCGACGATACCGATCAATGATTGGAATATATTTTCGATCGTGCCGGATGAGGTCATTTCAGCGAATACCAACAATATATTGACCGTTGTCTACATACTGACGATCGTATTCGCATTGATATTTACATTCTTACTTGTAATACTTGTAGACATGCAAAGAAAGCATGTAAAACACCTATCCGATATAGCATTCGTCGATGAACTAACCGGCGCCCCTACCCTCGCAAAATTCAAGATGGATGCCCAGCGTATGCTTGAAGAATATCCCGATACAAAATTTATCTTAATAAAGTTCGATGTGGATCGTTTTAAACTCATTAACCGTATCTACGGGTTTGCGACCGGTGATATGGTGTTGAAGAATTGTGTAAATGCGTTGAGGGATTCATTTGAGCATGAGAAGCATCTCTTTGCACGCATGAACATCGATGAGTTTGTATTGCTGCTCGAATACGATGCAAAATCCGACATCCGTAAGCTAAGAGTCGAGATGATTGATCGTTTCTTTGAATATATGGGCAGCGATTTCTCATATAACATCATGTTTCCCGCCGGATATTACATCGTACGTGAAAAGGACTGGGAAGACATCGCCGCAGCACTCGAGAAGGCCAATATGGCGCACCGCAAGGCCAAGAAACTGCAAGCCGAATATTGCCTGTACGACGAACAGATCATTAAAGAAGCCCTCGACATAAAGGAAATTGAGAACCGCATGGAATCCGCGCTCGCCGGTGGTGAGTTTAAGATGTTTCTGCAGCCCAAGCGCTACCTAGCCGACGAGAGTATCGCAGGTGCAGAGGCACTCGCGCGCTGGTGGGTAAATGGACGCTTCATCATGCACCCTGCTGATTTCGTTCCTGTGTTCGAGAAGAACGGCTTTGTGTTAAAGCTCGACATGTTTATGTTCGAGGAGGCATGTAAATTTGTCACGAACATGATCTTTGAAGGCAAGAAGCCTATCACAGTCTCCGTGAACTTCTCTCGCATGCACCTGAGTAATGCTAACTTCGTCGATGATCTATGCCGTATATCGGATAAACACAATACACCGCATCAGTATCTCGAGATCGAGATCACTGAGACCGCCGTATTCGATAACGAGGCACTATTAACCGAGGTACTTGATAAGTTGCATAAAGCGGGCTTCACGCTGTCGATGGACGATTTCGGCACGGGCTACAGCTCTCTTGGGCTACTTAAAAACATTGCGTTTGACGTCATCAAGATCGACCGCAGTTTCTTTGTGAACGCACAGAACCCCGAGCGCTCAAAGACCGTTTTGTTAAACGTGATCAAGCTTGCTAAGGATCTCGGCATGCACACGGTCGCCGAGGGCGTTGAGAACAAGGAGCATATAGATTTGCTGCGTGAGCTCGGATGCGACATCGTGCAGGGCTATTATTATGCAAAGCCGATGCCGTTTGAGGAGTTCGCTCAGAAAGAAAAATGATAGTAAAGATAACCAAGGAGGCAAGTCATGAAGTATTTGATCCTAAATGCCGATGATTTCGGCGTATCTAAGAGCTTATCCCTAAATAATTTCTATTTGTCTAAAACTTACAAAAGCGAAAGCAA
>CAYURR010000128.1:0-8906 GCA_964446745.1 uncultured Defluviitaleaceae bacterium | reverse complement strand
TGGGTATACTCAATTTAGTTTTTCAGACTATAGGCACGATATCTGGCTTTGCTGCCAAAAACAGCGGCATCAAGGATATCGTTCTGATCGGAAATCTATCGACGATCCCGTATTGTGCGAGCATATTCTCACGGCTCGAGGAGATCTATTCGGTGCGGTTTATCATACCCGACTACTCGGAATATGGCACCGCACTCGGCGCTGCGCTCGCATATACACACAGCCGATCGTATAAGGATTTATAGGCTTGAATCTATTAAGCATCACCAAGCTGCCTGAGTATTTGCTTCTGCATCATATCCGCCAAACCAATACCACCGGTTTCGGCGGATTTTTTTGCGTATTCCTCGTCGAGCATCTCGGTAAACATTTTCTCGGCTTGACTCTTTTTAAACAGGCCGTCGCTTTCAGTCAATGTAGAGCGCATCGAGCGAAACATCATCTGCATGAAATATCCCTCGAAGGACTGGCAGGCCTTTTTTACCTCTTGGCGTTGCGCGTCTGATATACCCGCGCCTGCGTTTGCAACATCCTGAGCGCTTTCAGCTGCTCTCAAGAGTTTATCAAACTGCGCCTGCTCCCTACGGGCCTCGGCCTTTGCAGTTGCTGCCGTACCCGAGCCCACACCATTTGCATTCACACCAGATAGTACACTCGCGTTAATCGAACTCATAATATCCATTATCTCTTCAACCCATTCGCGGTTTGCAGCATTTCATCCGATGTTGAGATGGCCTTTGAACTCAGATCATATGCGCGCTGCGCCACGATTAGGTTGATCATCTCTTCGGCTATCTGCACATTTGACATCTCTAAAACACCCTGGATAACGCGGCTTGGCCTCGTCACGGTGCCATCTACCTCCGCGATAGGTTCACCGCTCGCTACGGTCTGTCCCAGCAAGTTCGAGCCTACGGCCTCGAGACCCTGTACATTCGGGAATTGTACAATCTTTATCTGTAATCCCAGATCTGTCGGTTGATTATCAGGTCCCACGTAATTTAATACACCGACCTCGGAAACGGTAACATCGTTCATTGACACCCCATCCGGCAATACAATCGGTTGATCGTCCACGCCCAAAATTGGATAGCCTTCTGCAGTCGTGAGCATTAGCCCCCCCTCGGTCGTCGCAAGCTTGAATGCGCCGTCCTTAGAGTATTTGACATCGCCCTCTGCTCTTCTGACTGCAAAAAAGCCTTCGCCCTCTATCATGAAGTCCTGCTTGGAATCCGTACGATTTAGATTGCCCATCGTGAATACGCGCGAGGTACCTATCGGACGCACTCCATGCCCTATCTGCAGGTTTACGGGTCTGCCGGCTGTGTTCGCGGGATCGAGATCCGCGCGCTTCATGGTTTCATACAAGAGCGTCTTGAACTCCATGCGTTCCTTCTTGTATCCGTTTGTATTTACATTCGTGATGTTATGGGAAATAAGATCGATATTCTGCTGCTGGCTGATCATGCCGGACGCGCCGGTCCACAGCGAACTAATCATTTTAAACGGCTCCTCTCATTTTTGCCAGGCTGTCATCAGCGCCGTGCTATATCCGTAACCGAACGCCCCAGAAGCGTATCGTGTGTCTGCAACATCTTTGAATTGGCCTCATAGGTCCGTGACATCGCGATGACCTTTATCATCTCGCTGACCGGATTCACATTCGAGCCCTCTAAAAAGCCCTGCTCCAGCTTGCCTGTAAAGGTAGTCTTCTCAGCGCCCTCTGCGGCTGTCAGATAGTTGTCGCTCTGCTTTCTCAAAAGGTGCTTATCCTTAAAATCCACGACCTTTATCGTGTCTATAAATGTCTCGCCCGAATATACCCTGCCGCGCTCATCGATAAAGATATTACCGTTCGGGATGACAATGTTGCCGCGCTCACCCTGTACGGGCTCACCGGTTTTAGCTACGAGCGTATTGTTTGCATTCAACGTAAAGCCGCCGTCGCGCGTGTATTTCTCGACGGTCTTGCCGTCTTTATCGGTTGTATTCACGACAAAGAAGCCCTCGCCCGCTATCGCGAGGTCCAACGGTGCGTCTGTCTGCTTAAAGCCCCCGGATGAAAAATCGGTATAGATATCGTCCACAAACAAGCCCTGAGATACCTTGCCTATCGGGTAATCATGAAACATATCCTGACTCGGATCGTCCAGCAACCTCATGTATTCCTCAGTGAACGAACGCGTTACGACAAAATCTCTTTTATGACCCGTGGTATTAACGTTGGCGATGTTATCGGCCAGCACGTTCATCACATTCATCTGCGTGGTCATGCCGAGCGCGGATGTATACAAGCCTCTGATCATTCCCGTTCTCCTTTATCGATATCTGATTTATCTCTTTGAGTATTGCATTGTAAAATCTATCTTTCCCGATGACATATATTCTATGTATTTCCCTGTGCCTATGGCCACGCAGGATATCGAGTCCTCCGCGACGATTACATTTATACCCGTGCGTTCATTTATAAGCGTGTCCAGTCCGTACAGCAAGCTACCGCCGCCCGTCATGACGATACCGCGATCCGCTATATCCGACGCGAGCTCCGGCGGGGTCTTTTCCAATACCGCATGCACGACCTCTACGATACTCTCGACACTCTCTTCCAATGCCTCGAGCATCTCCTCCGAGCTTACATTTATCGTATTCGGCAGACCGGTCACGAGGTTTCGTCCTCTGACATCCATCGTTACGGGCATCATACGCCTATAGGCCGAGCCTATATTGATCTTCATATCCTCGGCAGTGCGTTCACCGATTAACATACTGTGCTTCTTTCGCATATATCGGATGATAGCCTCGTCGAAGTGATCGCCCGCTATCTTGAGCGAGCGGCTCGACACACAGCCGCCGAGCGAAATGACCGCAACATCCGTGGTGCCGCCGCCTATATCAACGACCATGCTACCGCACGCACGCGCAATGTCTATGCCCGCTCCGATTGCAGCCGCTATGGGCTCCTCTATTACATATACCTGCCTCGCACCGGCCTGACGCGTGGCGTCCTCAACCGCGCGACGCTCGACCTCCGTGACGCTAGACGGTACGCATACGGCTATGCGCGGCTTGCGAAACAACGGTCTGCCTACGGCTTTATTTATAAAATATTTAAGCATCTTTTCGGTGATATCGTAGTCAGATATAACACCCTCGCGCAGCGGACGCATGGCAATAATATTGCCCGGCGTACGCCCAAGCATCATACGTGCCTCTTCACCGACAGCCATGATCGAATTGGTGTTTTTTTCGACGGCCACAACAGAAGGCTCCTGCAGTACGATACCGTGATCCTTTATGTATATGAGTACGCTGGCCGTTCCCAAATCTATCCCTATGTCGGTTCCCAATGCCATTCCCTTTCAACGCGTTACCGCAACATGATGTTAATGTGTATCGATTCATTATAATGCTTTTGGTGAATATTTGTAAAGAACATACCTATGAAATTTACTTATATAAACGCATGGTCAGCAATCTATGACTTTCTAACCGCTAAAACCACTTTCGTAATAGCCGTAACGAGTATCACGGACAGCACGACCTCAACGATGCCGTTTATGCCCACGGCGATCAATATGACGTTCTTTATCCAGTCCGCGAAAGTAACCAACTCCACGCCACCGAATATCTGTATCGCGCCCAGCACGAGCACGGTGTTTGTAAGCGTAGCCAATATAGCCGTCAACGGCATAGACATCGTCTTAAAGCGTTTCGACAGCAATTGATAATAGATGCCCGCCGCAAAGCCCACGATGACACGCGGCACGACGGATATCATCGGGTTCAGAAAGATCACGGCGTCGAACGTGCCCTGCATGACCGCATAGATCAGACAGGTAACCCCCCAGACGAGACCGAGTACGAGCCCCGGCAATGGCCCGAGCAATACCGCTCCGATAATGACCGGTATATGCAGTGTCGTGATACTCAGTCCGCCATACATGATATAGCCGACATACGGCACAAAGGTCATCACGATGATGATCGCCGAAAACAACGCGAGCGATGTAATATTTTTTGTGTATCCTCTGGTATTCATACATTCCACCCCTGATTGCAATTTAGAAAAATAAGTATTATCATAATGACCATTACGTTTATTGTCAATGATTCACAGTAAAGTTATGAAAGGATGCATACGATGTCCGGTTTACACCAAAGCCCTAACCTATACGGGCGGAGCTTTTTAACATTGATGGATTTTACCGCCGAGGAGATCATGTACCTGCTCGAGCTCTCCGCGCGCTTGAAGGAAAAGAAACGTCGCCAAAGGCAGCTGCACGCATTCGACGATGCAAAATTGCTGTACGGCAGAAATATTGTGCTCTTGTTCGAAAAAACATCTACGCGCACGCGCTGCTCATTCGAGGTCGCCGCGTTCGACGAGGGTGCGCATGTGACCTTCTTGGGCATGGAGCATTCACAGATAAATAAAAAAGAATCCCTCGAGGACAGTGCGAAGGTCCTCGGACGCATGTATGACGCGATTGAATACAGGGGTTATGGCCAGGAGATCGTCGAAGGTCTCGCGAAGCATTCGGGCGTACCCGTATATAACGGCCTCACGGATGCCGATCACCCCACGCAGATATTAGCCGATTTGTTGACCATACAGGAGCATATCAAGAAGCCCCTAAACGAGGTGCATGTCGTGTTCGTCGGCGACATACGCAACAATATGTCTATAGCATGGGCGATAGGCTGCGCAAAGCTCGGCATGAGCTTTACGGGTCTCGGACCCAAGGAGTTGATGCCCGATGCGGGCTCAATGCAGGGTATCTACGACATCGTCAAGCATACATCCGCGCGTATTTCTTTCACGTCGGATGTAAATGCTATTAAGGACGCTGATGTCGTGTATACGGATGTATGGGCGAGCATGGGTGAGGAGCATCTGCTCGAGGAGCGCGTAAGACTTCTGACCCCGTATCGTGTGGACATGAACCTGTTCACATCCATCGGCTCGAAGGACGCTATATTCATGCATTGCCTGCCTGCGTATCACGATTTTGAGACCCAGACGGCCAAAAAGGCTATGGATAAAGGTATAGACATCCGCGAAGTATCGGACGAGGTGTTTAGGCATGATCGTTCGGTCGTATTTGATGAGGCCGAGAACCGTATGCATACGATCAAGGCCGTACTCGTCGCGACACTCGCAAAGGATATATAATCTGGAGGTTTTTGGATTTATGGATTGGAAGCAAGAGGTTTTAAAGCGAAGGGATTTATTGCTTGAGGATACCGCATATTTGTACAATAGAGGGATTATTGAGGAGAACATCAAGACCTTAAAGCAAGCGCTGCCGGGTTTTGACTTATTATATTCGATGAAGGCGAACTCCAATAGGGATATCGTGCGCATCATGCATGAAAACGGTGTGGGCTTAGATGCTGCATCCGCTGCCGAGGTACATGCCGCCCAGGAGGCCGGTATCAAGAGCGAGAACATATATTACTCCGCTCCGGGTAAGACGAGGGGCATGATCCTCTCGACGATCGGCAAATCCACAGTCATAGCGGATTCGCTGACGGAGCTTAAATTGATCTCGAGTTTGAACGCGGAGCGCGGCGGCGACAGGCTGCCCGTTGGCATACGCATAAACCCGACCGCAGGCATCATCGCGGATGGTGATGCCTCGGAAATCATGACCGGAAAGCCCAGCAAATTCGGCGTGGACGAGGATATGCTGTTCGAGCATATACCACAGATTTTGTCTGATCCGGCATTTGCGCATATCGAGCTTGTAGGCATACACATCTATCTCGCGAGCGGCATTTTGGATGTGGATAAATATCTAAACTACTTCAACATGCTTGCATCACTGCTCGATAACCTTAAGCAATCCGGCATCAACCTGCGCTTTGTAAATATCGGCGGCGGCTACGGCATTACCTACGAGGAAACCGACAAGCCGCTGGATCTAATTAAGCTCAACGCAGCCGCAACAGATTTCACCGCGCGCGCGAAGGCGATCTTTCCGGGCCTGCGTTGCTTGTCCGAGAGCGGTCGCTTTCTGATCGCGAATTCAGCCGTATATGCCACTATGGTCTGCGATGCCAAGCTCTCACGCGGAAAGCAGTACGTGGTATTAAACGGCGGCATGAACACCTTCTTTAGACCCGTGTTCCAAAAGGCCACACACAAGCTGCATCTGCTTGAGGACGGCGTTGACATAACATGCGAAACGAGCGGCGAGACATTGACCACGGACATCTGCGGCAATCTCTGCACACCGATAGATACCTTCTATTCAGACATGCAGCTCCCGAAGGTTTTACCCGGAAGCTTAGCGTATTTTGAAAACGCGGGTGCGTACGGCTATTCGATGAGCCTGTTAGAGTTTATCAGTCATAAGAGACCGCTTGAGATTTGGATATAGACCGCATTGCACTTATACACATATTGAAAGGAATGACCTATGTTAATCGACAAGATAAGGGATTTTGTTTCCGAAAAGGTTGTGAGCGGCGGAAACGAGGATGATTTATACATCCGCGGGCTTTGGGCGGTGGACTGTCTGTTCCAGCCCAAGAATGAAAGGTTGTTTGACATCAAGTTTCTGGTCGCGCAAACCTGCGGACAGGGCAGCGCATATAGCACCAGAAATTATGATCCGAATGATCTGCGCAAACTAATGGGCAAGAACTACGCGCCCGGCCTCATCGATGACCTCGCGCTCGAGGTAGCGATACTGGACTCGATCTACGCGAAATTCCAAAGTGAGCCGCAATTATTCTTTGACCTCACGGGCAATACAAACTGCAAGTCCAAGCATCGCGCCGAGATCATCGTGAATGAAGCTGTGCGTTGCATTGAGCGCAATGCGATACAAAAACCGAAGATCGTAAACGTAGGCGTGGTCGGTAATATCATCAAGCTTTTGCTCGAGCGTGGCTTTGATGTAAGCGGTTGCGACTTTGATGATGCCATCGTCGATACCGAGATGTTCGGTAAGGCCCCGATCTATCATGGTTCTAAGAGCCTCGATGTTATTGCGCGCTCAGACGTTGCTATCGTAACGGGCATGACGCTCACGACGGATACGATCGACGACATCCTACGCGTATGCCGTGAGAACAATGTCGTGCTGATCATCTTTGCAGAGACGGGCTCAAACCTGTCCGACTTCTATGTCAGCGAGGGCGTCGATGTGTTTATCGGCGAGCCGTTCCCGTTCTATATCTTTGAGGGCACGAGCCGCATAAAGATCTTCCGTAAGCAGTAAATGTATTACCGTCTGGATTTAGCGTCGTAGAGGAACTGCTCCGTACCCCAAGCAAAAACCTCCTCACGCACGTACATATTCCGCTCCTTATCCAAGACCACCGTACCACCCGGGTGCTTTAAGCACTCGGGCGGATTGTATTCGTTCTTAAGTGTATAGAGGTCATATCTGAGCAGATCTCGCGCGAGTGTTTCCTCAACACCTATGCTTAGACAAAAGTTATGCAGGTGTACGTACTTGTCAGATTCTTTATGCGAAACGGTATGCAGGTCGCTTCCATACCAAAACGCCCCGAGCACGTCATACAGGTCAAACGTGGTTTTACCTTGGTGTTCGAAAAAGGACTCCAGATAGGTAATCGTGCGTTTGTATCTGCCATGGTTATAGAATATATTCAAAACCTCTTCGACAGCCTTTAGCCGCATGAGTTCATCAAAGCTCATGCGCTTTGTTTTTATTACCTCATACGGCGCATTGTACTCATATGCTATACCCAGTGCTTCGGCGTTTTCTCGGATTGGTGTACCCTTTAATAATTTTAGGAATCCCAGCTGCAGCATATCCGGCTTTAGCTTATATACCGCATCAAACGAGACCGCGAACATCCTGAAATCCTCTTCGGGCAAGCCGGCTATGAGATCTGCATGTATATGGCTTGTCTCTGCGGATACGAGGCTGCTGATATTTTGGAATAGCCTGCTCGTATCACTCTTGCGGTTGATCGCATTTAATACATTTCCGTTCGCGCTCTGTACCCCTATCTCAAATTGAAACAGCCCCTTGCGTACCCCATTCAAGAACTCGATCTGCTTGTCCGTTAGTAGATCCCCTGCTATCTCGAAATGGAAGCAGCTTATGGCGTTATCGTGTTCGTTTAAGTAGCGCCATATTTCCTCTGCGTGCTTTGCGTTGCAATTGAATGTGCGGTCGGTGAACTTGATTAGCGGTACACGCTCGGCAAGGAATACAGCCATATCCCTTTTTACACGCTCTATGCTCAGGAAGCGTACGGACTTGTCCCGCTCGGACAGGCAATACCCACACGAATATGGGCATCCCCTTGAGGATTCGTAGTACACAATCCGATGCTTGAACGCCTCACCGACACTTTGGCCGTTCAGGTTGGATGGGGAATAGATAAACGGTATATCGTCCAATGCTATGGGTTTTGCGCTCGATATACGCAGAGGATCTGATTTGAGACCACTACCACTAGTTTCGTTCTTGTCTGCGTGCAGGCTGTCTATAAGCTCCGCGAAAGCCCTTTCGCCCTCGCCAATTACGACATGGTCGATCGGGTATTGCCGTATTATCTCCTCGTTTTCATAAGAAATCTCAGGGCCACCCAAGACTATAACCAACTCCGGATAGGCCTTTTTGAGAATATCGCATAGGTTTAGTACCAACGTAATATTCCAGATGTAACACGATAACCCCACAACATCGGGCTTCGTGTCCATTATGCCCCGGATGATATCGTCGGTTTTGGTTTGTATGTTATATTCGCGTACTGTTATATGCGCAGCCCCATCTTCATGATAGTTGTCATAATACGCCTTTAATGAGTATACGACCGGGGATGAATGTATATACTTTGCGTTGATCGCGGCGAGTGTGACGTTCATATGCGCCTCCATTATTTTAATATCCATACTCCGAAATGATACAAAAAAGGCC
>CAYURR010000127.1:0-8961 GCA_964446745.1 uncultured Defluviitaleaceae bacterium | reverse complement strand
TATTATCTGTGATGTTTGGTTTTTTTACAACATTTATTTTTCAAACAAGGCCTAAACTAATGTGCAGCTAACTTTTCTCTGAACTCATGAACAAATTGCATAGATCTCTTTTCGCCTTCATCAAACAATTGATCCACCTACAAATGCAATCCACTATTCATATTTTTCACCCTTTCGAAGCTATTAATTATGTATATTATAACACTTCCCATTCATACAACACGCCCCTCCCACATATACATACTATGTATATAAACAACTCGTGCGAGTTGTCTTAAAGGGAGGGGCTTTTTTCTTGAAGACATATATCGAAGAAAGAGCCGTTGAAGTAGCAAACTTCATTATCAAAAGCAACGCAACCGTGAGAGAAACCGCAAAGAAATTTGGCATCAGCAAATCTACCGTACATAAGGATGTAACTGAGAGATTGGTAAAGATCAACCCGATACTCGCGGGGGAGGCCAGGCAGGTCTTGGAAGTAAACAAGTCCGAGCGGCATATCCGCGGGGGATTAGCCACTAAAGAAAAATACCTAGTGCTCACAAACAGGGGTTCCGGATCACATTTTGCTTGACAATAGTGCCCCGTGTCATTAAAATGGCGCAAAAGACAATGATGGTGGAAGCATTCCGTATCCTTTTAGATATGACATGCTTCACGCTCATTGGTGCGCCGCCAGAGAGAAAACGTCACCGGCTGAAAGCGTTTTCAGGTATATCCATTGTGCGTATTCACACCGGAGTCGGCATTGTGAAATCTTCAGTCGCGTTTATGCGTCTCGTCGAGTGTAGCTTTGCACGGGCAGCCCGTTACAGCGTTTCGAGAGCTCCTTTGCGTGAATGCGCCGCGTTTTTAGCCGCGCCGTTTCTGCGAATGAGAATTTGGGTGGTACCGCGAGCCTTCGTCCCATTGTATTTCATAGGGACGGGGGCTTTTTTGTTTGCGCATATACACAGATCTTTACATTGAAAGGATGACACTATGTTTGATGAATTAAAAAAGTTAAAAGAAAGCGCCGAGGCCGCGCTCGAAAGGATCAAGACCTCCGACGAGCTCGAGACATTACGCCTATCGCTATTCGGCAAAAAGGGTGAGCTCACGCAGCTGTTAAAGTCGGTCGGCAAGCTCGGCCCGGACGAGCGTCCGCAGGCCGGTCAGGCCGTAAACAGCGTACGCGTGCACCTCGAGGAAATTATGGACAGGGTCAAGGATACCCTGCACAAGAGCCGTCTACAGGCTCAGCTCGCAGCGGAGACGATTGATGTCACCGTACCCGGGCGCGTTTTGCCCATGGGTCACAAGCATCCGATGACGGTCGTTATAGACGAGATCAAGGACCTGTTTATCGGTATGGGTTTTGAGATCGCCGAGGGTCCGGACGTTGAGACGGATTATTACAACTTCGAGGCCCTGAACGTCCCGGCCAACCACCCCGCAAAGGACGAGCAGGACACCTTCTATATCCACGGCGGCTATGTATTACGCACGCAGACCTCTTCCGTGCAGGTGCGCGTAATGGAAAACAGCCAGCCGCCCATCAAGATTATTGCGCCCGGTACGGTCTATCGTTCGGATGAGGTCGATGCGACCCATTCGCCGGTGTTCCACCAGCTCGAGGGTCTTGTCATCGACAAGGGCATCACTATGGGCGATCTGAAGGGTTCGCTCGAACTGTTTGCAAAGCAGCTATTCGGCGCGGACACGGTCGTTCGCTTCCGCCCGCATCATTTCCCGTTCACTGAGCCCAGCGCTGAGATGGACGTTCAATGCTTTGTATGCAATGGTGTGGGTTGTCGCGTTTGTAAGGACAGCGGATTTATTGAAATCCTCGGCTGCGGCATGGTGCATCCGAAGGTTCTGAGAATGTCGGGCATCGATCCTACGATCTACAGCGGTTACGCGTTCGGCATGGGGCTCGAGCGTATCGCGATGCAGCGTTACGGCATCACAGACATGAGGCTGCTATTCGAGAACGACATGCGTTTTCTTAAACAGTTCTAACCATTTATAACATTTTATCTATAGGAGGCTCTATATGAATATACCGATTTCATGGCTCGAGGATATGCTCGGGCGCGAGCTCGACATCAAATCCTTTGTGTCGGACATCACGATGTCGGGCTCAAAGGTCGAGGCCGTCGAGCATTTAGGCAAGGATCTAAAAAATGTCGTCGTAGGCAAAATCACTAAGACCGAGAAACATCCGCAGGCCGACAAGCTCACCATATGCCAGGTGGATATTGGCAGCGAAACGATACAGATCATCACAGGCGCGACGAACATCTTCGAGGGTGCACTCGTACCCGTTGCGTTGGACGGCGCGGTACTGGCCGAGGGCAAAACGATCACAAAAACCGAATTCCGCGGCTTGCCCTCAGACGGTATGATGTGCTCGATCGAGGAGCTCGGCTATACCCGTCAGGACTATCCAGAATCCCCGGAAAACGGCATCTATATCTTCTGTGACGCATCGGACACGGACGACACACCGGCCCTCGGCGCGGACGTGATGGATGTATTAAAGCTTCGCGAAAGCGTCGTAGAGTTCGAGATCACCTCGAACCGTCCGGACTGCTATTCGGTGATCGGCTTGGCGCGTGAAACTGCGGCCACCTATGACACCACATTTACGATGCCGGACGCAGAGCCCAAGCATGAGGCCGACGGTGACATCCACTCGATGATCTCCGTGGACATCTTGAACCCCGAGCTCTGCCGCCGTTATGTCGCACGCGTCGTAAAGGATGTAAAGATCGGACCGTCGCCTCTCTGGATGCGCCACAGGCTCACGGCCTCGGGTATCAGACCCATCAACAACATCGTCGACATCACGAACTATGTAATGCTCGAGACTGGTCAGCCCATGCATGCATTTGACATCGACAACATCGCGAACCGTCACATCATCGTCCGCAACGCAGGTAACGCGGCAAAAGGGATAGACAAAGAAACATTTGTGACGCTGGACGGGACAGAGCGTGAGCTCGACAGCTCGATGCTCGTGATCGCGGACGAGGAAAAGGCTGTCGCTATCGCGGGTATCATGGGCGGCGAAAACTCAAAGGTCACAGGCGAGGCTACGGCGATATTGTTCGAGTCCGCGAACTTCTTCGGTACGAATATCCGTCTAAGCTCTAAGAAGCTCGGCTTGCGTACGGATTCCTCCACAAAGTTTGAAAAGGACATCGACCCGAACCTTGCGCTCTATGCGATCAATCGCGCCATGGCACTCGTCGAGCAGCTCAGCTGCGGCACGGTCATCAAGGGGATAGTGGATTGCTATCCGAACAAGCGTGGCCAGCGCATGATTGAATGCAGTGTCTCGAACATCAACAGCCTACTCGGAACCTCCATCTCCGGCGAGGATATTCGCAACTACCTCAAACGCGTTGAGATAGAGACGACCCCATGCATCCCAGGCTCAGACACCTTCACAGCTACGATCCCCACATTTCGCCCGGATGTCGAGGAGGAGGCCGATATCATCGAGGAGGTCGCGCGCATCTACGGCTACAACAACATCGTCTCCACACTCTCGCAAGGCAAGCCGACCGTAGGCAAACGCAACGAGAAGCAAAACCTCGAGGATCTGGCGCGTGTTACGATGCTGTCTTTGGGTTATTGCGAGGCCATGACCTATTCGTTCGAAAGCCCGAAGGTGTTCGACAAGCTTTTGATCGACGAACAAAGTCCGCTGCGCAACACGGTACGTATCATCAATCCTCTCGGCGAGGATTTTTCGATCATGCGCACGACTACGGCCAATGCGTTACTAACAAGCATCTCGACCAACTACAACCGACGTAACATCGAGA
Organism: uncultured Defluviitaleaceae bacterium; assembly: GCA_964446745.1. Lineage (GTDB taxonomy): Bacteria > Bacillota > Clostridia > Lachnospirales > WQUN01 > CAYURR01. Next base: position 5,146 of record CAYURR010000127.1, on the reverse strand, counting down.
GCCGCCTGTTCGAGATCGCAAAGGTCTACCACCCCAAGTCCATCCCGATGACGGAGCTGCCGCACGAGATCGACACGCTGTCGATAGCCATGTATAGCTCCGGAAATAAGCAGGACTTCTATGACTTCAAGGGCACATGCGCGACAATGCTCGCGGCTATGGGCATAGAGGCCGAATACGTTGCGGCTACAGACATCCCATACATGCATCCGGGACGCACCGCTCGCATTATTATGAAAGGCTCCGACAAGGATGCCTCCACCGTCGGAGGTTACTTCGGCGAGATACACCCGCAGGTTTCCGAAAACTACCAAGTCGGCGCAAAGGTCTATTTCGCTGAGCTGAACCTCACAGCCATCTATGCGGCCGCAAACCTCAAAAACACCTACAAGCCGCTGCCGAAGTTTCCGTCCGTAACGCGTGATCTTGCGCTGATCGCGAAGGATCAACTGCCCGCCGGGGATATCGAACGCTGCATACGTAAATTCGGCGGCGAATTCTTGGAGAGCGTCTCGCTGTTTGACATCTACAAGGGCGCTAACATCGGCTCGGATATGAAGTCCATGGCCTACAGCATCACATTGCGTTCACCGGATCGCACGCTCACAGACAAGGACGTAAGCGACGCTATGGAGCGCATACTCAGCGGCCTTAAAGACGATCTGTCGGTGGTAATCAGACAATGACGGACAAACGATTAAACGGCTACGATTATTTAATAAACTATATGGGCGTATCGGAGCAAACCATACGCCTCGCCGTGGAGGCCGAAAAGGCCTCCGCGGCGGCCTTTTCACAGGCAGACGAGGTATGCAGCTACAACCAAGCCAAGGTACTCGACGCTATGCGAAAGAACCGTTTGAGCGAGGCGCATTTCCAGCGTGCGACGGGCTATGGCTACAATGACATAGGCCGGGATGTGACCGAGGCCATCTACGCGGATATCTTTCGCGCCGAGGACGCACTCGTGAGGCCACAGATCATATCGGGCACACATGCGCTGACCGTTGCGCTGTTCGGTAACCTCAGACATGGTGATGAGCTGTTGTCTGCGGTCGGTCAGCCCTACGACACGCTGATGTCCGTGATCTGCGCGCGCGGCAAGGGTTCGCTTTCGGACCACGGAATCACGTTTAGGCAGGTCGAGCTATTGCCAAACGGTGGTATCGACTATCAAGGGGTCGCGGATGCGATCACCGCAAAGACCAAGCTCGTCACAATACAACGCTCAAAGGGATATGCATGGCGTCCCTCGCTGACGGTAACCGAGATAGGCCGCCTGATTGAACACATAAAAAAAATCCGCAGCGACATTATCTGTATGGTAGATAACTGCTACGGTGAATTTGTTGAGGTTATAGAGCCGACAGAGGTCGGCGCGGACATGGCCGTGGGCTCATTGATCAAGAACCCGGGCGGCGGGCTTGCGCCGGTCGGCGGTTATGTGGCGGGCAAACGCGAATATGTTGAGCAGGCCGCGTACCGTCTCAGTGCACCCGGCATCGGCAAGGAAGCGGGTCCGTCGCTTGGGCTTGTCTCGGACATGCTGCACGGGCTGTTCCTGGCCCCGCAAACCGTATGCGGCGCGGTCAAGGGTGCGATATTCGCCTCGCGGCTGCTATCTGATCTCGGGTTTGAGGTTTCCCCTACCCCCAACGATGCTCGTTCGGATATAGTCCAAGCCGTCCGCTTCGGTAATCCCGAATCGGTAGTGGCATTTCTCGGCGGCATACAGGCCGCTTCGCCGGTCGATTCATTCGTAAAGCCCGTGCCCAATCCGATGCCCGGCTACGACTGCGACGTGATCATGGCGGCCGGTGCGTTCGTACAGGGTTCGTCTATAGAGCTCAGTGCTGACGCGCCGATGCGCGAGCCATATATCGCATATATGCAGGGCGGCTTGACCTTCGACCACGCACGCCTGGGGATCACGCTCGCCGCAGACAGACTTATTGCGCAAGGAATTTTTAACAAATAAGAGGAGGATATTAAATGGCTACATCATCCGCACAATCCGCTCCACAATCTATCGCGAACCCCGCCCCGCTAGGGCTACTGGGCTTCGGCATGACCACCATCTTACTCAACCTGCACAACGCGTCGATTATTCCGTTATCCGTCGTCATTGTAGCTATGGGCTTTGCACTCGGCGGCGCAGCTCAGATCATCGCGGGCATCATGGAGTTTAAGAAGAACAATACCTTCGGCGCGACAGCCTTTACCGCGTACGGCTTCTTTTGGTGGTCATTAATCTTTATCTGGTGCAACCCGTTTAGCGACAAAATCGCAATGGCCGATGAAAAATCGATGGGCTTTTACCTGTTGCTCTGGGGCATCTTTACAGCGTTTATGTACATCGGTACATTAAAGCACAACAAGGTAACGCAGTTCGTATTTTTGACCTTGGCGTTACTGTTCTTCCTATTGGCCATCGGCGATTTTCTGGGCAGCCATACAATCAAGGTTATTGCGGGTTATCTCGGTATCATCTGCGGTGCATCCGCCGTATACTCATGCTGTGCACAGGTCGTAAACGGGGAGTTCAAAAAAGAGGTCTTGCCGTTGTTTTAAGAAGCGGAGGGAATAATGAAAATAAGAAAGAAAAAAATAGTTCTGACGTTGACGGTTATTGTATTATTAGCAATAGTCGGTTGCAACGCTTATATTGGTATCATGAATAAAATATCGTTTAGGCAAAATTTATGCGATATAAATGCCTTGGCGGATTCTACTAACCCCATATTTGCGTTTGATCCGGAGCCGGATATGTTTAATAATGATAAACCCTTAAACATTCCTGAATACAATCCAAATAATGAAAATCCTTTCCAACTTGATTATCGTCATGCCGACCTCAGCGATTTAGACTTATCTACAAAAAGTGAAGCGCTTAGGCATATGATGTTTGACTCTGAAACTATTTGGCCAAGACTGCTTCCACAAGACTTTGATCCACAGGCTATTTTGGAGCAAGGTAAAGAACCGGGGCTTGGCATAAAAGAGTTACATAAAAATGGCATAGACGGCAAAGGAGTGAGTATTGCGATAATTGATGCAAACCCGCTGCTTTTGAATCATGTGGAATACAAGGACAATTTGAAACTGTATGAAGAAATTCATGTAGGCAAGGACAGCCCCACAGGAATGCATGCCAGCGCAGTAGCTTCGATAGCTGTTGGTAAAAACGTAGGAGTTGCACCCGGAGCCGACTTGTATTACTTCACCGCTGCATTTTGGGATTATACTCTGCCATTCTTTGGGCAAGATTTTACTGATAACTACACTTGGATGGCCAATGCAATCGAGCGTGTTCTTGAAATTAACGAGAAGCTCCCGGATGAAGATAAAATTAAAGTCGTATCAATAAGCATGGGTTGGTCAGGCGGAAAGAAAGGTTACAACAAGATACTGTCTGCTATAAATAAGGCTAAAGAAAAAAATGTATTTGTAATCTCTACTTCGTTGGACAAAACTCATAATATGAATTTTGCCGGACTTGGTCGCGATATACCGACAAAAGCGGATGATTACAATTCATACACTATGGGGCATTTTATGAGTATGCCCGGCGAAAGGTTTAAATTCTTCAGTGAGCAAATACAAAGCGGGACTTGTCTTTTAGTGCCTATGGACAACCGTACTTATGCCGGTTCATCCGGCTCCACCGATTATGAGTATAGCCCTGATGGTGGATTTAGCTGGGCCGTACCATATATCGCCGGGTTATATGCCTTAACATTGCAGGTTGTACCGGAGACAACACCGGAGGCATTCTGGGCAGCCGCACTTGAAACCGGTGACAGTAAATCGGTAACAATTAACGACGTTACCTTTGACTTGGGCAAAATTGTAAATCCTTCTCGTCTAATTGAAAGGCTGTCAAGCCAAAAATAGCTTATAAAAAAAATGTAGCTTTGATTTTTAGAGACAAATCAAAGCTACATCTTTTTTTGTTTTAAGCTTTTTTGATTTAAGCCATTAGCAGATCGTGGCTCTCCTTGAGCTGCTTGACGATCTCAAGCTTTTGAGGGCATTTCGCTTCGCACTGGCCGCATTCGATGCAATGCGAGGCGTCGAGCCCCTTCTGCCACTGGTTCGTGAAGTTCTTGTACGAGCTCTTTGCGTAATCGGGCAGATCGTAGACCTTATAGTAGTTCGCATATTCAAATACACGCGGGATATCTACCTCTTGCGGGCACGGCAGGCAATATTTGCAGCCTGTGCAGTAGAGGTCCGCTAAGTTCTTATATTTCTCCATCATCGCGAGTGCGGCACTCTTGACCTCCTCGGTCATATGCGTGGGCATCGCTGCTATCGCTGCGTTTTCCTCGACCATCTCGATGCTGCTCATGCCCGACAGCGCGACGTTTACATTCGGGTTTGACAGCACGAAGCGCATTGCAGTCTCCGCGTTCGTCTTTGCCTGTCCCTTCATGAGCTCGTCGATCGCCTTGCTCTTGCCGCCCAATCTGCCGCCCGCCACAGGACCCATTACGGCTACGCCGAGTCCCTTTTCGTGCGCGTAAGCAATACATTTCTCGTTCGAGCGATCCAGCAGGTTGTACTGTATCAGTATCGACTCGAAATATCCGCTATCTACGATCTCAAAGAAATTCTCGGGCTTGTCGTGATACGAGAACGACAGATGCTTGATAAGCCCCTGCTCCTTAGCCTTTAACGCCGCGTCGATAGGTCCGCCCTTCTTATTAATCTTCTCACGGAATGCCTCCAGGCCGATACCCCACATGTGATAGAAGTCTATGTAGTCTGTATCGAGCTTCTTTAACGAGCTCTCGAGCCTCTCCATCCAATGATCATAGGAATCGTCCTCTATCGGGTTCTTTGTAGACAGATATACCTTGTCCCTATATCCCTTTAACGCCCTGCCCACAGCGACTTCGCTGAGCTTGTTGCAGTAATAGGGCGCAGTATCTATGTAGTTGACACCGAGCTCGAACGCACGGTGGATCATCTCTATCGCTTTGTCATAGTCGATATCGTCTTGATCGTTCACCTTTACCATCGGCAGCCTCATCGCGCCAAAGCCCAATTGCGACAGTTTGATACCGGTATTACCGTATTCCGTATACACCATATTGAACGCCTCCAAGTTTTTTTCTCATCTTACCATTACTGTGCTAAAATG
>CAYURR010000126.1:0-8986 GCA_964446745.1 uncultured Defluviitaleaceae bacterium | reverse complement strand
GCGACCGCCTCCTAAGCGGTAGGTCGTGGGTTCGAGTCCCGCCAAGTGCAAGACTTTATGAAAGCTGTCAAATGAAGATTTGACAGCTTTCGGTGTATATACAGGATTACTGTAAGGGTTGTGTGAAAAAGCCTAAAACCAACGATTAGAACGGAGAATTGCCATGTCGTTTGCTGTTTTAATGTATCATGAAATCAGAAAGGGAAGCGAGTTTGATCCGTCTCACGCTTCCCACATCGATGTAAAGCAAGGATATGATGATATTTTACCTCCCCCGCTTTTTGTTACTCTTGAGCATTTCGAAGAGCAAATGGCATATTTACACGAGCACGGCTACAAGACATTAACATTAGACGAGGTAAAAGGATTCTATTATTCTCAATCCCCTCTACCGGAGCGATCCGTGCTTCTGACCTTTGACGACTGCTATCAATCAATTAAGCTCTACGCGTATCCCATCTTAAAAAAATATGGCTTTCGTGCTACGGCTTTTGTTGTGACAAACTGGCTTCATGATATGTCTAAGGCTTACGATCCTCTTAAGTCAATCTGTATGACAGAACAGGATTTGCACGAAATGACGGATGTTTTTGAATACGCCAACCACACCGACAGCTTACATACACGCACCTCCGAAGCCACCAGCGCAATGATGATTGCATCAGACGAACAGATTATTAACGACCTAAATGTTTGTAATGCTTCAGAGATTATCAATGCAAAGGATGTTTTTGCATATACCTTCGGATTGTTTTGTGAGCGTAATGTTACTCTTTTGAGGCAACTGGGATATAAACTTGCATTTACAAGTGACGGCGGCCTCAATGACAGCAGCACGGATCCATTATTGTTGAGACGCGACGCCATTCCCTACTTTATCGAGCTTGATGACTTTAAAAAGATAGTCGGACATTATTAATTATTTAACGTAAACCGTGGCAACCCGTAAAAATCACGGTATGTATTTAACATCGTCAGATAATTATTTAGGGGCACGCTAGCCGATATCGCATTTGAGGCGGAAAAGATGTGCCCCTTTCCATTACATGATTCCAAACACTTCACGGTCTCTTTTGCAATAGTCTCTTCCGTTCCGAAGCTGAGGACATTTCCGCAATCCATATTGCCAAACATGCACACACGATCACCAAGGCGTTTATGTAGCACGGACATATCCATACCCACACTCTGATCGATCTCGTTATATCCGTCTACATCACAGCCAGTAAGAAAATCATCGATAACACCCCAAAGATCGCCGTCGCTGGCATTGATGGCGTATCCTCCGAATTGGTGGATGTAATCTGTGACCTTTCGAACCTCGGGCATGATAAATTCCCTGTACGCCTCCGGTGAGATGAGCGGTTTGTTCCCAGCGAAATCACCACCCACCATGATTAACGACACGCCACTCTTACGGTAGCTATCTACATAGTATCTCATATCCCGCGTTACAGCCTGAAAATGCCTATGAGCCAAATCTGGCTCTATTAGCATAGTCATCATCAAATCAATGTCTGTCCATACTCCATGTCCGCATGCAGGGCCCATAATGGGCAGATCGACCCCTTTTCCTTCCATTTCTTCTATGAGATAATCAAAAATCAAAAACCCATCGTAGCTGTCTGTGGACGGATCATAGCTTTCGGCTGTGTCCACACGTCTTTTCATGTTTTCTACAGGATCATCCGACGGAGTTATAGGTTCATCATTGCCAGTCGACTTAGGCATCGTCGGAGCCGGTACACTATAGATCATGTCATGCCCGAGCTTTAGAGAAAGCTCTATCCTGTCACGGGCATATGAACGCATAGCCTTTTCCCAACCTACTTCTTTGGCAAACGCTATCCATCCTTCAGGATCCCCACCGAAGTCCACAAAATCCCGTCCTAATATTTCCGAAGCCAGTGGCGGCAACAGCAGATAGTCAAAATAAGGCACTCTGTCTGGTGTTTGGCACCGCATTGCTGTGAAGACACGCTCTCGGCTATTCATAACTTCCTCCAGTTTCCTTAAAGATATGTATTAAAAAGCCATGCGTATTCTTTGTAGGAATGCACATGGCTTTCGTTATGCCTGCAATTATATTTAATTTTATCTACCCTTCAGCACACCATACGAGCTGACCTCGATGCGAACGAGTGATCTGCGGTACGCGTTCTCGGCCCTGCGCACATCCGTCTCGGTAGACTTCTGGCGCAAATGTGCCTCGGCGCGTTCCTTCGCGGCCTCGGCACGAACACGGTCGATTTCATCGGGCCATTCGGCTGCGTCGGACAATACAGTGACCTTGTTATCCTTGATCTCTGTAAAACCACCGAGCACCGACAGCCTTTTTTCGTCCTCGCCCTCGCAGAATATACGTAATACACCGATGTCGAGTATAGCCGTACGAGACTCGTGACCGGCCATGATGCCCATGTCGCCCTCAGTACCGCGCATGATTAGCATATCCACATCGTCATCGTACACTTTGCGCAATGGTGTTATGACTTGCAAATGCAGTTTTTGTTTCGCCACCCTACATCACCCGCTTCTTATTTCTGGCCCTTCGCGCGATTTACGACGTCTTCGATCGTACCCGCGTTCAGGAACAGACCCTCTGGGATGTCGTCATGACGACCCTCAAGGATTTCCATAAAGCCACGCACCGTCTCAGCTACCGGCACGTATCTGCCCGGGAAGCCCGTAAACTTCTCAGCTACGAAGAACGGCTGCGACAGGAAGCGCTGTATCTTTCTGGCGCGGTTAACGATGAGCTTGTCGTTCTCGGACAACTCATCCATACCGAGGATAGCTATGATATCCTGGAGTTCTTTATAACGTTGCAGGATACTCTGCACATCACGCGCGGCATTGTAGTGATCGTTACCGACAACCTCAGGCGCGAGTATTCTCGAAGAGGATTCCAACGGATCGATAGCCGGATAGATACCCATTTCAACGATGGCACGCGAGAGTGCGGTCGTTGCATCCAGATGCGCGAATGTTGTCGCAGGCGCCGGATCGGTAAAATCGTCCGCAGGCACATATACAGCCTGAACGGATGTGATCGAACCGTTCTTAGTAGACGTGATACGCTCCTGCAATGCGCCCATTTCGGTCGACAACGTGGGCTGGTAACCAACCGCGGACGGCATACGTCCGAGCAGAGCCGAAACCTCGGAACCCGCCTGAACGAACCTAAATATATTATCAATGAACAGCAGCACGTCCTGATGTGATACATCACGGAAATATTCGGCCATAGTAAGACCCGACAGAGCGATACGCATACGTGCTCCGGGCGGCTCGTTCATCTGCCCAAACACGAGTGAGGTCTTATTGATAACGCCGGAATTCAACATGTCATGGTAGAGGTCGTTACCCTCACGGGTACGCTCACCTACGCCCGAAAATACCGAAAATCCGCCATGTTCGGTCGCTATGTTTCTGATAAGCTCCATTATGAGGACTGTTTTGCCGACGCCGGCACCGCCAAACAAACCGATCTTACCGCCCTTTGCATACGGGCAAAGCAGGTCGATGGCCTTTATACCGGTCTCAAGCATCTCAGTTGCAGACGCCTGCTCAGCAAAGGTCGGCGCCTTTCTGTGTATCGACCACTTCTCAACCGCTTCGGGATCGGGCTTACCGTCTATGGCTCTGCCCAATACGTTGAACATACGTCCGAGAGTGGGTTCGCCTACGGGTACAGAGATCGGAGCGCCTGTGTCTACCGCGTCGATGCCTCTGATAAGACCGTCCGTAGAGCTCATTGCTATACAACGTACCACATCATCGCCTATGTGCTGTGCCACCTCGGCGACCAATGACTTGTCGTTGTAGTTTATCTCGATGGCATTGTACAAAGCCGGTAGCGTGTCACCCGTAAACTTTATATCCAATACCGCACCGATGATCTGTAATACCTTGCCGACATTCTTGTCGCTCAAGTTTATCATCCCTTCCACTTTCCTACTAAAAGAGCATACGCGTAAACGCACTTTATTGAAGTGCGTTTGCTCCACTCACAATCTCGTTTATTTCCTGAGTAATAGCACCCTGTCTTGCGCGGTTATATTGAAGCGTATATTTTTCGATCAAGTCCGAGGAGTTCTTTGTAGCCGAGTCCATACTGGTCATACGAGCACCCTGCTCGCATGCCGAGGACTCCACCATCGCACCGAATATAAGTGTATCCACATATTTCGGTACCATGTATGACAGCAACGTATCCTCGTCCGGTTCGTAGTTCATCAGCTGAGCCGAACCAGCGCTGTCCGATCCTGCGAGTATCTCCTCGGGATCTATCGGCAGCAGCTTCATAGCCTTCGGTTCATGCGATATCGTGGACTTGAACTCGGTATACACCAGATATACCTCATCGACCTGACCGGAATCGTATAACTCAAACACCAACCTGCCTATTTCCTTAGCATCCTCATAGAACGGCTTTTCGGACATGCCTACATATAGCTTGTGGATGTTCTTTTTGCGCCTACGGAAGAAATCCCTAGCTTTTACACCGATCGCGATGACCTTCTCGTTCGGCTTGCCCTTCATCATCGTATATGCGAGCTTTGAGACATTCGTGTTATATCCGCCGCAGAGACCCCTGTCGCCGGTCATCACAATATATGCCGTGGACTTGACCTCTCGTTGTACAAGATATGGATTCTTCAGGCCCTTTGAGCTCGATATGATCGACTGTATCACGTTACGCGTCTCCGTATAGAACGGGCGTGTGCGTTCGAGTTTCTGCTTGGCTTTCTGAAGCTTTGAGGCGGCTACAAGGTTCATGGCCTTGGTTATTTGCTGGGTGCTTGCCACGCTTCGTATCCTGCGCTTGATATTACGCATTGACGCCATGTACTCACCTCATTATTTGAATTCTTTCTTAAATCCGTCTATAGCAGACCTGATCTTAGCATCCAGCTCGGCACTGACTTCCTTCTTTTCGCGTATCTCGTCTACGATCTCCGAATAGCGCGTATCGAAATACTCAAGCATTTCCTTCTGGAAATCCGCAACGCGTTCGACATTTACATCGGTCAGGTACTTGTTTGTTACCGCGAATAATACCAATACCTGATGCTCAACGGACATCGGCTGGTATTGTGGTTGCTTCAGGATCTCAACGATACGTTCGCCCTGACGCAGGCGATCCAGTGTATCCTTATCCAAATCCGATCCGAACTGCGCAAACGACGCGAGCTCTCTATACTGAGCGAGCTCGACACGGATCGGGCCTGCGATCTTCTTCATGGCCTTGATCTGAGCGGAGCCGCCTACACGCGAAACGGAGAGACCGGCGTTGATAGCGGGACGGATACCCGAATAGAACAACTCGGACTCCATGAATATCTGACCATCTGTGATAGAGATGACATTGGTCGGGATGTATGCTGAGATATCACCGGCTTGTGTTTCGATAATCGGCAGAGCCGTGATCGATCCTCCACCGAATTCCTTCGACAAACGCGCCGCACGTTCCAGCAAACGCGAATGCAAGTAGAATACATCGCCCGGATAAGCCTCACGACCCGGTGGCCTACGAAGCAGCAAGCTCATGGCACGATACGCGACGGCGTGCTTGGATAGGTCGTCGTAGATTATCAGGACATCCTTGCCGGATTCCATCCACTCCTCACCTATTGCGCAGCCGCTGTACGGTGCGATGAACTGCAATGGAGCCGTCTCCGAAGCCGTAGCTGCTACGACTGTCGAATACTCCAATGCGCCGTATTCCTCGAGGGTCTTAACGATACGCGCAACGGTCGAAGCCTTTTGCCCTATCGCTACATATATACAATAAACGCCTTTACCCTTTTGATTGATGATGGTATCTATACAAATAGCCGTTTTACCGGTTTGGCGGTCGCCGATGATGAGCTCACGTTGACCCCTGCCGATCGGAACCATAGCATCTATGGCCTTTATACCGGTTTGCAGTGGGACATTGACCTCCTCGCGCGTGATAACGCCCGGGGCTACACGCTCGATAGGCCTAAACGCGGTGGTGTTGATCGGGCCTTTTTGGTCGATCGGCTGGCCTAACGCGTTTACCACGCGGCCGAGCATAGCGTCGCCTACGGGTACCTGCGCAACGCGTCCCGTGAGCTTGACCGTATCGCCTTCCTTTATCCCTTCGTCGGGACCGAGCAGAACGACACCGATGTTGTCCTCCTCGAGGTTTAAGGCCATGCCCGTGACGCCGTTTTCAAACTCCAGCAACTCACCCGACATCGCTTTGTCCAAACCGAAAACGCGTGCTATACCATCCCCAACCTGTATGACCGTTCCCGCAGACGAAACATCCAAGTTACCGGAAAAGCTCTTGATCTGCTGTTTAATAACAGAACTGATTTCTTCAGGCTTGAGGTTCATAATGCTATGCACTCCTTCTTAAAATCATTGATCTTTCTTTTGACGCTGCTGTCGATGACCATACCGTCGACTAGTATTCGTAGTCCGCCGATCAGCGACGGATCCGTCGTCATCTCGGCTACGATGCGCTTCTTGAGTTTAGCGGACAGCGTCTTCACGATATCCTCCAACTGCTTTTCGGACAGCGGTACAGCCGAAACGATCTGCGCCTTTGTGACGGCCTTGTGCTCATTTACGAGGCCGATAAAGTCTTCAAGCACAGATTGGATATATTCCTCCCTGCTCTTTCTGATCAAAAGCCTCATAAGCCCGGCAACCTCGCCGGATAATGCGTTCCCGAACGCAGCGTCTATAATGTTACATTTTTCATCCTTTGAAATACCCGGATGCCTCAGCGCGGTCACAAGCTCGGCACTGCTTAAAAGTGCCGTAATCAAACCCTGCGCCTGCTCGCTGTACGCGTCCACGGCATTTGCTTCTATCGCGAGTTCAAACAAGGAAGTAGCATAGCGTTTACTTATTTGTGCCATGTCACGCCCTCCAACTCCTTCAGAGTGTCGGCGATAAGCTTATCATGTGCGTCTTTATCAAGCGAAACAGCCACAAAGCGTCCCGCCAGCAACGAGGATATCTCGATCATCTGCTTTCTGACGTCGTCCTTTACGCGCTCCTGCTCCATCTGAATATCGGACATAGCGCGGCTTCTGATGGACTCCGCCTCACGGCGTGCCTCGGCAATGATCTCGTCACCCTTTTCCATCGCGCGCTTACGCGCCTGCTCCAAGATCGCCACACGCTCCGACTCGATATCACGCAGCTTGGTCTCGTATTCGGCCTTCTGCTTCATCGCATCGGCAAGATGCGTTTCCGCATCAGACAACTGGTTAGCGATCCTATCCGCGCGCTTTTGCATGAAATCCTTGACCGGATTATACAAAAGCTTCGTGAGGATAAAAATCAGTAAAGCCGTATTGATCCATTGAAACAGGATGCCCTGCAACAGGGATGCATCGAGAGCCAAAATCGCGCTTTCCGGCTTAGCCGCCGCTTCTAAGATACATAGAAACTGGTACAAGCAAGACTCCCTCCTTTTCGAGAAAATACAGAGATTTTTTCGCTTGTAACCATCACAGTTTGCCGATGAAGGGGTTTGCAAGCATAAGGATCAGCGCTACAACGAAGCCGTAGATACCGGTTGTTTCTGCGACAGCCGCGCCGACAAGCATGGTGGACATAATAACGCCGCGCGCCTCAGGCTGACGACCTACGGCCTCGGCGCCCTTACCAGCCGCATAACCCTGGCCTACGCCTGTGCCGATACCCGAACAAACCGCGATACCCGCGCCTATTGCCGAGCAACCTAATACAAATGCCTTCGGATCGATACTCATGAAAAATTCCTCCTTAAAAATGGTTGAAAGTTAAAAATTATAGATCAAGCCGTGCCGGCCTTTTCCCTGATGAAGGTCATGCTCAGGATGGTAAAGATGAAGGACTGCAGTACACCAGCGAACACATCGAAATAGATATGCAATACGCTCGGTATGCCGATCTTCAGGAATATCGGGGCCATGTTGTAGATTAGGCCCATGATAATCATACCGCCCAGGATGTTACCGAACATACGAAAGCTCAGCGATATCGGACGAGCGAGCTCGCCGAGGATATTCAGCGGCAAAAACACCGGTACGGGCTCGATGTATTCGTGCCAGTACTTGCCCTTGCGCTTGAACGCACCGAGTATGTGCAGCAGAAAGAACGTCGTCAGACCGAATGAAGCTGTGGTCGCAAGATCGGCAGTCGGCGGTCTCAGTCCCACAAGACCCGATAAGTTTGAGAACAGTATGAGCCCAAACAAACCGAAGAAATATGCGCCGAAATACGAAAACTCCGGCCCCATCGTCTCGTTTGTAAAGTTGTGCATTGCCTCTACGGCTGTTTCGACGATGTTTTGGAGGCTGCCGGGCTTTGGCTTGTCGACGAATGATTTAAGCGATAATCTCACGATGATCGCAAGTATAATCAATAACCCCATGACAAACCACGTACCCAAGAGTGTATCGGTCAGCCAGACCTCAACGCCCCCCGGCAATGTAAACAAGCGGCTGTAATACTTGTTTGTAAAGTCCATGCCATCATTCCCTTCTATAAAATTTATTTGTTAAATATGTTTATTTTACTGCTTCCTTTTTCAGAAAGGCATTGACAATATATGCGGCGGGCTGCAGCGTCAGCACACCCACAATCGCGGCAATCATGCTGATCTGTGGCACAAGCGCGGCGACCACGAGCACCGCTCCGGTCAGGATATAGCGCATCAGATACTGCAGCTGCGAAAAATTCTGCGCACCTTTGGCATCCATGTCCATTGCACGGTTGATGGTGCGTTCAAGCAATATGACCTTTAAAGTAGCCACCAATGAACCCAAAAAAAGACCTAATACATAAGGTATAGGCCGTTCGAACGGGTAGACAAACAGAATCACCGCCAAGCCCACAACCAACAGCAAGGCAAATATGGCGATAATGCACGATATCAATCTTTTTGATGTTTGAGAAAGAGACAATGTAAACAGCTCACTTATTATCAAAATATTTTATAGACATATCATACAAA
>CAYURR010000125.1:0-9042 GCA_964446745.1 uncultured Defluviitaleaceae bacterium | reverse complement strand
TAGAACACTAGCCTTCCAAGCTAGATACGTGGGTTCGATTCCCATCACCCGCTTTTGTAAACCACCTTATCTTAAAGGTGGTTTTTTGCGTTTCTAAATAAATATGTTGAAGATGATCAGTTAGAAATTAGACAGGCTTTTTGTTGGAGCATTTAAGTTATATTAATCAATCCTCTTTAGGCAAGCTTCGGAAATTTAAAATATTACCATCCGGGTCTCTGAACTGGAATGAGCGCGCTCCCCAAGGATGTGTTGTCGGCTCGTTCAGCATCTCCACGCCGAGACTAACCAGCCGCTTGTATTCAGCGTCCACATCATCCACATTGAATCCGACAATTACATTATTTGCGCCGCCAGCCGCCACGTAACGGAATGTCGGGTTCTCATTTGCAATATCTACGTGGTCGAATATAAGAGCCAAGCCTTCAAGCTTTAGCCCTGAGTGAATCTCGTCTCCCTCGGCCTTTCTGCCGAACACATTCTCATAAAATCTTCGAAGACGAGGGACATTATTGCTTATGAAACATACGTCTGTGAAATGATGGCTCATACTATTCCTCCACTCCTGATAATAAATTGCATTTTATCACCTTGGCCATACAAACAAGTCAGCTATATTTTACATAAGTTCATCTTTTCCAATTACTGATAAGTACATAGATAGTGAGTATATTTCTAAAGGTATTCATTTGATAACCAGAGACCCACAACAGAATAAAGAGGTAAGGATCAAGTTAAGATATACTTGCCTATGAAACTTTACAACCTAACCATTTTGAACAAAGAATTACCGACATTAGGACATTTTTACTTTCTGAACTTAGAGCTTAGATACAAACATGTAGCATTTTAATATTTGAGTATGTTCATTCCCTACCCTTTTAAATATCCCAAACAAACATATCTATATTATCTTCTTGCAGGCTATTTATAATATCAGCATCAGGAACATCATTTATTGTGATAGGGACAGCGCCAAGTTTTATTATGGTTTTTCTTGATGCTATATTGTCATGTTTGGAGCCTATATACAGTCTGCTAAACCCATGTGCCAATGCGACTTTTTTTACAAGCTTACATGCCTTTGCGGCATAATTATGTCCGGCATGTGCGAGTGATACACCGTAACTGATATGCCCCCTCAAATACTGTCTGCGCGAGGTGTCCACTGCAAAGTAAACAACACCTATATCCTCATTGGTTTCGATATGTATAATCGAAAATCCATATCTTGGCACATTGCCTTTTTCTAAATCGGGTTCGTCGCGGGTTGTCAGTATCAACTTTATTTCACTATCGTATAAGTCCGGAACATCTAAAAACTGAAACATTACTATATCACCTCGCCTAATAGTATATGTTTAAATACATATTCCGTCAATTAATCTTACACAATGTACATATCTCCCCACGCATTAAACAACCCCGCCTTGAATAGATTTATCATATAATCCATTCGAAGCGGGGTTTTTATGTGAAAAAGGCTAATCTTGTCATTCTGTGTGTGCTTTGTGCAAGCCTTTTGACCGGCATAATCATCGGTATCATGCGCGCGCAGGCGCTCGATGCCGAGACGCTCGCGGCTGCAGCCTCACAGGCCGAATCAAAGCAACTGCTGTCGCTGAGTGCGACCTTTATGCGATACGCGGCTATGCCACTGATCCTCTGGATCGTAGCCTTTGTGCCGATAGGATCGCTGTTTGCGATCTGCGCACCTGCACTAAAGGGTATGAGCTACGGTTATACCTTTGCGGTTTTGGTGCGCTCGATGGGGCTTGCGGGCATGATGTTAGGGCTTAAGGCCTTTGCGTTGCAGATGCTGTTTATACTGCCGCTGACCGTTTTTGTCTGCTATGCGAATATTTGCTTTGTGATAGCATTAATAAAAGCCCGCAAGCAGATTTCGCGCAAGCAGGTGATGGATTACTCCGTCGCGCTCGTGATCGCCGCGGGCTGTGTGGCCGCTGTTTCCGTATTGGAAACGGTTATTGTTGGGTAAATTCTATGTTTATTGACGCGTTATTCGTGCGTGCAAATAGCTTCCTATTTGCCTGCGGATTGATGAAGCGGATGTTACACGAGCCGTTCTTCGTTTCGCAGTCACTCGAATAATCCAGCGCCTTTCCGACCAGTCTGCCGTGTATACCGCCGCAGCTGCTCTTAAAACTAACGTCGTATGAGTCTATTTCATCAAAATGTATACCGCCATTACTTGTGCCCACGCGTATGAATTCCTTGCAACAGGCCTTGCCTATTGATATCTTGCCGTTAGTCGAACCGATCTCGGCCTTTCCCGCATTCAAGCGGTCTATCTTTACACCGCCGTTTGTCGTGTGGGCATTGTATTCATCGGCGGTTATTTCAGTGGTATGCAAGCCTCCGTTTGTCGTATGTATAGAAAAACTCTTACACACGATCTGATCTGCATGTATGCCTCCATTTGTGGAACCTAAGTCCAACACCTCCGGATTGATCCGTTCTGCCTTTACACCACCGTTTGTCGTATGCGCCGATATCTTTGCCGTAAGGCTCTGCGGTATATATAGCAACAAGCTCTTTCTGGTCTCTCCCCAGTTATTTATAAAGTCAAAGAAACCCCTGTTCTTACGCACATCACAATACTGTATGTTCAAAACACCATCGTTGTCTAAATATAGTTTATACTCGCCCTCGTATACCTGAAAATATTGCACATGTATCAACCCATCCTGAGATGGTTCGATCTTGATACCATTGTTGCGGTCACTCACCCTGATCTCTCGTATGCCCTCCGGCTTGAAATTTTGCTCGAAATATCTCGGATTGTTACGGTTCTCATTGTTGCCGCGCTGATTATCATTACCTCGCCTGTCTGTTTCCATGCTCGCAAGCATCTCGTCCACGAGGCGCTCCGGCTCGCCGAGCTCGTTCATGATATACTCCTCTGTCATACCCCGATCCAGTTTGTCCGCTATGATCTCATCAAAATACCCGATGATCTCCTCGCGTTCGTCCGCGGGCAGATTACCCGTCTTTTGCCACAGTCTTCCCATAAATTCATGCTTATTCATTTATACCCTCCATCCTCCTATGAATCCGCATATGCGTCTTTAATTTTCTTCCACGCGTTTTATAAACGCGTATAGCCTTTCCATCGTGCGCCATTGCTCCAGAAAATCCGTTATACGTTGCCTACCCTCGTCCGTGATCGAATAGTAACGCCGTAACCGCCCGTTATATTCCTGCGAATACGAGTACAGACTACCCGCCTTCTCAAGCCGTTTCAATATCGGATACAAGGTCGACTCCGATATATCTGCGAGGTTTTTGAGATCCTCGACGATCTTGTATCCATACGAAGCCTCTCGATACAACGCCGCCAACACACAGACCTCGTATATCCCCTTTTTGAGTTGAATATCCACATCCTCACCTCCTGCGTAAAACTATCAATGTGAGCAGAGCGTGCACACTTCGTGCGCTCAGCAAGTATTATGCATTACATAGTATTGTATGTCAATACATTTTCTTAGAATATTTCTAATTTCAACATGATGTGTTATTATCCAACAGACAGATATCGCATAAGATAACTACAGCCTAAATCACCAACCAGAGTGGGAACGACAAAGACTATTCTAAAAAACGGCGGTGTCCTCGAAAATGAATATATAGAAGAAAGCAGTAATGTCGTTCATCGGTATTGGATCAGCATAATATAAAGAACAAGTATCAAAGGAGGTGCGGTATGGAATATTTAAACGAATTCTACAACAGCCACGAGGAACAAAACCGGCTCGGATCCAAGCATGGTTCGGTCGAATTCCTGACTACGATGCGGTATATCGACAGGTATCTAAAGCCCGGCATGCGTATTATCGAGATCGGTGCGGGGCCGGGGCGCTACAGCCATGCACTCGCCAGGCGCGGTTTCAGCGTCGATGCGGTAGAGCTCATAGAGTGCAACATCGAATTATTTAAGGCAGACACCGAGCCCGGCGAGGATGTTCGTATCACTCAGGGCAATGCGTGCGACTTGAGTGGTTTTTCTGACAACACCTACGACATCACACTGCTGCTCGGGCCCATGTATCACATCTGCACGGGTACGTTAACCACGCCCGAAGCAGAGCGCGCCGCATTACAAGCACAAAAAAAGGCAGCGCTGTCGGAAGCGCTGCGTGTCACAAAGCCGGGCGGCATTGTGTTTGTCGCGTATTGTATTGCCGATGCATCCATACTGAACCACGGTTTCAAGGATGGCCACATATTCGAGCTCATTGAAAAGCATATGGTAGACACCGAGACCTTTAAAGCGTACTCGGGTGCCGCGGATTTATTTGAATTGCACCGCAAGGAAGACATCGACGCGCTTATGAGCGGATTCAACGTCGAGCATCTGCACTATGTCGCGACTGATCTGTACACGAACCATATGAGCGACGATATTGATGCAATGGACGACCGCATGTTTGAATTGTATCTGAAGTATCACTACACGATCTGTGAGCGTTCGGACATGGTCGGGCTCACCAACCACAGCCTCGATGTGTTCAGAAAGCTTTAACGCTAATGGCAATCGCTTTTATAACCCGAAGGGGTGCAACCCGTGTATTTTTTAAATGCCGCGGAGAAGTGTTGACTGGATGAGAAGCCCAGCTCGAATGCGATCTCGGTGATGCTCTGGTCATTCATGGTCAGCAATTCCTTGGCTCTGTCTATCCTTTTGCGCATGATGTAATCCCACGGAGCATATCCGGTGTATTTCTTGAAGTTTATTTTGAACTGAGACAGTGACATCGAAAGTTGATTGGCTAGCTCAGTGACCCCTTTGCAGGCAGCCGGGTTCGCATCGATATATGCCCTCAGTTCCTTAAACTCCTTAGGGCAAAACTCGGAGATCCTGTTTTGAAGCAAAATATCCTGCAGCAGTACATAAAAGAACTCCAGTATGTACGCGTATATCCGTGGACGAGACATCGGCTCGTTACTATAATACATCGTTACAATGCTGTCCAATATCTTATATATATTTTTATTCGTCTTCCAGACCCTATTACCGACTGAGTATAGGGTCTTCATTATATATTGGCTGTCTGACTCGCCAAGCCCCATAAAGTCCTTCATATCCGGATGCCCTCGGAATATAAAATAGAAGAAGCCGGATTTTTCTTCCACATTTACGCCCGTGCCATGTAGCTCATCAGGCAGTGTTATAAAAACCTCGCCCGCTTTTGTCTGAAAGGTCTCACCGTTTATAGTATAGATTTGACTGCCGCTGAAATGGAAACATATCTCAAAACATTCTTTGTGTACATGCAGCATCAACGGTCTCTGTGCTTTATAGAGGCTGCACTTACCTATACGATAGGCATGGTCTATTCCCAAGAAAACCGGATGAATCACCTTTCTTTCCTTAGTATTTATGTCCTCGAATTCGTCGTCTGGTCTAAAGCTGTCCATAATAAGTCACCGCCGCTAAAAGTATTTATCATTTATTACAATCCTGTAGCATAGATGTATAAAAATGGCTTACAAAACAAATTTGAAAGCTATTAATAACAAATTATAATACATTTTCACCAGGATGTTAAACAAATCTTACGTAGGTCAAGTAAACCTGCGGACATCATTAAAGGAGGACAGTCATAAGATGAAAGCAAAGGTAATATCGTTATTCATGGCTGGTATCATTACTGTCGGGCTCTTTAGCGGTTGCAGCAGCAACTCCGGCAATGCCGGCACTACTGCAAATACCACGACAGGCACAGAAGCAAACACAACTACAACCGAGAGCGCTCCGGCGGACACCACAGCCGACGCACAGGAATCTACGTCAAACTATGTGTTCAAACTGCCGTTGATGCCCGAGCCCGTGGAAGTAACCTGGGCCACAGTAGAAAACTGGTACCCGAACGCGTCATACACCGACGGCCTTGAGGTATGGGAGACCATCGGACAAAAGACGAACATCAAGATCAAGTTTGAGGTTTTACCTGATGCGCAATACGTAACGAGCATGCAGACACGTCTTGCTGCCGGTTCAGACTTGCCGGACATACTGCGTGTACCGGGCGGCGATCCGACATCCTATGGACAGCAGGGTCTGTTGATCCCGATGAACGATCTGATGGCTAAGTACGGCGCAGGCGTAAAGGAGCAGTTTGAAAAGTTCCCGCTCGCATCAAAGATCATGCGCTCGGGCGACGGCAACTACTACGGTATAGCACCGATCATCGCTGAGAGCTCCAAATGGATGCCTAACTACTTTGTTATCCGTGAAGACTGGTTAAACAATGTCGGCAAGACAGCCCCCACTACGACAGACGAATGGGTAGATGTATTAAAGGCATTCAGAGATAACGACGCAAACAAGGACGGCGATCCCGCAAACGAGATCCCCTGGGGTGGCAGCCCGTTATTCTTTGCCGAGGCATTTGGCTTACACCTGTGGGCCAGTGAATGGCAGGGCGGCTTCTATACAGACGACGCGGGCAAGGTTTACTACCAGTTCACCGATCCGCGTTTCAAGGATTTCCTGACATTTGCAAACATGATGTACAAGGAAAGATTGCTTGATCCCGAATACGGCAATCCTAACATGGAAACCGTACAGGCAAAGGCTACAAAGAACCTTGTAGGTTCGCTTAACAACTGGGCTGACCTTGGAATGTCATGGGGCTCCACATTGAGAGCATCCATAGCTCCCGAGGCATACTTCATCCCGGTTATCCCGCCTAAGGGCCCGAAGGGTGATCAATCCATCGAGGGTTACGGTACGGTAGACATGGGCTTTGCAGGTATCTCGAAGGATTGCAAAAACCCCGAGGCTGCTTACAAGATCATGGACTACATGTGGACAGAAGAAGGCCGTATGTTCCTTGCATATGGTATAGAGGGCAAGTCCTATTCAATGGTTGACGGCAAGCCTCAATATACCGACGAAGCTAAGAACTACGTAGACGGTACCTCCTCGTTCCTGCGCACATTGGGCGCATGGCCGACTATTCCGTGGGTACAGCAGGAATATTCCTACATACAACAGCTTGACGCTGACCCGAAGTGGGGCTCAAAGGCTGCAGAAACCTGCATACATCCTTACTATGCAGAGCCGTTCCCGGCGTTGCTGGCAACAAAGGCTGAGCAAGAGCAGCTCTCGGTTGTATTGACAGACATCAATACCTATCGCAGAGAGATGACAGATAAGTTCATCATGGGCGCACGCTCGATAGATGAGTTTGACACATTTGTCGCTGAAATGAACAGCATGGGTTTGGATAAGGTTCTTGAGATCAAGCAGGCTCAATGGGACCGCACGATGAAATAAGTCAAGTATAGACTTCCACGCAATGCCAATGCTATTTTCATAAAATGACTTGGCATTGCGTGTATTTATTTTCAAGGAGGGACGGCTTTGGCAACGTTATTACGCAAGTTTAACAAGGATAAATGGATGTATCTGATGCTTGTACCCGGTATCCTGATTTATGTTTTCTTTTGCTACATGCCCATGTACGGTGTCTTGATAGCGTTCAAGGACTTTATCCCCACAAAGGGCATTATGGGTAGCTCATGGGTTGGCTTTAAATATTTCCAGCAGTTCTTCAGCTCCATATTCTTTACACGCTTATTGACCAACACAGTCTTACTCAGCCTGTATAACCTGTTGTTTGGGTTTCCCATACCGATACTCTTCGCGTTGTTCCTGAACGAGGTGAAAGCCGGCCCCTTTAAACGCATTACCCAGACAGTGAGCTACCTCCCTCATTTCATATCAGTGGTTGTCGTTGTCGGTATGATGGTGTCTGTATTTTCACCGACCGGTGTTGTACCCACACTGTTGAAAAATACCTTTGGCTCGGCACCGAACTTCTTGAGTGATCCGAAGTTATTCCGCACCATGTATGTAGGCTCCGAGATATGGCAGCATTTCGGCTGGAACTCGATCATCTATCTCGCTGCGTTTTCATCCATTGACCCGTCTCTGTATGAAGCAGCTAAGATCGACGGCGCCGGAAAGCTCAAACAGATCATGTACATAACGCTTCCATGTATTTCATCCACCATCATCATCCTGCTGATACTCCAATGCGGCAGTCTGTTATCCGTCGGCTTTGAAAAGATCATACTGATGTACTCACCGGCCACCTACTCTACCGCAGACGTTATATCTACCTATGCATACCGTGTCGGTCTGTTGCAGTCACAATACAGCTTCGGCGCGGCAGTCGGCTTGTTTAACTCGGCAGCGAACTGTACCATCTTGATCTTGGTCAATTGGTTCAGCCGCAAAATATCCGAGACATCATTATGGTAATGGGGGTGGTCGTATGAAGGTAAAACTGACAGTTGGCGAAATGACGTTTACTGCTATATCCTATATCGTGGTGACCATTGCCACTTTGATCTGCATCTTTCCATTTTTGTATGTAATATCGAACTCCATCAGTGACCCTACATATGTTATAAGCCAGAGCGTCTATGTTATCCCAAAGGGATTTTCGACAGGAGCTTATAAGATGGTATTTGAAAATAAGCAGGTCTGGACCTCGTATGGCAATACGATTTTCTATACCGTTGCGGGTACTGTGTTAAATATCTTTACAACGCTTCTATTTGCATATCCGCTTTCACGGCCCGATTTCTCGGGCAGGAAGTTCTTTAATATATTTATCCTGATCACAATGTTCTTTAGCGGTGGTATCATCCCGCTGTTCATCGTCATCAACAGCCTGAAGCTGTACAATACATATTGGTCCGTGCTGCTGCCGATGGGCATAAGCACATGGAACGTCATCATCACCCGTACCTTCTTATCGGAGATCCCGGGCAGCCTGCATGAGTCGGCTATGATCGACGGTGCAAACGACATACATATCCTGTTTAGAATTATCGCCCCGCTCTCAAAGCCGATCATAGCGGTCGTAGGCCTCTATGCGGCGGTTGGCTTCTGGAACATGTATTTCCTACCGATGATCATGACCACTAAGGCTGAGCTGCAGCCGCTACAGATCTACCTGATGAAGATAGTCGTGCAAAACTCCAGCGAGGGCTTGGGCTCTG
>CAYURR010000124.1:0-9289 GCA_964446745.1 uncultured Defluviitaleaceae bacterium | reverse complement strand
AGTATAATACCACTATGATCTGTTCATGTCAACACTTTTTTTAAAATTATTCGCACTAATTTGTGGTAATATACCTGTAGCCCGCAAAATATGACGTAGACAGGCTTTTTATGCGCTCGAGATGCACCCAGAGTCTACAAAAGCGTGCGGACATACACCAAAATAATTTGAAATCGGAGGAAAAACATGGCTATTCGAAACGCGGCTAAGGCAATCATCGTCGAAAATGGAAAGATATTGGTAAACAGAAACCGTAACACATTAGGGGATATGTGTTACGGTCTGCAGAACGGGGATATCTACTACGATCTGCCCGGTGGAGGCCAGAACCAATACGAGACCCTCGAGCAAGCAGTCAAGCGCGAGTGCCTCGAGGAGACCGGCTACACAATAGAAGTCGAGCGGCTCGCGGTGATATATGAGGAGATATCACTAAACGAGGCATTTCGGTCAAGATATCCAAACTACGCACATAAGGTGTATTTTGTTTTTATCTGTCATCCGACAGATGAACCTCTCCACCCAATAGCAGAAAAAGACCTCGATATGGATTGTTCCGAATGGATAGACATCCCATCCATGAAGGACATCCCTCTCTACCCTCAGATCATAAATGCAAACTTAGATACGATTTTGAAATCCACAACACCGATCAATCTAGGCTCTGAGTTTGTGTAAAAATTTTAGTCGATGATCCGACATGGCTTACCCAGATCAAGCTGTGGCTGCAGATACTCAAGCAATCTGGAGATGTTCATGCTTCCTAAATCCCCTTCGGCGCGGCTACGTACCGATACTGTCTGGGATGCGACTTCTTTGTCACCGACCACGAGGATATACGGAACCTTCTCCATCTCGTAACGACGGATTTTGTTTCGCATATTCTCGTCGCTATCCTCTACACTGGAGCGCAGTCCATGCGAACATAAACGGTTCTTTAACGCCTTGGCATATTCATTATGTGATGCTTTTATCGGAACGATACCGAATTGCACAGGAGTGAACCACAATGGAAAGTCCCCGTTATAGTGCTCGATCAATAACGCAATAAAACGCTCAAGGCTACCGAACAATGCGCGGTGCACCATGCAGGGTGTGTGCCTTTGCCCGTCGCTGCCTACATAGAACATATTAAAACGGTTCGGCAGATTGAAATCGAATTGGATCGTGCTACATTGCCATTCGCGACCGAGGCAGTCCTTGAGCTTGATGTCTATCTTTGGGCCATAAAATACACCACCGCCCTCATCGATACTGTATTCAAGCCCTGCGGATATAACGGCTCGCTTCAATACCTCTGTCGCCATCTCCCACTCCTCGTTGCTACCGATAGACTTACTGGGTTTTGTAGAGATATATGGCACAAAGTCTTTGAGGCCAAACGAACGCAGTATATACAATGAGAACTTCAACGCCTCGGATACCTGCTGCTCGATCTGTTCGGGTGTGCAGATGATATGCGCATCGTCCTGAGTAAACCCGCGTACGCGTGTGAGTCCGTTCAACGCGCCGGACAGCTCGTATCGATAGACCGTACCGTATTCGGCGTATTTGATCGGCAGATCGCGATATGAGTGTATCTCGCTATTGTAGATGTTGATGTGAAACGGGCAGTTCATCGGCTTCAAATAGTATTCGTCACCGTCGATGTCGATGGGGCTGTACATGGAATCCTTGTAAAAATCCAGATGCCCGGAGATTTTCCAGAGTTCTGATCGTCCGATGTGCGGTGAATAGACCCATTGATAATCGTTTAGGATGTGTGCGGCCTGCCCGAAGCTCTCGAGCATGTAACGCATCATGGCTCCCTTCGGATGCCAGACGCTTAGTCCCTGTCCGATGTCGTTAGAGCCAGAAAAGAGTTTCATCTCGCGTCCCAATGTCCGATGGTCGCGCTTTGATGCCTCAGCGATACGAGACTTATACGCTTCGAGCTCATCTCGCGTGGGAAAAGCTGTTACATATATCCGCTGCAGCACCTGTTTCAATGCATCACCATCCTCGTATACGCCCGAAAACTCCCTCAGCTCAAACGCGCAGGATAACTCGTCTGCATTGACACCGCGGGCTATATCGGCGAAAATTCCGGGGCTGATGGGCGGCATTGCATAGTCGCAACAGAACCCATCCTCTGTCTCCGCATAGTGCATAAGCACCACACCACCGTAGATGTTACGCACGGCTTCCGAGAGCCTCTCGGACAACTCTTGTTTGTAGTTTTTCATAAAAATCCTCCTCTAAAAATTTATAAAAAAAGAAAACACCTCGCACACATTTAAGTGATGCAAGGTGTTTTCTTTTTATCCTTGCAACCACACGACCAATAGGACTGACCCTGGTCGTTGGCTGCTTTAGCAACATATCAACGAACTGGGAAAGCCCTAGTCGGTAGTGGTGGTTGTGAAAAGGTAGTTAAACATAGAACTCAACATAAAGTGCTCCTTTTTATACGGCGCTGTCTAATATCATGCCCGACTCGATCAGCGCGTATCCGTCTGTTACGAGCTTGCCGAAGCGATAGCTGTAATTATATGTGTAGTCGTTAAAGTTTAAATGATTGACCATCGGTAGACGCAACAGGTCTATCGATTGATTGTACATATCCCTAAATGCCTCGGTCTCGTTGTTTACAAAATGAGACAGAAAGCCGTTCGATAGATCGATAGCCACTTCCGGATGGAATGTGAGTACACCGTTTTCCTCGGCAATAATGCCGACCTTCTTTAAGATATGATAATCCTGCTCAATGCGTTCGGTCAGGCCCTCAGAGAATGCCGATAATGACGGGCTTTTACCGTTTTCCACGATATAATCCCGCACAGCGTTAAACCGCTCGATGAATCGCATAAGATCGCGCTCCATTAAATCGGGAGCCGCCTCGCCTTGCTTGTATTCGTCGGTCATATTGTCCGCGTCAGAAAGTAAATCCCTTACCGAGTTTTTGAATGTCGTGACATTTTCGTAAACGTCGTTGGCGTAGGTGATTATATCATTTCTCACACGTTTATTGTGAGAGAAACTCGTCTTGGTATTGCTGTCGACAGCAGAGGATATCTTTTTTCTGATGGTTCGAATCGGTGCGTCTGACCTGACGATACTGCGCGTTAAATAGAAGTTGTAGATATTGTAGCCCATTAAGCTGTTTAACACGGTATCCCCCCTACTATATCTGTCTTTTCGTGTCACGCTTATGCCAGCATTATAACATATCCGCATAAATATGCAACGGAATCAGTCTTGGACTTTTTTTCCCATGGACTCTATATGACATATTTTGCATAGCGGCTTTTGTATACTAAAAAAGGAGGCCTCGTTATGGAAATATATGCGGACATAGTCTTTGCTGTGAATATGGGTATGGACACGCTGATCCTCTGGACCGCCGGAAAGATACTGCACAAAAAAACCTCCGGCTGGAGGCTGCTTATGGGCGGCGCGGTAATGGCGATGATGTATTGCATCGCAATCCTCGCGTTCAGGTTTCATCCGGCCTACCATTTTTTACTGTCCGTGCTGATGCTGGTCACGGGCATATTTATCGCGTTCTTTCCCAAAAATATTAAGGATTACGCAAAACTCTTGGCCGTGTCATATGTCTCGTCGTTCATCTTGGGCGGTCTCGGGCTTACCCTGTATTACAATACGGGTTTTATGAATATTTTAAATGCGGATTTTGGCGGCGTATTCTCGGTAAAGCTTTTGCTGTTTTCCGTCGTGGGCTTTTACATATTGATTAAGCTGATACTAATCTTCTTTAACAGATTATCGGTAAAGCGGCAGGTGTTTCTGCCTGTGAGGATATACATAAACGAGGTGAACGCGGAGCTTCAGGCTCTCGTGGATACGGGGCACTCCTTAACCGATCCGCTCAGCAAGGCACCGGTGGTGATCGCGGAGCTCGAGAGCATCAAGGGCTTTTTGCCGGATGATCTGCGCGATGCGTTTATGCGAAACGCCCAAAGCGATCCGGGGACACTCGCAGAAATCCATGACAGCGCGTTTATGGGCAGGATACGTATGATACCGTTTGAGAGTATCGGGAAGCAGCACGGGATACTCGTGGGCTTCCGTTCCGATAAGGTGGAAATATATACACAGCAGGAGATCCTGAGCCGCGATAACGTGGTGATAGGGATTTATAATTTTAAGCTTTCGAAGGATGGCTGTTACCAAGGGCTTATAAGCCCCGGGCTCATCAACCCCGAAACATGAATGGGAGGTGGCGTTATGCCATATTACAAAGAGCTGTTTGACAGAACAAAGGGATTGCTGCGCGGGATACAAAGGCTTTTTGAGTCGGTATTACATAAGCATACGGACGAAGAAACGATCTACTATATCGGCGGCAGTGAGATATTACCCGCTCCGCTCGAGCCGGACGAAGAGGCCGCACTGCTGCAGCGTCTTGACGGCAACGATGACATCGGCATCAAATCCGTGCTGATCGAGCGCAATCTGCGATTGGTCGTATACATCGCACGCAAGTTTGAAAACACGGGTGTAAACGTAGAGGACTTGATATCGATAGGCACGATAGGGCTGATAAAAGCGATAAACACATTCCGTATGGATAAGAAGATCAAACTCGCGACCTACGCGTCGCGTTGCATAGAGAACGAGATATTGATGTATCTGCGACGCAACACACGCACAAAGACCGAGGTGTCGATAGACGAGCCGCTGAACGTGGACTGGGAAGGAAATGAGCTGCTACTCTCCGATATCTTGGGTACGGATGTGGATGTGATATCGCGGGACATTGAGGACGAGGTCGACAAGCAGCTACTGGAAAAGGCCTTGCAAAAGCTTTCAAAGCGAGAGAAGCGCATTGTAGAGCTGCGGTTCGGATTGAACACGGGCGGTGAGGAAAAGACCCAGAAGGAGGTAGCGGACGCACTCGGGATATCCCAGAGCTATATATCGCGGCTTGAGAAGAAGATCATCAGCAGGCTAAAGAAGGAAATAAGCAGGATGTGCACATAAACAAAATCCCGAGAATTGTTCTCGGGATTTTTTGCATGGAAAAGATGGCCATGATATAATTGTTAGATAAGTAAGAAAATGTTCATTTTCGGAGGAGAAAATGCTTTTATATCATGGCAGTAATGTAGTAGTCAATGAACCAAAATTGATAGAACCAAATCGTCATCTTGATTTTGGAGCCGGGTTTTATACAACTACAAATCTAATTCAAGCCGAGAGGTTCTGCATAAGCGTATACAATCGTCATAGGTCGGGCGGGAAAATAATAAATGTATACAAATATGATGAAGAAAGAGCTAACAAAGAACTGTCGATATTAAAGTTTGAGTACCCTGGCGAGCACTGGTTGGATTTTGTATCGGACAATAGAAATGGAAGTTATTCAGGTCATCAATATGATATAGTCGTTGGACCTGTCGCAAATGATGATGTGTATAGAACACTCGCGCTATACTTCTCGGGTGAATTATCTAAAGCGCAGGCGTTAGAGAATCTAAAGATAAAGCATTTATATGATCAAATAGCGTTTACGAGTGAAAATGCCATGAATTATATAACTTTTATTAAGAGAATTGATATTTTGTAATTTATAAGCTATCGAGAGGCGTGTAACATGAATAGAAATGCTGATGATTTAAACAAAGATAAGTTACCGATTATATTAAGTCTTATAATACCAAAAGTGATTGACTTGATTATCAAAAACCACGATATTGATGAATTAAGTGCGATCGAAGAATTTTATAACTCGAAGGTTTACCGAGTATTGGAAGATGAGAAAACTAAGATATGGCACTTTAGCCCATTGACTTTGTATGAAATGTATGAGTATGAAAAACAGAATGGAGAGCTTTATTTTCCCGTTGAGGGTTAAAGCACTATAAAGGAGTTGAGGTGAGTAATGAATAAAGAGCATGAGTTTTTGATTTATTGTATAGAAGAATATAAAAGAAACAAAGAATTAATAGGTGATGAAGTTCATCGTTTGTTTAAAAAAACCCAAGTGCATAAATTTGTAATTGACTGCTATGAAACACTTCACACAATGAGTAGTCCATTAATTATTGATGACATAGATAGATGGATTGATGAGCAAAATTCTATAACTTGAAAGGACTGTCCCTATGCCTGCATTCATTAAAGGTTTCGAGCTATCCGAACGCTTTTTCAACGAAATCTGTAAACCGCTGTTAGCGGAGCATTTCCCAACACTCACCTACTCCGCCGGGCTGCTCGGTTACGGTTCAGATGTGCTCGGTTATGACGATGTTACATCCTCCGACCACATGTGGGGACCTAGATTTTATCTGTTCATCGAGGACGACAGTATAAAGGATGACCTGATGCTGATGTTTTCAAAGCATCTACCCTACTCCTTCCTCGGTTATAGTGTGAATTTCTCATCTCCCGATCCGAATGACGGCGGTGTGCGCCATGCCCAGATGATATCGGAGGGCCCGGTCGAACCGTTGATCTTCATACATCGTTTTGAGGATTTTCTAACCGATTATCTCGGCACATCCGATCTCACCGGCCTAAGCTACATCGACTGGCTCACATTTTCCGAGCACAGACTGCTCGCGCTGATATCGGGGCGGTTCTTTACCGATGATCTTGGGCTTGCACAGATTATAAGCCCCCTGCGTTTTTATCCGGATGCTGTAAAGCGTTATCTTTTGGCTTCTAACTGGTCCTTGATCGCAGAGGAGCAAGCCTTTGTGAAACGTACTTCGGACTGCGGTGACGAGCTGGGCTCAGCGATCATCTGCGCGCGCATAGCCGAGCGATTGATGCGTCTGTTGTTTCTATATGAAGAACGCTATGCGCCATACAGCAAATGGTTTGGCACGGCGTTCACACGTCTGCAGACGGACGAGCGCATAAAGGAGCACATTCGTAGCGCGGTTTCTGCAAATGATATCAAGACACGCCAACACCACCTTGTTAGCGCGCAAAAGGCCATCGCAGATCTGCATGACACAAAGGGCATTACCGATCCTGTGAATGCGCAGATCCAAAACTATTTCGGCAGGGACATCGATGTGATCTTTGCCGATGGTATCGCCGGACAGATCGCAGAGACCCTTAAGGGTAGCGAGCTTGAGGGGCTACCGTTGATCGGCATACTCAGCGAAATCCCAAATCTCACCGTTATATCAGACGATCCTGCATATAAACGTAACGTAAAGGCCTTGTATACCCGATCGGAGGTCACGCATTGAGGAATAACGCATTAGAGGACTACATAAACACGCATATCCTGCCTCGATACGAGGGTTTCGATACTGCACACGGCCCTGAGCATGTGCAGACCGTTTTACGAAACAGCCTCGAGATCGCCAAGGAATATGATGTAGACGAACACATGGTATATGTAATAGCTGCATACCACGATACGGGTCTTTGTATGGACCGTAAAAATCATCATCTGACCTCCGGCGCGATACTCGAAGCCGACACTACCTTGCTCAAATGGTTTACGGACGAGCAAGTCAAGATCATGAAGCAGGCCGTCGAGGATCATCGCGCCTCACACGACACGAAGCCCCGCTCCATATATGGGTGCATCATAGCCGAGGCTGACAGAGACATTAGGCCTGAGATCATTATCTACCGCTGCGCACAATACGGGCTCAGCAATTACCCTGACTATGATCTGGATACGCAGTACGAGCGTATTTATGATCATTTGTGTGACAAATACGGGGACAACGGATATCTGAAGCTCTGGTTGAACACCGGGGCGAACGCACGCGGCTTAGCCGAGCTACGCAGACTCATAAACGATAAGCCCGCTTGCATAAACGCGGTCAAGCGTTTGGGTGGGTTTGACAAGGTCGAGGACGGTTTATTACTCGTCAATCGCGAGTTCACGTTCAAGCCCGCCGATGCAAAGACCCACCTACCCATAGAATTCGATCTGGACTGGGATTTCGAGGAGCTACATATATATACCGAATACTCGCCAAAGGATGTCACGGACGAGTCGATCTGCAAAGACATGATCAACGATGCGTTGGATCGCTTTATACCTACGGACAAACGCGGTGACTACGATTGGCATAACTTTGTGCCTGTAAAGAACCATATCACGATTTCATTTGATTATAAGCCCGATGAATCGGCGGCCTATCACTACCTCGGATGCGCGCATCGTCACGATCCCGTTTTGCATCATATTATATCTTCAGATTTTGCTTCTCCCGGGTTTGAGACGCATTGCGCAGTCAAGGGGCGTTACCGCGTCGTGCTGAGCCTGCATAACGTGAGCCAAGACGCGGCTTTCAAATTACGCGTGGAGGCTCGCAAGCCTGCCAAGACCATCTACAAACCGTTTGAATTGCACACACACACGATCCACAGCGACGGACGTTTTACCGTGCGTGAGCTATGCGAAGCCGCAAGGGATGCCGGGTTATTCGGTATCGCACTGACCGATCACAACAGCTTTTCCGGACACCGCGAGCTTACGAAAACATTGGCTGCCGAGACGCTGCCCGTAGTGCGCGGCATCGAGTGGACGACCTTTTACGGCCATATGCTCGCGCTGAATACCTCGGGCTTTGTAGACTGGCGCGAAGCCTCCGGTGGTCGTGTACCAATCGATGAGCATATGCGCGCATTAAAAAGAACGGGCGCGGTCGTTGGGATCGCACACCCATTCTGCTTGGGCAACCCGATCTGTACGGGCTGTCGATGGGATTTTGAAATAGCCGACAAGCACAACATCGACTACATGGAGGTATGGTCGCGTCCGTTTCAAGACGGTGCAATGATCACTCGCCTCGCCACCGAGTGGTGGACGCAGCTACTGAACGAGGGCTACCGCATCACAGCCGTCTCGGGCAAGGATTGGCACGGCCCCGACAATGGGAAACTATTAAACGTCGTGACGTATATAGGATTGGCAGGCGGCGAAGCTCTCTCGCATAACCTCTGCGATACAAGCCTCGGCGATGCTGTTGCGCATGCGATACGCCGTGGACGCACATATTTAACCGCCGGGCCATGTCTGGAGCTCTGCGTAACATCGTATGGCATTGACTTCGGTATCGGCGACGATATACCCGCCGGATCAGCCGCCTTTGCAATCACACTGCACAAAGGAGCCAGATACGAGCAATGGGCCCATTTCGATATAAAGCCTACATCAATAAGGATAATAAATAACGGCAACATCATCGCCGATCAATCGATTGAGCCGGACGATATACATTGCCGTTGTGTTATTAATACCGAGGTGTCCAAGGGCTGGGCCCGAGTGGAGGTATATGGCTCAGATCAACTGATCGCGCTTACGAGCGCC
>CAYURR010000123.1:0-9295 GCA_964446745.1 uncultured Defluviitaleaceae bacterium | reverse complement strand
AAAATACAAAAAATATCATAACGGCAATGGCAGACAGGATAGCCCATAGAGGCCCCGATTCCTTCGATACGTATCTGGGCGATAGGATAACCCTTGGCTTTCGGCGATTGTCGATCATCGGCATCGAGGACGGCGGTCAGCCGATCTTTAACGAGGACCGTTCGCTCGTGATCGTGTTCAATGGCGAGATATACAACTATAAAGAGCTCAAGGACATGCTCATAAAAAAGGGACATGTCTTTTATACCCATGCGGATACAGAGACGCTCGTGCACCTCTATGAGGAATACGGTACGGACATGCTATCGCATCTGCGCGGTATGTTCTCGTTTGCGTTGTATGATATCAAAAACGATACGTTGTTTTGCGCGCGCGATTTCTTCGGTATCAAGCCGTTTTATTATACGCAGATAGATGGAAACATAGTCTTCGGTTCCGAGATCAAGGCGTTTTTGGCGTATCCGGGCTTTAAGCCCACGCTCAATGAGGACGCACTTGCGTGCTACCTGACATATCAATATTCCGTGTTGCCTGAGACCTTCTTTAAGGGTGTGTTTAAGCTGCCGCCCGCACATTTTATGGTCTATAAAAACGGGCAGGTAGACATACAGCGCTATTTCCAAGCTGACTTTAAACCCAAGGACATGACGCTCGAGCAGGCTATCACTGCGATAGATCATACATTAAAGGAATCCGTAGCCAGACACAAGCAGATCAGCGATGTCGAGGTCGGTTCGTTCCTGTCAAGCGGTGTGGACTCGAGCTTTGTCGCAGCTACGTTCAAAGGGGACAAGACCTTCACGGTCGGTTTTGATTACGACAACTACAACGAGATCGAGTATGCCAAGGACCTATCCAAGCAGATAGGCATAGAAAATTATTCAAAGACCATATCGACCGACGAATACTGGGAACATCTGTCAAAGGTCATGTACCACATGGACGAACCACTCGCGGATCCGTCCGCGATTGCATTATATTTTGTGAGTATGGTAGCGTCAAAGCATGTAAAGGTCGCGCTGTCAGGTGAAGGTGCGGACGAGTTCTTTGGCGGCTATAACATCTATCGCGAGCCGCTGGATTTGAAGATACTCACGTCACTGCCGTTACCCCTTAGACGTATGCTCGGAAAGCTCGCATCGTTGCTGCCGCAGGGCTTAAAGGGTAGGGGCTTTTTTGTCCGCGGTAGCAAGACCATAGAGGAGCGATTTATCGGTAACGCAAAGCTCTGTGACAAAGCCGAACGCGACGAGATATTAAAGTTCAAGTCTAATATTTCGCCGGAGGATATCACGAGGCCCATATACAATAAAGTAAAGGACGCGGACGATATCACGAAGATGCAGTATCTGGACATACACCTGTGGCTCGTCGGAGACATATTGCTAAAGGCCGATAAGATGAGCATGGCGCATTCACTTGAGGTCAGGGTACCGTTTCTGGACAAGGAAGTGTTTAAGGTCGCCTCGCGCATACCGACTGCGTACAGGGTCAACAAGACCGCGACGAAATACGCATTTCGCATGGCCGCAAAGAACCATCTGCCGGAGGTGGTCGCATCTAAAAAGAAGCTCGGCTTCCCGGTGCCAACGCGCATATGGCTAAGAGAAGATAAATATTATAGTAGGGTAAAGGAAGCCTTTCGATCGGACGCGGCTAAAAAGTATTTTAATACAGATAAGCTCGTGGCGCTTTTGGATGCGCATAAGAACGGAAAGCGCGATGAAAGTCGCAAGATATGGGCGATCTACATGTTCCTGCTTTGGCACGCTGAATTCATGGCTTAAAATATTGACATTAATGGAAAAACCTCATAGAATGGTTCATAGGCGTATGTTGTGGAGGTTTATATGTCGCAGATAAAATCGATACTGGCCGTAGATGATTTTTATTTAAACTTAGCGAGCCTAAAGGAAGTACTTGGGACTCAATATAACCTGTATACCGCAAAGAGTGGGCGTACGGCGCTTGAAATTCTCAAAAATGTGTCTGTAGACCTGTTCTTGATTGATATCGAGATGCCTGACATAAATGGCTTTGACCTGATCGCTATGGTCAGGAAGCTGCCCATGTATGCGCAGACGCCTATCATGATTATCTCGTCCAATTGTCGTACATCCACAATCGAACGCTCGCTGCAGTACAACGTGACCGACTACATTGCAAAACCATTTGATCGAAAATCCCTTCTCCAAAAGGTGAAAGACGCTTTTGAAAACCACGAAAAAAATATGCTCAAGCAACAGGCAGCGTCTATGCCAAGTCTTATGGATTTCTATATAGAGGGTCAGGTATGATGAAAAAATATGACGCTCAAGCAAAGCTAAGGATTGGAGTTGTGATTATTTCAATCCTTTTTATTTTGTTTATATTGCCGTATGGGGTTATTTTCAGAATACCGAAGATCATGCCTGTAAGCGCTCAGAATGGATATAGCGGGACACCGTCAGTGAACAAGCTGTATCTGCTGAATGGCGAATGGGAATTTTATCCTAACAGGTTGTACAGCCCAGAGGATTTTAGGCAAGGTATTGCGTCCGCGCAGAGCGAGGCTTCACATGTGACCTTTCCGCATTACTGGAAAGATGATCCGGAGTTGTTTCCTAAATCCCAAGGTTACGCGACATATCGATTGAGACTGGATTTGCCATCGGAGTTTACGGATGTAGGCATATATTCGCGCTATCAATACAGCGCGTACAGGATATACATAAACGGCATAGAAACCACCCACGCTGGCAGGGTTTCGAAAGACCTCGACGAGCATTATGTGAGTTTTTTACCGACGGTTGGATATCAGCGTCCACTCGTGAGTGATTGGGCAGAGCCTACGCATGAAAACACCGTGCCCATTGATATCGTCGTCCAGATACAAAACTATGATCACATAAGCGGCGGTTTTACACAGCCGATGCTCATAGGTACGCTGGATAATATAAGGGTGCTGCGCTCGTTCCTATTATTTGCGAATGGCTTGTTCTCGGGTGGGCTCGTGTTATTGTTCTCCTACTTCTTTGTGGTCTATCTGCAGACGGAGGGGCGCAGCAACTATCTGGACTTCTCGATTGTGGTGATAATGTGCGCTTATATAACACTCGCGTCACTCGGTGAGAGCATTGCCTATAACGCGGTACCGTTTGTGGACTGGAAATACATCTATAGAGCCGAGTATGCGGCACTCATTATCGCGGGCTATTTTGCAAACAATTTCACGCTTGTGCGATATTTAAAGCCGGGATGGCAGCGCAAGATTGCTCCTGCATTCGCTATCGCGACAGTTTTGGCCATCTATATCCTGCCGACATATACCATCAGCAAATATATGAATGTGCTTCACGGCATCGCACTCTCGTTCTTCCTCACGAGCCTCGTGTTTATCGTAAAGGCTTTTATAAAGAAGCGCAAAATGGAATCTGTGCTTGAGTTTGTAAGCCTGCTTACTCTGGTAATCGGTGTGCTGTCAAATAAGATCGGACTTTCGGCTTGGGACAGCCTCGATATGTTCCCGGTTTTCGTCGTTGTGTATTGCTTTGTCCAGATAAATGTGTTCCTCGATTATTATTCGGTAATGGAGCGTGACCTCAGGGATTTTACAGAAAATCTGGAGACGCTGGTTCTGGAGCGTACCGCTGAAGCTTACGAGATGAAGCGTAAGGCCGAGGCGGCTACGGCTGCAAAGAGCGAATTTTTAGCGCTGATGAGCCACGAGATTCGCACCCCTATGAATGCGATCATCGGGCTATCGGATATCATGCGCACCGATAATCTAGATGAAGCCCAAAAGAGTTATTTCAATGATATCAAGGCAGTCTCGCATTCGCTGTTGTATATCATCAATGACATATTGGATTTTTCAAAGATCGAAAGCGGTAAGTTTGAAATATTAAATGTAAGCTATAACATCAAGACGCTACTCGATAATGTCTGCTCGATGACCTATTTTGCGGCGCGGTCGAAGGAGCTGTTCTTTGAAAGTGATATCAGCGACGACATTCCATCAATACTCTACGGTGACGAGATACGTGTTCGACAGATCATCACAAACATCCTCAATAACGCTGTCAAATATACAGTAGAGGGATTTGTTAAGTTGTCTGCGAGTGTTGTGATAGGAACGGACGGTAAGGAGCTGTGCCTTTCGGTTACGGACTCGGGCGTGGGTATCAAGGACGAGGATATAGGTAGGCTGTTTGATTCGTTTGAGCAGGTAGACACGGAAAAGAACAGGGGTATCATCGGTACAGGCCTCGGGCTCGCGATTACAAAACGCCTCTGTGAGATGATGAATGGTCGCATAACGGTCGAAAGCAGCTATGGGGTCGGATCGACGTTCAGGGTATATCTTCCGCTTGTTCTCGGAAATCCTGACGAGGTCGAGGAGCTGATCGAGCTCGATACGATAGTTGCGGATAATGTAAAGGTGCTCGTCGTAGACGACAACTCGATAAACCTGACTGTGGCGATGGCAATACTTGCAACACACAGGATTGTACCGGACACAGCCCAGAGCGGGCAGGAGGCATTAGAAAAGGTCTATAACACGAAATATGATGTAATCTTTATGGATCATATGATGCCGGATATGGACGGTATCGAAACGACCGAACGCATTCGCGCACTCGGTGATGAATATAAATATGTGCCGATCATTGCACTGACAGCAAATGCCGTTCACGGTACAAAGGAACTGCTCATGTCTAAGGGTATGAATGACTTCCTAACAAAGCCAATAGACCGCACGGCACTGAACAATATATTGATCAAATGGTTGGATCCCGGTAAGTATCGTACAAAGGAGATCGAGCCCGACCTATCAGAAATGGACGAGGAAGACATAGCGACACTTAGGGCATTAAAAGGTATAGATGGGTTGAATGTCGAACGCGGTATAGATAACACGGGTGCGAGCCCGAGGGCATATATTCGCATACTCGGGCGGTTTGTATCCGAGAGCATGAAATACGCCGAGACGCTGTATGAGCAATATTCGGAAGAGGATTATAAAAACTATGGGATCAACATTCACGGGATCAAGGGTAGTCTGCGCAGCATAGGCGCAGAGGTGCTCGCAAACGCTGCAGCGGAGCTTGAGATAGCAGCCAAAACAGACAGACTGGAATTTGTGGCGATGCATACGGAGGAATTTTGCTGTAACCTGACCGGTTTTTCGGATTTGCTCAGGCCGATTGTGTGCATAGTACCTGATGCCGAAAAAGAGGAGGCCGATCCGACGTTATTGTCTGAGATATTGCCAGGCTTGACAGACGCATGTAAAAAGGGTCACAGCTCAGAGGCCGACAAATTCGCGGAGCGTTTGAAAGGCCTTAGCTTCGGGGAGGATTATGATGTCTTGGTTACGGAGATCTGCTCTCTTATAGAGACTATGGATCTGGATATAGTAATAGAAAAGATTGAGGCGCTAAGCTTATTATTAAGCAATATATAGAACAGGAGCGAATGAAGAATGTTGGACATTAAATTTTTGAGGGCCAATCCCGAGATCGTAAAGGAAAACATCAAGAAGAAATTTCAGGATCAAAAGCTGTCAATGGTAGACGAGGTCATCGCGTTAGACGAGAAATTCCGCGAGGCCAAATCACGCGGAGATTATCTGCGCAGCCAGAGGAACACAATAAGCAAAGAGATAGGCGGCTATATGGCCAAGGGTCAAAAGGATCTCGCCGAGGAGGCAAAAGCCAAGGTCAATGCGATGTCTGCCGAGCTTGCAGAGCTTGAGAAATCCGAAGAGGAGATCACAGACCAGATCAAGCAGATCATGATGGTGATCCCGAATATCATAGACGATACCGTACCGATAGGTAAGGACGACAGCGAAAACGTTGAGGTCGGTCGTTACGGTGATCCGTTTGTACCTGAGTTCGAGGTGCCGTACCACGTGGATATCATGGAAAAGTTGAACGGAATAGACCTCGACAGCGCGAGACGCACGAGCGGCAACGGCTTCTATTTCCTGCGCGGCGATATCGCGAGGTTGCATTCCGCGATACTTTCATACGCGAGGGATTTCATGATCGATCGCGGTTTTACCTACTATATACCGCCGTACATGATCAGAAGCAATGTCGTAACGGGCGTAATGAGTTTTACCGAAATGGAAAATATGATGTACAAGATAGAGGGCGAGGACCTGTACCTGATCGGCACGAGCGAACACTCCATGATTGGTAAGTTTATAGACAGCATTGTAAACGAAGAGGATCTGCCACAGGCACTTACAAGCTATTCACCGTGCTTCCGTAAAGAGGTAGGGGCGCATGGCATCGAGGAGCGCGGCGTATATCGTATTCATCAATTTGAGAAACAGGAAATGGTCGTTGTATGTAAGCCCGAGGACAGCCCCGCATGGTTTGAAAAGCTCTGGCAGCACACAGTAGACTTCTTCCGTACGCTAGATATACCCGTGCGCACACTCGAGTGCTGCTCCGGTGATCTGGCGGATCTGAAGGTCAAGAGCATAGACGTAGAGGCGTGGTCTCCGAGACAGAAGAAATACTTCGAGGTCGGCAGCTGCTCAAATCTAGGCGATGCACAGGCAAGACGCCTCGGTATACGCATAAAGGGTAAGGAAACGGGCAATTATTTCGCGCATACACTGAACAACACGGTCGTCGCGCCGCCGCGTATGCTCATAGCATTCCTTGAGAATAATCTGAACGCGGACGGCTCTGTAAATATCCCCGCACCGCTTCGGATGTATATGGGAAACAAGGAAAAGATTACCCTGTAAACTTGCGAAACCTTGAAAATGTGGTATACTTCTGCACAGTATGAACGATGAAGGGAATGGTTCGTGAGATGACGTCACTGAAGATTCAGAACGATAATAAGGGCCAGGTGCAGATAACAGACGAGGCGATAGCGATCATAGCGCGTACGGCGGCTCAGGAGGTCAAGGCCGTAGTGGGCCTTAGCGGTAACCTGACCGGTGATATAGCGGAAATGCTGGGCAGAAAGAGCCCGAACAAGGGCATTACGGTCGAGGTAGAGGGCAATAATGTCAAGGTGACCATATCGATATTGGTAAGCCTCGGATCGAAGATTCAGGACGTCGCTGCAGAGGTTCAGAGCAAGATAAAGAACGCCGTTGAGACCATGACAGGGCTCACGGTCACAGAAGCCAACGTGAATGTGACGGGCGTCATACAGGAGAAGAAATAATCATGAACCGCAGGACAGCAAGGAAGCACGCATTTTCGCTGGTATATTCGATACCGTTTCATCCGATTGCAGATATCGAGGAGATATTTGAACGGTATGTCACCGAGGAATTACCGGAGCTAAATAATGAGACACGGTCATATCTGTCGAGGGTATATAACGGTTGCGTAAGTAAAATGGAAAACCTCGATACACGTATAGAGGGATTGTTGACGGATTGGGAGATCGGCCGTATCAATAAGGTCGATCTGGCCATACTCCGTCTGTCGCTGTATGAAAGCGAATACGATAATCTGCCGCTGTCGGTGTCTATAAACGAAGCTGTCGAGCTCGCAAAGGAATACGGTGACGACAGCTCACCTAAGTTTATAAACGGCCTCTTGGGCAAAGCGAGTAAAACAGCTGACAAAGCTACTGACAAAGTGGCTCAGGTCGATAAAGACGCATGAAAAAGCCTCACGCGTTTTCGGTCACCGCGCTAAATGCATATTTGAAGGATATGTTTTCGATGGATGCGGTGCTCTCGAGTGTATTCGTGTCCGGTGAGATAGCGAATTTCAAGCCGCACAGCTCGGGGCATATGTATTTTTCGTTGAAGGACGAAAACGCGACGCTACCCTGCGTGATGTTTAAGTCGTACGCGCAGATGTCGACCTTTGAACCCGAAAACGGAATGGATGTGCTCGTGAGTGGTTATGTCTCAGTCTACGAAAAGACCGGGCAGGTACAGCTCTACTGCGAATACATAGAGCCGCTTGGGGTCGGTTCGCTTGCAAAGGCGTTCGAGCAGCTCAAGAAACGCCTTTCGGACGAGGGATTGTTTGCGCCGGAGCACAAGAAGTCCGTACCACCGTATCCGAAACGTATCGCAGTGGTGACCTCGGGAGACGGAGCGGCGTTACGAGACATCATGCGCATAGCCAAGCGTAGGAACCCAACCGTTCAGTTGTTGGTTACGCCGGTCTCCGTACAGGGTCAAACAGCGCCCGACGAGATAGCGCAGGCATTAAAGGATATAAACGTATGGTCAAAGTCTGGCGGTAACGTTGATCTTGTAATCGTTGGACGCGGCGGCGGTTCCATTGAGGATCTATGGGCGTTTAATACCGAGATTGTTGCGCGTGCGATTTACGCGTCCGAGATACCCGTGATCTCGGCGGTCGGTCACGAGACGGATTATACGATAGCGGATTTTGTGGCGGATCTGCGCGTGTCTACACCTTCCGCGGCGGCGGAGATCGCGATACCGCTATATATTGACATCAGGCAGTTCGTATTGCGTACGATATCGGCATTAAACCGCGGCATCTCAGGTCGCTTGGCTGAGGAACGCGCATATATAAATGACAACCTCGAGCGCATGAGCGGCGAGATAGATAGACGCATAAAAGAATGCAGGAAGATTTTGGCTTTGCGAACGGAGTTATTATCGAAGGTGTCACCGCTGCATATACTTAGTAAAGGATATGCGCTTCTGGGTGAGGACGGTAAGCCGATATTGAGTGCGAACGGATTACACGCAGATCAAAACATCACGATCACAATGCATGACGGTACGGCATCGGCGACTATAGATGAGGTAAAGGTTGGAAAAATAAACCAATGAAAAAACGGCTCAGGTTTGAGGAGGCCGTGAAGCGTCTCGAGGATATCGCGGAGATGCTGGACGGCGGGGAGATCGGTCTTGATGAGGCCGTTTCTTTGTATAAAGAGGGCATTGACCTCGCGTTG
The DNA here is from genome assembly GCA_964446745.1 of uncultured Defluviitaleaceae bacterium. Taxonomy (GTDB): domain Bacteria; phylum Bacillota; class Clostridia; order Lachnospirales; family WQUN01; genus CAYURR01. The sequence continues at coordinate 385 of CAYURR010000123.1, read as the reverse complement.
TCCTGCGAAAAGCACATCGCGTCCGTCGAAGCCGAGGTCTTAAAACTGCAAAAGACGGCTGACGGTTTACTCGAAGCTGTCACTTGGAAGGACGCTGAATAGGTGACACAACAAAATTTACATCAAAATGAAAAGCACAATATCGAACGCGCGCTCGAGGCATATTTGACACCGGCATATGAACTGATGCCCTCGCAACCGATGCCCTCGGATGTAATATGGAGAGCCATGCGTTATTCGGCGCTCGAGGGTTCCTCGAAGCGCTTGCGTCCGTTGCTGCTGTTGGCGGCGTGCGCGGACCTCGGCGGGGATGAAAGTATTGCCATGCCGTTCGCATGTGCAATAGAGATGATACACACCTATTCACTGATACATGACGACCTGC
>CAYURR010000122.1:0-9308 GCA_964446745.1 uncultured Defluviitaleaceae bacterium | reverse complement strand
TTGCTCGCCTTTATTCATACTGAGGAGTGATACATATGCACCACCGTACCTGCATCGACCCGATGATGCCGTATATACCGGGCAAGCCTATTGAAGATGTAAAACGCGAACTCGGTTTATCAGAGGTTATAAAGATCGCATCAAACGAAAACCCATACGGATGCTCACCCAAGGCCAAACAAGCCGTTGTCGAATCCATGGATAATCCGCAATTGTATCCGGACGGCAATGTAACCGAATTACGCGAACTTGTGGCAGCTCGCTTGCATGTAAATCCCGATCAACTCGTTTTCGGCTGCGGCACTGACGAGGTCATCGCGATGATCGGCAAGGTTTTTATAAATCAGGGTGACGAATGCGTGACCGCAGAGACGACGTTTTCGCAGTATGTGGCTTCGGTGCTCTCCATGGGCGGCGTGATGGTGTACGCTCCGATGAAGCATCATACCTTTGACCTCGATGCACTGCTCGAAAAGATAACTCCCAAGACGAAGCTTGTCTTCATAGCAAACCCGAACAATCCGACCGGCACGATGATCACAGAGGCCGAGCAGGAGCGTTTCATGGAAAAGGTACCGTCGAATGTACTTGTCATCTTCGATGAGGCCTATGCTGAATATGTTACCGATCCCAATTATCCGAATACATTAGAAACACTAAGACAATATAAAAACGCCATGCTCCTTAAGACCTTTTCAAAGGTATATGGGCTGGCGTCCTTACGCGTGGGCTATGGTGTAGCCGATGCTGAGGTTATTAAGCTGTTTGAAAAGATTCGCCCTCCGTTTAATGTAACGGTGCAGGCTCAGGCTGCCGCTGTCGCTGCATATAACGACACTGAATTTGTAAAAATGAGTGCCGAGAAAAACACCGACGTGTTGAATTACATGATTAAATCATTTGACGAGATGGGCCTGAAGTTTATACCAACGCAGGCGAACTTCATAATGGTCGATGTAAAGGCCGACAGCCGTCAGGTCTTTAGTGATCTGATGAAAAAGGGATATATCGTGCGCCCCGGAGCGGCGTTCGGTATGGATACCTATCTGCGTGTGACCTTGGGCACAGCCGAACAGATGCACGGCTTTATCAAAGCACTCAAAGAGGTACTTTAATACTGTTTAAATCGTAGGGTATAACCTGCTCCGGTAAATATGGACTTTCACTGCATATGGCAATCTTGTAACCATCTATGCATTCGTATACCCTGCAATAATATCTTCGGTCATCACCTTGCCCTATCGTTACAGGCTCGGACCAATCTATTTCACATTCGGATAGCTTTATACGCAAACCGATCCCGGTAGCCTTTATATAGCTTTCTTTAATCGTCCAGTGTCGATAGAATTCGTCAGGGTCCGGTTGACCCGTTTCGTTCATCACACGACTCAGCTCATTATAAGAAAAACACCGTCTGGCGACCGCTACAGACGGTGTTTTTATCATTTCAATGTCAACTCCGACCTCAGTGTCTCCGATCGCACAGACCGCGTATGTTCCTGAATGCGACAGATTAAAGTGAATATTGAAATTTGCGATATACGGCTTACCGTATTGCCCGTATTCGATCGACACAGGGAAGATTACCCCTTCATTATCGAGCGCGTAAAGCATCAACAGCTCCGCACCCAATGACAGCGCCCTATCCTTTGAAGACTTAAGCGCAAGGATTTTCTGCCTGCGCTGCGGGCTCGCAGACTCGAGTAATTTCGAAAGCAATCCGTCATCCAACAGTGGAGCTACATCCAAAGCATATAGTTTCATTTATTAATATCCATCAATCTAAATCAGCGAGTAACTCAATACCCGACGCGTCATCGGAGTTATTATCGTTGATTTCGCCGTGCCTGACATTGAGCATGCAGATGAGCGCGAGTGAATATGCGACAGCCGCATAGACAAACACCATGGAATAATTGCCCGTCAGGTCACGGATGAAGCCGAATAAGATTGGGCTTACGATGGAAGCTGACTGTGAAAATGCATAGTAGTATCCGATGAATGAACCTATCCTACCGGGACCCGCCATCTTTGTAACCATCGGCAGGGAGTTGATATTTATAAACGCCCATGCCAAACCACTGATGATCAAGAACACAGTAGAAATAGAAATACTGCGTACAAAGTACATCATTCCAAATATTGTTGCCATAACGATTATACCGATGATGATACAGCGCTTGCGACCTATCCGAGCGGCGATGTATCCCGAGGGTATAGCCATTACCAAGAACGCTAGCGAATAATACGCGAGTAGCATACCCGCGTTTCCCGCAGTCATATCCGGATATGTGTTTACGACAAACAGCGAGAAATACGTCTCTATAGCGTTGTATCCGCAGAACCAGAAGAATATCGCCAGCAGGATAAATATCAGGCTACGCTTTTCTTTAGCGTTAAGCGGTTTAGAGGGTGCTTCCTTGGTTGTGTCCTTTGTTGCTTCCCGCCTTGCCGCTATCGCCTTGTTTTCCTTAACTGTAAAGAACAGTACGACAACTGCAATAAACATAACGACAGCCGCCGAGACAAAAGGCAGCGGCATACCGCCCGCGTTAAACAATATACCGCCGAACAAAAACGCGAATATACTGCCAATGCCACCCCAAAGATTTATGATACCATTACCTTGGCTTTGTAGCTTTTGAGGTGTCAGATCCGGCATCAGAGAAACAACCGGAGATCGCCAGGCCGACATTACAAAGTTAAATAGTATTACCACAGCCATCAAGCTGAATAGTGATCGTGTGAACGGGATCGTTACAAATAACAATGCAGCTATCGGCGCGCCGATAATAATATACGGCATTCGTTTACCCCAACGGGTATTGGTCTTGTCCGATAATCTGCCGAATAGCGGTTGGAAAATCACACCGAAGATATTGTCGATCGTCATTACGACACCGATCAATAGTGTAGTCGTTAGATACTGGGACAACAATATAGGGGTATATACATTGTACACGCCCCACGACAGTGATACTGCGAAAAATCCTAAGCCGATCAAAAATGTCTGCCTCAAGTCAAGCTTATCCTTCATAAGCGCCCTCCTGTGAATCGTTTGGAACAATTATACTATAAAAAATTGACGAATTAAATAACAATGTTATAATGGCGAAAAAATGAACGGATATGGGTGATCTAATGCTGTATGGGATTAAAGACGGGCAAATTGCAAATGCGAATATCGAGGATTTAAAAGGGTATAACAAATATTTCGGGTTGATGGATATAAATGTGCTAAAGGGCTGCGCAGAGGCATTAAACATACCGGATAACGTTTTCTTGATGTGGGAGACCGGCGAGGATGCGGAGCATCGCAGCAATGAGGGTTTTGACGTGTTTGTGATGACAATACCGGAGTTGGATTTAAAGGTTGAGGATTTTCTATTTACGCGGACACTGTTCTATTTCTGCCCACATACATTGCTGTGCATATGCGACACAGCTCCCGAATACGTAGTAAAAAATCTGCAGCGTGCGCAGGAAACCAACGAGCAAAACCTCGATCGGATACTGTATTGGATACTTGAAGCCTCGATAAAGGACGACAACCGCTTCCTGCAGCGCTTCGAATCCGAGATCGATGACCTAAACGACGCGGTGATGGAGGGCGGAGACGATGACGAATGCAGGGAACAGATGTCGTTTTACCGCAGGAAGCTCGCGTATTTGAAGCAGTATTACGAGAGGCTTTCAGATATCGCAGACAACCTGGTCGAGGACGAAAACGAATTGATCGGGACAAGCATGGACAAATATATAAACAACTACCAAAACAAGGTTGAACGTCTGCTGAAAAGCGTATTAAACCTGCGTGACTACATGGCGCAGATCAGAGAAGCCTTTCAAGCAGAGACAGATCTGAAGCTCAACGGTATAATGAAGGTTTTTACGGTACTCACATCGATATTCATGCCGCTGACACTGATCACGAGCTGGTATGGTATGAACTTAGCCATGCCTGAAACTCAGGCCCGTTATACCTATCCTGTGATTATTGGCCTCAGCGTTATTGTCGTGCTTGTTTGCATTATAATATTTAAAAAGCGCAAATGGTTTTGATATTCCTGAGTTAACTATGCTTAACACATCACCCAAGCCTCTCGAATAATATAGTCAATGCAATGATTATATTATCCGGGAGGCTTTTTATGAGCGGAATGGCTGGATTTGTTGATTTTACAGGCAGTATGGAGGGTAATAAACGAGCGGATATTATACAAAACATGTCCGAAAACAATAAGGGTATTTCACATTTTACTATATCTAATTTTTCTATCACTCTCGATGGCGAGATATATAATTCTGAATTAAACAGCGCCGAGAACTTATTGCAATCGTTTATTTATTATTACAATCGCACATCACCCATGCACGAAAACATACATCATTTTGTTAACACAATTAACGGCTGCTTTTCATTTGTCATAAACATATCATCCGATCTTCCTTCAGAGAATAAGCTCTTTCTGTTCCGCGACAGGCTCGGTACCAAACCGTTATTCTATTCTATATCAGACGATTTCTTTGTATACGGCTCACGCATAAAAACGATCCTGCGCTTTCCTTATATAAAGCCCGAGGTAGACAACAACGGACTATGTGAGATATTCGCGATCGGCCCCGCAAAGACACCGGGAAAGACAGTATTTAAGCATATACATGAAATCCTGCCCGCGCATTACGGTATCGTAGAAGGACGCGATCTCACACAGCACCGCTACTGGCGGCTCGAGAGCAAGGTACACACAGACAGCTATGAGGATACGATCGCGCATGTCTCATTCTTGTTAAAAGACGCCGTTACAATGCAGAGTTCCTCGCCCGTGAGCCCACCTGTATGCAGTCTGCTTTCCGGCGGCGTGGATTCCTGCTCGGTCACATCGATTGCTAACGCGCATGTATCGGAAAAGGGCTTGCCTTTACCTACCCTATCATTTGACTTTACCGACAATGACAAGCACTTTGTAAAGAACTCCTTTCAGCCTGACCGCGACAGACCTTGGATAGACAAGACAATCGCATTCCTAGATAAAACCTATGGCCCATCCGACCGCTTCTATCTCGAGTGCGACTACGACACTTTGTTCGACAGCCTCTGCGCATCTGCAGAAGCCAGGGATTATCCGGGCATGGCCGATGTGGACGGTTCGCTGTTGTTCTTCTGTGCAGAAATGAAGCAACTCGTTGCGGACGGACGCATTTCCCCTTATGCGCTGACTGGAGAATGTGCAGACGAGGTATTCGGTGGTTATCCATGGTTTCATCGCGAGGAACTGTTGTTTGCGGATACGTTTCCGTGGGCACGCAACACTGCACCGCGCTCGATGCTGCTATCCGATGAACTGATCGGTAAGCTCGATATCGACACATATATGCGCAACAGCTACGAAAATGCACTGAAGCAGGTATCGCGACTGGATACATGCGACGGCTTGGGCGAAAGTACAATGGACGCAAGGCGTCGAGAGGTCGCGCAGCTGACGTTCGAATGGTTCTTGCCCACGCTATTAACGCGAATGGAACGCATGAGTGCGGTCTCGGGCATCACCGGTCGCGTGCCGTTTGCCGATCACAGGCTCGTCGAATATGTATTTAATGCACCATGGTCGATGAAGGCCAAGGACGGCATGGTCAAGCACCTTTTGAGAAAAGCGTGTGAGGGTATATTACCGGACGAGATCGTGTATAGACCTAAAAGCCCGTTCCCGAAAACCTATAACCCTGCTTACGAAAATCTGTTAAAGGCATGTGTGCGGGACATCATCGATGATAACGCGTCGCCCGTTCATCGTTTCTGTGACAAGGCTAAGCTGCAAACCCTTGTAACAAAGCCCGCAGACTACGTTCAACCTTGGTTCGGACAGCTCATGGCGGGGCCTCAGCTTTTGGCCTACTTTATCCAATTTGAATTTTGGTTGAAAAAATACAATCCGGTGATATAATGTGCATCGGAATGATTCAAGAGGCTTGGAGAGATATTATTGAACCGTAGATACCTAATGTTGAAATTTAAGTCGTCCCTGAACGGCGTAAAGCGCATATTTACAAACGGAAACATCGGACTTTACGCTTATGAGGGATTGCTCATAGCGTTAGTAGTCAACCTTATTAATAACAACAATAACCTGTTCGCGACGCGCTTAGGTGCTTCGGATTATCAACTGAGCCTGATTCAATTAATCCCGCAGATCCTTAATATGCTGATCCTGTTTCCGGGCGGCATCATCACCGATTCATTAAAGAACAAGCGTAGCATGGTCATTATTTCTATAGCGGTAACCGGCGTATTGTATTTTGTAATCGGCTTTGTGCCGTTACTGCCGGTTTACCGCTTTTTCGCGTTCCTGATGCTGCTTGCGATCTCGTCCGCATCCATAACGCTCTATAACCTGTCCTGGCAATCCTACTTTTCCGAGGTCATGCCTGTCAATCATCGTAACAAGGCCTTGACCGTACGCTCATATGTCTCGGTGTTCGTCGGCATTATCACTCCGCTGGTAACCGGAAACATCCTCGCGCGTATGCCCAATCAGTCTATGAAGATTATGGCTCACCAGGGATACTTTTTTGCTGCGTCGGTTCTGATCATTTGGCAGATACGCATACTGTTGCGTATAAACGCAGAGAATCCCCCTGCCCCACGTAAGATAGACATGAAGGCCATCAAGGCAGCGCTAACGGATTTATTTAAGAACAAACAGTTCGTAGTCTTCTGCGCGGTTGCGATTTTCTTCTATATGACATGGCATATGGATTGGACTCTTTATTTCATCGGCCAGACCAAGTATCTTAAGCTCGACGAATCCTTTTTAGGCTTTGCGATCGTCGGCAACACACTCATGCAGTTTATTACTTTGCGCTTCTGGAGCAAAATGAATGAACGCAAAGGTGTCGTGTTCCCGATGGTGTTTGGTATATTGGGCCTCGCGTCACTATCACTCGTTATGGTTATTTCGACAGCTGTACCACTAGCGATCGGTCGCTACCTATTCCTGTTGCTTTTTACAGGCGGTTGCTTTGCGATGGCCACGATCGGCCTCAACCTATTTCAATGCCTGCTGCAAGTGTTGAAGGATGATAACAAGACACTAAGCATATCCATATACACGACGTTTGTCTGTCTTTCAAACGCTGTGATGCCTGTCGTGGGTGTTACGATATACAAAAGCCTCGGCGGCGATCTACGCGCACTACAGATCACGATGCTGATCGCGTTTGTACTGAGGTTATTTGCAGCCGGCTTGTGGATACTGCGGCTTAAAATGATGAAGAAGAATAAAGCATAATTTACAAAACGTTTACAATTTCACCTTGATTATACAAAACTTCTACTGTATTATGTATCGGACTTTACATTTCTTATGAAGCATTCGGAGGGATATACTTGATTGAGGTAACGAATTTAGTCAAGCGTTACGGGCAACACATGGCCGTTAACGATGTGAGCTTCACAGTAAACGATGGTGAGATACTGGGTTTTTTGGGTCCGAACGGTGCAGGCAAGTCCACGACGATGAACATCGTCACGGGATATATAGCAGCGACCTCGGGTGATGTGACGATCAACGGCATAAACATCATAACCGAGCCCGAAAAGGCTAAGCGGCATATAGGGTATTTGCCGGAGTTGCCGCCCGTATATGGCGACATGAAGGTAAATGAATACCTGAACTTTGTAGCGAACATAAAGCGCGTAAAGGCCTCCGAGAAAGTGAAGATGATTAAGGACATCATGGAGATCGTAAGGATATCCGATGTGTCAAAGCGTCTGATCAGAAACCTCTCAAAGGGCTATAGGCAGCGTGTCGGTGTCGCACAGGCCATGATGGGCTATCCGGAGATCATCATAATGGACGAGCCTACGGTCGGCCTCGACCCAAAGCAGATCATTGAGATGCGCGATGTTATAAAGGATCTGGGCAAGAAGCATACGGTCGTTCTGAGCTCGCATATACTGCCAGAGGTCAGTGCGGTCTGTGATCGCGTTATGATCATCAATAAGGGTAAGATCGTCGCGAGTGATACGCCCGAGCGCCTTTCTACGACACTCACACAGGGCCACAAGATGTCCGTACGCATCAAGTCTGATGAGCAGACAGTCGCAGAGGCATTGTCGCATTATCCAATATTTAAGACAAAGAGGTTCGATGGTAGTCGCGAAACCGGCACTGTAGACTTTATGATATCTGGCGACGAGAGTATCGACATCCGCGAAGCGATCTTCTCTTGCATGGCAACAAACAACCTACCTATACTTTATATGAAATCCCTTGACCTCACACTTGAGGAAATCTTCCTGCAAGTCACGGGCGACAAAAACATCTCCGAAGGGAGTTATTCCGCATGACGGCCATTATTAAAAAGGAACTGCGTACCTATTTCTCATCATGGATAGGCTATATATACCTGCTTATACTGGTTGGGCTCACAGGCGTGTATTTCTCGCTCGCGAACGTACTCGCACTCTCGCCCAGCTATCATAATGTCCTATCTGGGACAAGCTTTATCTTCCTTATTATTACACCACTGCTTACGATGCGTCTTTTCGCTGAGGAGGCAAGGCAAAAAACAGATCAGTTGCTGTTCACAGCCCCACTTAGCGTCACAGAGATCGTTGTCGGTAAGTTTATCGCGGCGTTTGTGTTGTTTATGACTGCTATGGTTATTACCATGCTGTTCCCGTTAATGCTCTCACGTTACGGCATATTGCCGACCAATCAGATAGCCGGAGCATTTATAGGCTATATACTGCTAGTAGCGTGTTTTATCGCGCTTGGGATGTTCATGTCTTTGCTGACCGATAATCAAATAATAGCAGCGGTTTCGACATTCGCTGTGCTGTTTTTGTTATTCATCATGGACTCGATCGCAAACAGTATGCCGGTCGATACAACATCCTCACTCGTGTTTGTAGGATTGCTGATCATCGCACTTTCAGCACTTGTCTATGACTCCACTAAAAACATATTTGCGGGGCTGATCGTTGCCGTATTGGGCCTAGGCGCTTCCGTGATTACTTATGTAGTAAACAACTTGATTTTTGATGGCATCATTGTAAAGGTGCTGCAATGGCTCTCGCTGATGACACGCTTTAACAACTTCATGAGCGGTATATTGAATCTTTCCGATATATGCTATTACCTGACATTTATAATCGCGTTCTTGTTCTTGTCGGTCAACCTGATCGAGAAAAGGCGCTGGAGATAGGAGGAGATTGCGATGAATAACTTTTTAAAGTCATTTTCAGACAGAAAATTCAGATACGGCGCATATTCCACACTATCTATCTTGATCGTGCTGGCTAT
>CAYURR010000121.1:0-9391 GCA_964446745.1 uncultured Defluviitaleaceae bacterium | reverse complement strand
GACTATAACGGCATCAACGCAAAACTAAAGGCCATGAAGGGCAAGCTCGTGACGCATGCCGAATATGAAGGCCTTATCAAAGCGGGCTCTGTCGGCGAATACACTAAGCGTATAAGCCGCCATCAGGTGTACGCAAAGGTCATAAACAATGCCGATAGCGATACACTGAGCCGCCATGTCATAGAGCAAAAGCTAACGCTTACACTCTATGATGATTTTATGCGCATTTATGGATTTATCGGTGACACGAGGATACGCCAATATCTGGATGCGTTTTTTTTGACCTACGAATTCAATATCATCAAGCAGTGCATTTGTATGCTGTATGATAATCGCGAAATTACTTATTCATTTGATGAACTGAGGACGATTTTTGGGCATTTCCTAAAGATTGATCCATCGGTGCTATTAAAATCAAAAACCTTGCCGGAGTTTATCACAAGCCTTAAGGATACGCCGATCTATACGGTGTTGAGTTCCACAAAGGATACCGAATCCGTATTTGAGATGGAGATGCAGCTGGATTTGTTTTATTACATGAACCTATGGAAGATCCAAAAGCGCTATCTGGATAAAAAGAACCTTAGGCTCATGACGAATATAAAAGGCACGGAAATAGATCTACGGAATATCGTGTGGATATACAGGCTCAAGAAGTACTACGACATCCCAGCGGAGAAGATTGTAGCATTCTTGATACCTATCACATATAGGTTGCGATCCGAAGAGCTGATGATGATGACGCAGACTAAGGGTGTCGACGAGCTCATGGAGCGCGTTGCTAAGACAAAATATGCAAAACTGTTCGCATCCTTTGACCATATCGAGGATGTATTGGTAACACACATGAGGAAGCTGTATAAGAAGTATACGCTCACAAACCCGCATTCCGTTGTACCTATCGCCGGATATATCTACGAAAAGGAAAACGAGATACGCAATTTGGTTACGATACTCGAGAGCGAACGATACGGGTTAGGCGCAAGTGAGATAATGGAAATTATCAGTTAAAGGGTTAGGTGTGTCTGTTGGTAGAGACAATGAGATATGTAAACATCGTCGGCGCTATAGGTGAGCTGGACCGTGTTATCGAGCAGTATATTTCTAAATATGATATACAGCTTGAGTATGCGCATAAGGAACTTAACGACGAGGGATTATATATGTTCGCGGGGCAAAATCCATATGCGCAGATCATGCAAAAATGCGAGCGCTTTAAAAAGCTGTTTCCATTTTTGGACAGCGAGGTTGCCGCGAACACAAACGAAATGACCGGTGAGCGTGCCGTTAAAATCATCGATGTAGCCTATCAGATGTATGAACGCAGGGAGGTTTCGATCAAGGAGATTGAGGCTGAGCGGGAGGCATATTCCGTTTACCTGCAAAAGCTTGAGTTGTTTGAATCACTTGAATTTGATATCAAGCACCTGCTATCGCTCGAGTTCATTTCATATAGCTTCGGCAGAATGCCGATTAGTAATTTTAGGCAATTTGAGACCTTTTTATATCACGATCCGGAGATTTTATATGTCGAATCTAAGCGCGACAGCGAATACATCTACGGTGTTTACTTTACACCCGAGGTTTATCGTGAAAAGGCGGATTCAATCTTTTCTTCGCTTCATTTTGAGCGTATCGACCTGAACGTAAACGCCATAGGCTGGCAAAAAGACAGCGCACCCTCTGACGTGATCAGTGCTGTCAAGGAGCATCTGGCCAAGCTCGATACATCGATCAAAAATATCACAATCGACATCAGAAAAACAATTGAGGAGCGTAAGGATGATTTCCTTTGCGCGTTTAACGTTGTAAAGGATCTGTATTTCGTATTCGAGACAAAAAAGTATGCAGTCAAAACCAAGAATAACTTTTTTATATTTGTCGGTTGGATGGCTGAGCGTGATGCTCTTTCATTACAAGCACAGCTCGAACGCGATGATCTTGTAATGCTCAATCTTAAAAGCGGTGAGGTCACCGGTGTATCCACGCCACCGACTAAGCTCAGAAACCCATCATTTTTAAATTTCTTTTCGTTCTTTGTAGATATGTATGGCTTACCGTCCTATGACGAGATAGACCCGACCCCGATCATTGCCATTACCTATACATTGCTATTCGGCTTGATGTTCGGTGATGTAGGGCAGGGCGCTGTTATCGCACTTGTTGGATTTTTGCTCTATAAGCTAAAGGGCATGAAGCTCGGCGGCATCATGACGGTGATAGGTGTCTCAAGCATAATCTTTGGATTCCTGTATGGTTCGATTTTTGGCTTAGAGGAACTGATACCTACATTTTGGCGAAAACCCGCACATGATATCAATTCGACTTTGATATTTGCTGTCGGTGTCGGCATGGTATTGATCCTTTCATCTATGCTCTTACATTGCCTTAACGCGATAAAGCAAAAGAAGTGGGCCGATTTGATCTTTGATCAGAATGGGATAGCTGGTATGGTGTTTTACGGCGCGGTAGTATATATCGCATACGATATATTCTTGCGTCAGAGTGCTGTAAGCATGGGCATCTTAGCCGCTATCATAGGATTGCCGCTATTATTGATAGCATTTAAGCATCCAATACACAAAATACTCCACGGATTAAAAACGCATAACCGTGAGAGGATAATAGAAAGCGGGCCGGTCATGTTTGTGTTTGAAACAGTCATTGAACTGTTTGAGACATTGCTGACTTACTTTACAAACACGATATCGTTTGTGCGTGTTGGTGCCTTTGCATTGAGCCATGCTGGTATGATGGGGGTTGTATTGCTACTTGCTCACACAGCCAACGGGACTGACAATATATTTGTGATCATATTTGGTAATATTTTGGTCATGGTTCTCGAAGGTTTGATCGTCGGTATACAGGTTCTGCGTTTGAATTTTTATGAGCTGTTCAGCCGCTTTTATCATGGAGACGGCAGGCGCTTCGTTTCATACAGGGCCGAGATAACCTCACAGTAAGCAAATAACATATTTGAATAAATTTAAATAAGGAGAGGGATTTATGCAGTATGTAATCTACGCGTTGCTGGCAATGGCTATCGCGGTACCCGTCGTCATCTTTTACACCGGAGCCAAAAACGCACGCCGCTTTAAGCTGTGTCTAGTAGGCAATATCGTATCGTTCTTCGGTGTGATGCTGTTTGCTGTAGGATTTATGTTCTCGGGTTATGCATTCGCAGCCGAGGCACAAACAACCGCAGCGGTTGCCAGCGATTCAGCAAGGGCGATGGGTTTTTTATCGGCCGGGCTTGTTACAGGGCTTGCGACTATCGGCACGGGTATAGCGACAGGACAGGCTGCTTCGGCCGCGCTCGGTGCTTTGAGCGAGAACGAAAGCATAATGGGTAAAGCGTTGATATTTGTTTCCATGTGCGAAGGTATCGCTATCTACGGTATCTTGATCTCGTTTAATATCTTAGGACGTATATGAGAATATATCTTATCAGCGATAATATGGATACGGCTACGGGCTTACGCTTAGTGGGCATAGAGGGCGCGGTTGTGCATACACGCGCAGAGCTAAAGGCCCAACTCGACATCGTAATGAATGATCTGTCGATAGGCATAGTGATCATCATGGAAAAACTGTCAAAACAGTTCCCGGATGTCATTAAAGAGATCAAGCTGACCCGCAAGCTGCCGTTGATCGTTGAGATACCCGACCGTCACGGCACGGGCAGGGGAAAGGATTTCCTGATGGAGTACGTACGCGACGCCATAGGGGTCAAGTTATAAAAGCAAGGCCGGAGGACGAATAAATGAAGGTAGAAAATAAATTGGCCTTTTTCAAGCAAGCTGTAATTACCGAGGCCAACGAGAAGAAGACAAGGCTTTTGGCTGAGCTTGACAGCGAGTTTGCAGGCGCGGTTAGCGAGATTGAAAAGTCTCTTGCAGAAGAAGCGAGACATCGCGTCCAAAATGAGAAGAACCGTATCGACCGTAACAAGAATAAGATTGTCATTCAGGAGACCACCGAAGCCAAGAGATCAAACTACATATTGAAGAAGCAAATGACAGAGGAAATGTTTGCCGATGTCAGAAAGAAACTCGTCGCGTTCACGCAAGATAGGGAATACGAAGCGTTTTTGAGTCATGCACTCGAAGGATATATGAAGAATCAAGATCCCTTAGGAATTTGTATTTGCCTGAACAAGAGCGATATGAGGTTTGCTGCTGCGATTGAGAAGCAATTTGGCGTAGCAGTGAGGCAGAGCGACGATGATATCATAGGCGGTTTTATTGCAGTCAGAGAGGATAAGCACTTCGTTGATGATCGCTCTATGATTGCAGCTTTAACAGACAGTCAGGAAGAATTTAAGGGTTTGGGTTGAGGCATATGGAGAAAATCGCAAAGGTATATGGTATAAACGGGCCAATATTGACACTGCGCTCCGAACAAGATTTTAAGATGTCCGAGATGGTTACAGTCGGAGATGAACGTCTGATCGGCGAGGTTATAAATGTAAAAAATGACGGCGCGATCGTTCAAGTTTATGAAGACACCTCGGGGTTAAAGCCGAATACGGTCGTATATGGCAGCGACAGGCAGATGTCCGTTATGCTGGGGCCCGGCATCATCAGCAATATCTTCGACGGTATACAAAGGCCACTTCGCGCGTTCGAAGAGGTCTCTGGCTTTTTCCTCACAAAGGGTGTACAGCTCGACAAGCTTGATATGGATAAGCCTTGGGATGTAAACATGCTCATAGAGGATGGCCAAGAGGTAAGCCCGGGACAAATTATTGCAACGGTAAAGGAAACCGAATCGATAGATCACCGGATAATGATACCACCCAATATCAGCGGTAAGGTTACAGATGCGCTAAATAGTGGCGCATACAACATGCGTAAACCACTCTGTAAGGTAAACGGACAAGAAATATTTATGTATCAACATTGGCCGATACGTGTAAAGCGTCCCGTTTCACAGTTGCGTGTTGTAGACAGACCGCTGATAACAGGCCAACGCATCATAGACGCACTATTCCCGATAGGAAAGGGCGGTATGGCTGCTATACCGGGTGGGTTCGGCACGGGTAAGACGATGACACAGCACCAGCTTGCGAAATGGTGTGATGCGGATATTATCGTTTATATAGGCTGTGGCGAGCGTGGTAATGAAATGACGTCGTTCCTTGAGGATTTCTCAGAGCTACGTGATCCGCGTACAGGTAAGCCGCTGATGGACCGCACGATACTGATCGCAAACACCTCTAACATGCCCGTTGCGGCGCGTGAGGCCAGCATTTATTCGGGTATTACGATAGCGGAGTATTATCGTGATATGGGCTATCATGTCGCGCTGATGGCTGACTCGACCTCACGTTGGGCCGAGGCTCTGCGTGAGCTTTCAGGCCGGCTTGAGGAAATGCCCGCCGAGGAAGGCTTCCCAGCCTATCTCGCATCGCGTCTATCGGCATTCTACGAACGTGCGGGTTATGTCGATACCCTTAATGGCTCTGAAGGCTCTATAACGATTATCGGAGCCGTGTCACCCCAGGGTGCCGACTTCTCGGAGCCTGTCACACAGAATACGAAGCGTTTCATACGTTGCTTTTGGGCACTCGATCGTGGACTAGCATATGCCAGACACTTCCCGGCTATAGACTGGATGAACAGCTACAGTGAATATCTTGAAGACCTTGAAGACTATTACGTGCGAAATGTAGGCACGGAATTCTTGGCATACAGGCGCAGTATATTACAGGTGCTCTATGAAGAAAACGACCTGATGGAGATCGTAAAGCTCATAGGTGCGGATGTATTACCTGACAGTCAGCGGTTAATACTTGAGATCGCAAAGGTTATTCGTATTGGCTTTGTACAGCAAAATGCATATCACGCGTTTGATACCTTTGTGCCGTTTACAAAGATGCTCAAGATGATGGAGGTTATCCTACACCTGTATGACAGATGCAAGGTACTCGTTTCATACGGAATATCCATAAACGAGCTCAAGGACGAAGATATATTCGAGCGTATCACCGCTATGAAGTACAACGTTTCTAATGATGAAGTCGAAAAGCTCGATACCTATGTACAGGCGACGGATGAGTTTTACAAGACTATATATGACAGACACGCGCCGGAGATCGAACGCGAGTAAAAATACAAAAGGGGTGTATGCATGTTTCAAAATTTCATCATGTTACTTGAAGATACAACCAATACAATCGTAGGCGGTGCCAATGCTGCGTCGCAAACGGCGGCTCAATCCGGAGGTGCGGCGGTGCCTGGGGATGCGGGTTCACTGTTTGGCGGGGGCTTCGGCACGTTCGGTATGCTTTTTATGTGGATAATTATCATCGGTGTATTCTATTTCTTCACGATACGTCCACAGAGAAAACGCGAGAAGGAAATGCAAAATATGCAGCAAAGTCTGCAGCCAGGAGATATGGTAGTCACATCAGCTGGTATGTTTGGCAAGGTCATCAGCGTAGGCGAGGACTGCTTTGTTATTGAGTTTGGCACAAACAGGGGCGTACACATACCGGTACGCAAGTCCGACATCCTCGGTATTAAGACACCAAACATCAATCCGTCCAGCAAAGAAGCAGCAGCAAACAACAGCGTATCGAGATAAATAAATTTCGCAAAGATGCGAATATACAGGCAGATAACGGAGGAGCTTGAGGCTTTTCGACTGAACCAATATGCGGTAAAAAGCGTTGATGCCAACCGTGCTCACTATTTAGAGCCATGCGATTTGAGAACCGCATTTCAACGCGACAGAGACCGCATAACACATTCAAAGGCATTTCGGAGACTCATGCATAAAACCCAAGTATTTGTGAAACCTGAGGGTGATCATTATCGCACGAGGCTAACACATACGCTTGAGGTTGCTCAGATAGCACGTACTATTGCTCGTGCGTTACGACTAAATGAGGATCTTACAGAAGCGATAGCACTCGGGCATGACATCGGACATACACCGTTTGGGCATATGGGTGAGGACATCTTAGACAAGCTTAGCTCAAGAGGATTTTCGCATAACAAGCAAAGTGTAAAGGTCTTGGATCATGTTGAGAACGACGGCAAGGGATTGAACCTAACGCTTGAGGTTTATGATGGGATCGAAAACCATTGCACTGAGTATATGCCGCGTACGCTCGAAGGGCAGGTCGTTCGTATATCAGACAAGATTGGATATGTGAACCATGACATCCAAGACTCGATACGCGCGGGAATATTAAATCCCAATGAACTACCAAAGGATGCAATAGAGGCCTTTGGTCAGACGAGCAGTGAGCGCATCGGATCATTGATAAGGGATGTCATAGAAAACAGCGACGGCAAGGATTACATTTCGCTGCGCCCCGATACACAGAGCATATTATATAAGCTGCGTGCGTTTATGTTTGACAGGGTGTACATACCACTCGACAAAAATGATGTACAACAGGTTGAACGTATAATTTCAACACTGTTCGAATATTATTTAATCAACACGGACGCATTACCGCGGGTATTCGCGGACAAGCTCGAAAAAGAGCCGCGCGAGGTAGTCGTATGTGATTATATTTCATGTATGACAGACAGATATGCGAACAAAACGTTTGAAAGAATAGTAGATTTAGTATAAAGGATAATGCAATGATCTATCCGCAAACCGTTATAGAGGACGTACGCTTGGGTAACGACATCCTTGATGTCGTGTCGACGTATGTCCGTTTAAAACAAAATGGCCCAAATTATTTTGGCTTGTGCCCTTTTCACCATGAAAAGACGCCGTCTTTTTCAGTCCGCCCAGACAGACAGATGTTTCATTGCTTCGGCTGCGGCGTATCGGGTAATGTCATTTCGTTCGTCATGCAGATAGAGAACTACAGCTTCATCGACGCGCTAAAGCATCTTGCTGAGCGCATACGCTATACGCTGCCAGAGCATCAAGCATCGCCAGAGGCCCTGCAGTTAGCGCGCTATCGTGAGCGTGCGTATGAGATATACAAAGTGACCGCGCGTTATTATTTTGACGCACTATCGACCAATGAAGGCGGTATAGCGACGCGATACATGGATGAGAGGCGTATCGATCCGAGACTAAGAAAACGATTTGGACTCGGTTACGCACCTATAGAAAGCATGGCGTTGTATAGGTATCTAAGTTCGAACGGCTTTTCCGATAACGAGATAGAGAAATCATCTATGCTTGCTCCCGATAAACGCGGAGGTTTCTATGACCGGTTTCGGGGACGGCTGATGTTTCCGATATTGGATGTATCGGGCAGGGTCGTGGGCTTCGGTGGACGTATATTGGCCGGTGAGGGCGCGAAGTATATCAATTCGCCGGATAGTATTATATTCAACAAGAGCCGCAATCTATACGGCATAAACCTCGCACGCAAATCAAAAAGCCGTGAATACATACTATGCGAGGGATACATGGACGTGCTGAGCCTGCATCAGGCTGGCTTTACAAATGCCGTGGCCGCACTCGGCACCGCTTTCAACGCCGAGCACGCGAAGCAATTGCGTTCATATTGTGATAATGTGATCCTCCTATTTGACAGCGATAATGCGGGCGTGAACGCCGCGCAACGCGCGATACCCATATTGTCGGAAACCGGGATCGGCATTAGGGTACTGAGGATCGATAACGCAAAGGATCCCGATGAATATATAAAAACGTTCGGAGCAGAGGCATTTGCCGAGCAGATCGTTAAGGCTACGCATCATGTACGTTTCCGCATCGATGTGCTAAAGGCGCAGTATGATCTTTCGGACACCGCACAGCGCGTAAAATTTACAGCGCAGGCAGCCGAGATACTCGCGGGGCTCAAGAACGCTATTGAGCAAGACGCGTTTATCAAGGACGTCTCCGACATGACAGGGATATCACAAAAGGCTATTGCCGAGGAAATGGCGAAGCAGAACCCTGATGCTGCGATCGTAAGGCCCATGAGACTTAGAAACTTTGAACGAGGGGATAAGCTTGAACGAGGCGTTACGGACGCAAGACGTGGGACTTTATATCTCGCTGCTAAGTATCCACGTGTGGCTGAGGCGTTACGAGATAATTTAAACACAGAAGAATTTTGCGATGAGGTCTACGCACGGCTGTATCAGATCATTTTGGAATGTGCGTCAAGCGGTAAGCAGCTATATGGGGCAGAAGCGGTAGGATATTTTGAGAATCGTGACGAGCAAAACAAGGTGGCGGCGGTGTTTGTGACGGACACAAACGGCAATGATATTTATGACAAACCCGAGGAGGTTTTACAGATAGCCGTTAACGATATGGTCAGGCTGATTAAACGCCATTTTGTCGAAATAAAGAGTATGGAGCTGGATTATCTACAAAAAATATTAGAAATGAAAAGAAATATGGAAAAATTGTATATATCAGTATGAGGTGGATAGAATATACACGAAAGGAAGGGGTT
>CAYURR010000120.1:0-9395 GCA_964446745.1 uncultured Defluviitaleaceae bacterium | reverse complement strand
CGGTAATGCGCCCGATGTCCGAGCATATACCGTAATAGGTCGGATTGTTTACAAACACGGCCTTTGCGTCCGGATGGGCCAAAATTGTAGCCTCAACATCCGCAAACGACATGCCGAGCGGTATCCCGAGCTTTTTATCGAGACCGGGGCTCACGTATATCGGTATCGCGCCACAAACGACCAGCGCATTAATAACGCTGCGGTGGACGTTTCTCGGCAATATGATCTTTTCGCCGGCTTTGCAGGCCGACATGATCATAGCCTGCACGGACGAGGTAGTGCCGCCGACCATGAAAAACGCATCAGCCGCTCCAAAGGCCTGTGCGGCTAGCTCCTCGGCCTCGCGTATCACGGATACGGGATGGCAGAGGTTGTCCAGAGGCTTCATGGAATTCACATCGGCCTTCATGCAGGCCTCGCCCAAAAATGCGGTGAGCTGCGGTGTGCCGCGTCCGGCCTTGTGACCCGGTACATCAAACGGCACCACACGCTTTTTCAAATGTGCGGACAGTGCCTCATAGATAGGGGCACGATCCTGTCTGATATCTGTTTTACGCATCGTAGCCGCCTCCGTTAAAATACATTGCTGCCGCTGAAAATCTCGATCATTTCCTTACGCAGGCTGTTTGTGATCTCAAGACGCTGCTTAGGTGCAATCTCATAGACATCCGCGTTAAATAAATAGTTCTGAAGGATGATATCCTTTATCAGCATCTTGGTATGGAAGATGTTTGACTGATATACGTTCACGTCGATCGCGTCATAGCTCTTGAGGGTCTTCTTATCGATAAAGTCCTGTATCGAGGTGATATCGTGATCGATGAAATATTTCTTGCCCGACATGTCCCGTGTAAAGCCCCTGACACGATAGTCGATCGTGATGATATCGGAGTCGAAGCTGCCGATCAAAAAGTTCAGCGCAGCGAGCGGCGAAATCATGCCGCAGGTCGATACGTCGATATCCACACGAAAGGTTGTGATCGCGTTATCGGGATGGTATTCGGGGTAGGTGTGGACTGTGACATGGCTCTTGTCGAGGTGCGCGAGTATTGTCTCGCGGTCTGCGGCGTAGCGTCCCTTGTTGCAGGACTGATCCACGAGCTCGTGAGGCAGTGCCTCCTCGGTGATCAATATCGTCACGGACGCACCCTGCGGGTCGTAGTCCTGTTTTGAGATATTGAGCACATGCGCGCCGATGATCTCTGTGACCTTGCACAGGATATTCGTAAGGCGATCGGAATTGTATTGTTCATCGATGTATGCGATGTAATCCCGTTGCTCTCGTTCGCTCTTTGCGTAGCAGACGTCATAGATGTTGAAGCTCAACGTCTTTGTGAGATTGTTGAAGCCATAGAGGGTGAGTTTGTTATCCATAGCGTTACTCCTTGCCTAATAAAATACAAAATCCCAAGCACATTTGTGTATACCGCCTTAGGGCGGGGCACAGAGCACTTGGGAAAACGTAATCGTGATTACATGGCATGCTTTCAGAGTCTATACAGCAAATAACTTACTATTACTACTCTTATTGACCTTTTCACAAGTGTTGTGTGTTATACACATGGTTATGAAGTAACCAACTCATAAAAATTGCAATCGGCAGTTGACCCGGCTGTCCGTATGGCCTCTATTCCGTTTAACGTGATGTTTAATGATGTCGGTTTATAAGCCCCGCGATAGCGGTGAGCCTATGTAACGGAATGGTCAAGTAAGTTACCTGATGGTTTATAGCATGTGCAGCCGATTTTGTCAATAGTCTTATGAAATTTCACAACAGTTGTTATATTACATTTTTACTACAAATTTCCACATATGTTGATTTTTTTCGCTGAGCGTATTATCTTTGGAATAGCCTAATTGTTTAAATGTTGGGGGTATATATTTATGAAGAAAATACTTGCCTGTATCTTTCTGAGCGTCGCACTGGTGGGTTTATTCACGGCCCATGGTCTTGCCGCCGAGGATACGGGTGTTTTAGTTTCCGGCAATCTAAAGCTGATGCTTGAGATGTCGTATCCGGAGAGCGCGTCGACGATCGGTCGCGCGAACATACAGGTCACTGTAAAGTCTAAAAACGGCGCTGCATCTACGCCGATTTTTTTGAATCGGGCTCTGTCCTCCAAGCAGGTAATAACGCTCGATGGTACGCGATATGACGTGAATGTAACACCGCTAAACGCGCTCGGTGTTGCGATCACGACCGAGCGAAATATCAAATACTTCAGCGTTGAGGTTTCAAATTTGCCTTTGGGGGAATACGCCGCGACATTTATGGGTGTGGGTTATGCTCGATATACGACAGGCTTTGCGCAGATAAAGGATTATTCAAAGCAGATCAATCTGAACACGCGCAACACACGCTTTGCTATCGGTGACATAAACGGCGACACACGCGTAGACGGCGCAGACCTTGCGCTTTTGGAAAACAACCTGAACACATACAACCCGACATATGATCTAAACAGGGACAACAAACTGGATATCACAGATATCGCATATATAAACCGTAACATCAGAGCGTTCGGTACAGAGCAGATCATTGATACTGCTCTGATAACTGCGTCTGCGACGGATCTATCCGTTACCGCAACCGCGCTCGGTGCAAACGCCGAAGGTGATGTTTCGAGGCTGTTTGATCCCACGAACACGCTCAAGATAAATGCCGCGAACGGTCAGCCGATCGTTATTCCCATACAGTTCAATACACCGACGATGATGAGCCGCATAGCAATCAACAGTCCCACAGTCTCGGGAGCGGTAGAGGGCGGTACGGCGCTTGTGGAGTACATAGACGCAAACGGAGCTAATGCGACGAAGCAGATCGCCTTCGGGAACGCGATACAGGGCGTTTCTTATATCGGTGAGACAGAGGGCCAAAATACCGTTGTGATAGACCTAGGCATGAAGGTCGCAGTCAAGAAGATCACGATCACGGTGACAAAGGTATCTGGACAGAATGGCACGCCGAGTTATACCGTGGTGCAGAATATCGAGTTTTTAAAGGACATCGTCCAAGACAATACGCCGGTCGATACGACACCGAAGAACCTCGTCGCAACCGCGTCGGATGCCAAGGTCGTATTGAACTGGAACACCGTGCCCAATGTGACGGGCTACAAGGTCAGATATGGTAAAACCTCGGGAGCGCTGGACAGGGAGCTATTAGTAAATACCAACACGGCAACGATCTCGGGGTTGGATAACCTTGTGCCGTACTATTTCTCTGTATCGGCGGTCAACGGCAGTTGGGAGGGTGGTAGGAGCGCTGAGGTAACAGCTACGCCCGCACCGCTCACGATCCCTGCGGCACCGGACAATCTGAGTCTATCGCCAAGTGCAACGGGCATCAGTGCGACTTGGAGTGTGACCAAGAACGCAACGGCATATAACCTATACCTGAAGGCCGACGGCGAAAGCGACTATATAAAGAAGGCAAGCGCGATCACATCCTCCTCGTATTCGATAACGGGCCTTCGTGAAAACACGGGCTATAGCGCGTACGTCACGGCGCAGAACACGCTCGGCGAGGGGCCGAGGTCCTTGGTCGCGACGACGAAGACGCAGAGCTCTGTCATCACACCGCCAGCTATACCCACGTTGAACAGGATACCTAACACAGAGATAGCCGAGATTACGATGACCTATCCGATAGGCGTAAACCTCGACGAATACCCGGACAAGAGATTTGATGTGAACTTTGTTGCGGACGGCAATTATTCGACGTTCTGGACCGCGCGCGCGTTCTGGGAAAACAAGGAGTTCAACATAACCTTCAAAACGCCCCAGGATATGAACTACCTCGTTTATGTGCCAAGGCTGGACGGCAAATATAAAGAAAGCCTATACAAATACAACATCAGTGTCACAGACAGCAGGGGTTCAAAAAAGCAGATCGTAAACGGAGGGATCGTACAGAACAGCCCCGAAAAGACGGGCTTTGCTGTGCTGTCATTCCCGCGTACCACCGATATAAAGAAGATCCACTTCGAGGTCATGCAGTGGAATGGTTCACCGACGAATATCTCGCTGTCGGAGGTCGCGTTCTATAGATACTTTAGTGTGGACGATGATATCAAGGCATTATTCGCTGACAATTCATATACATCGCTGTCGTCCAAGGCTACGCAGGCCGAGATCGACCGTATCAAGGCGATCGTGAATAACACAAGCGGTTATTTCGTGGACAAGACGATATTGACCGATGAGCTCAACATGGCTCAGAGCCTTTTAAACGGCGGCAAGACAGGGCTCGGTAAAATAATAAACGGTATCAAGAGCCGTAAAATGGATAACGACATCAAGCCGATAAATAATTTCGAGCCGCTCGGTGTAGTGGGCGAAGCCGGCAAGGACATCGTGATATATGCACAGATGCCCGCGGGTGAGACCGTAAATCTCGTCGCAACACAATTCTTCGCGGAGGCATCGGCTTGGGAGTCTAAGCCCATCCCGATCGCGAACGGCAGAAACGTAATAAACATACCACAGATCGGTTCGACGGACACCGCGCACGGCGGACCGCTATACATAGTATACACGGGCAATCGTCAGTCAGAGATCAAGCTGCATGTAAAATATAGCACGCAGATACCTGTTCTCGAGCTGTCCGAATGGGCAAGCATGACCGAGACACAGCGTAGGAGCGTCATCACCGAATATGTAACGATGCTGTCTTCATATGTCAATACGGTCACAGGAACCAAAACAACAGCATTCAAAAACAGCACTGAGATATCGTTGCCGAATATATTACTGTCGCTGCCGGCTGATCAGGTACTCGCGGGTATAAACGCTGCCGGTACAACAGCCGCAGCAAAAACGAGCGGCGTGTACGATACGGCGCTTGCGTGGCAGGATTTGTTAAGTGTTGTATACAAGACACATGGCATAGACAATCCGCAGAACGAGCGTGGACGCTTTAATATCCGCTACGCGAGGATGTTCGCGGGTGCGTTCATGTACGCATCGGGCAGACATGTAGGTATCGGATACGGTTCTGTTTCTGCATTGATGCAGGGCAAGCCCGTTTCGTCTACGGGTAAGGACAAGCCCAACGCGTTGTTCGGCTGGGGCATAGCGCATGAATTGGGTCATGTGATGGACAGCCTCGGCAAGGCCGAGATCACAAACAACATCTATTCGCTGTTCGCACAGACCTATGATGGGAATCAGAATACATTAATGTCACGCCTCGAAGGGGATCTGTATACCGAGATATTTGACAAGGTATCGTCTGGTCAGAAGGGGTTGTCGAACAACGTGTTTGTGAGCCTCGGAATGTATTGGCAGTTGCATCTGGCTTACGATGGCGCAAGTGACAATTTCTATAACGCGCTTAACAAGGCCTATAAGATGGGCGAGGGCAAGGATTTTAGCGGAGACGATCGATTTGCGGTCGTAACTTCCAAGCTTGCGAACGTAGACCTTACGGATTTCTTTGGCAGATGGGGCATAACACTAAGCGATGCGGCTAAGACTGCGATCGGCGCGTACCCAAAGGAAAATCGTTATATATGGTACCTCTCGGATGCGTCCCGACGCGCGCGTCTCAGCGGCAAAACATCACCTAATAACGTAACGGCCTCTGCGACTGCAACCGTAAACGATAAAGTCGTAACACTAAAGATCACCTCAAACGCGGACAGCTCAATAGTACAGGGTTATGAGATCGTCAGAAACGGCAAGCCGATCGCGTTTGTGGGCAAGCCCGAATATATAGATGATGTGGGCGTGATCAATAATCTGACGCTGAGCTATGCAATCAATGTCATAGACATACTGGGCAATACAATAGCCACGGCGAGTGTCCCTCAGGTGAAGATCGGCTATGATGCGGTGATAAATAAGAGCTTATGGAGCTCGACATATGATGCGCAGGCTTCGGCGGTGACGATCACATTTAATGGCAAGCAGAGCGTGGCGGGTATAAAGATTTCGGGCACTGTTCCGGCTTCGGGTGGGTTTGAGGTGCATGCTCAGACCGATGCGGGTCTTGTAAAGGCTGCGGTTGTGGACTTTACTAAGAATGACGCGACGAATAGCGGATATTTAAAGTACTTTACAAAGCCAGGTGCGGCTGCAACGGATACGAGGATATGGACATACGACACCAGCAGCATCAAGCTCGTGGGTGTCGACGAGGCCATGCTCAGCAGAATTGATTTCGTTGGGTATCCGGGTGACAATATAGAGATAACCAAGATAGGGCGTCTTACGAAGGACTATAAATATGACAATGATGTGATAAAGGCGGGCACAGTGGTGATCGTGGGCAACTATAGAGGGGACCCGGTTTATGATACGGTGACCGTAAGCGGTCGCTTTGAAACGGTCGATCACACATCGGGCACAGCAACGACCACCGATCGCGAGCTGAACGGTTATGCGCTGATGTTTGCGGAGATACCGAGCGACGGCGCGGTTTCGGCGATCAGCGACGGTATATGGATATTTGTGCCCGATGTGCAGGCAGAAAAGGCACTGCTCGAAAGCGGCGATGCCTCGGCATGTACGGACAGCGCGTTCCCGAAGGCAATAAAGGCCTCGCTGTATACCACGGATGACGCGAATAGCGCCGCGTCTAAGCGGCTGTCGTCCGATACCGCATGGATAGCTTTCCCGTCGGATGTATCAATGCCTGGGCTTGAGTTGAGCGGAGGTAATCAATGAAGCGTATTAACTATCTAATGATGTTTGTGCTCGCGGCTGCGGTTTTTGTATCACATACATTGACTGCACTGGCTGCTAACCCGACGGTCTCTGTCACAAGAAACGCGAACGGCTTTGGTATTGCTGTATATGGTTTACCGCAGAATACTACGAGCATGCAGCTGAGCTTGACGGTCAACAATTCATCGTTTACATCGGCTACTATGAATTGGAACAACGGCTTCGGCTACACAAAAATGTTTCAGAGCGGCAGCGGTGCATCGACGATATTGACCTTGATGGTCGACGGTGAAATACCGCTCGCTGCTAATACGACCATCCAACTGGGTAATTTGAATCTGCCCGGAGTGACCTCCATGCCGTTTACGGCGACATGTGCCATCAAGTTACTGGACAGGGATCTCAACGAGAACACATTTACATACATATCCGTGGGGTATTCCGACACTCAGACGAATAGCGGATCGTCGTCGCAAAACTCAGATCAAAATGCGGAGCTGCCGGGCTTTGTATCCAGCTCCGCATATAACGGTTGGCAACATGCGCTGACGCTTGATGATGTAATCTTGAACCAGATGCTTAAAAACGATGCGTCGCCGGTACTGGATTTGAGTATGTGCACAAGCGTAAAGCTCAATATTACAGCAAAACAGTCCGAAGCCATTCAGGCTGCACGCAAGCCTCTTGGTATTCGTACGCGTAGCGCGAGCTATACGCTTGAGACGGATAAATTGCCTAATGAAGCCAAAACAGCCTCGGGTGGTATCAGTGTCGAGATTAATCAGGATTCTTCGATCAGTAAACCCGAACTGTTGACTGTACCCGTTAAGGTAGATGTTTCATATATTGATAACGGGGTAAGCAGGCAGGTAAAAGGTTACTCGGACTTTGTACGATTAGGGCTTCAGGCTCAGACATCGGACACGGATATCATGGCCGTGCGTATCGACAAGGATGGTG
Organism: uncultured Defluviitaleaceae bacterium; assembly: GCA_964446745.1. Classification (GTDB taxonomy): domain Bacteria; phylum Bacillota; class Clostridia; order Lachnospirales; family WQUN01; genus CAYURR01. Next base: position 1,766 of record CAYURR010000120.1, on the reverse strand, counting down.
GTCTAAACCCGGTCTTGGATATGCTTGCGCAAGATGGCTCCGGCTACTCGGTAACGGCCTCGACCCTTGTAAACGGCACGTTTGCCGTGATGAAACAGCGATCGGCCGCGCCGTCTGCGACTACGCATTGGGCATACAATGATATGCTGGCGTTTGCGCGCAAGGGGATCATCCGCGATATCAATACCTTTGACCCCGATAAGCCCATTACGCGTATTGCGTTTGTGGATCTGGCCATATCTGCGCTCGGATTGAGGGATTCGCTTTCGGATGCTTCGCCGTTTAGGGATGTACCCGACGATACGCCGCTTAAATCTTCTGTAATATTGGGCCAAAACTATAAGCTTGTAGACGGATACAATAACGGTACCTTTAAGCCCGTAGAGCCTATCACGAGGCAGGAGGTGGCAAAGATCGTCAATCAGATGTTTGCGCTGGGTAGCTTTGATATAGACAGAAACGCCGACCTCGCGTATCTCAGTAGGTTTGCGGACCGGGCTCAAATAGGCGCATGGGCCACCGGATACATGTCCGTGCTTGCAAATAACGGTATATACAAAGGCGACGCGCATGCAAACATAAACCCCAACAAGGACATCTCAAACGCAGAGGTCGTGACGATCCTCACACGTATAGTCAATAGAATAAAATATTAGAAATTTTCTTAGGAAAAAGTTGCAAAATTATTCATCATATGCTAATATACATTCCAACTTAATTTATCTGGGTGTGGCGTAGTTTGGTAGCGCGCTAGAATGGGGTTCTAGAGGTCGCAAGTTCGAATCTTGTCACCCAGATTTTTTTTTATACATCGGGCATACCACTATATTTTCTGACGGAGGTCATTATGCCGAGCAGCATGACAGGATACGGCAAGGCGGAGGCTGTTTATAACGATAGACGTTTTACAGTGGAGATCAAATCCATCAATCACCGCTACGCGGACATCAATATCAAGCTGCCCAGGATCCTCGCGCAGTACGAGGAAATGATCAGAAAGACCGTAGCCTCACAGGTTCAACGCGGTAAAACCGATGTGTACATAGGTATAGAGAGCCTCGGTCTACGGGATCTACGGATGAATGTAAATACCGCACTGGCCGATGCCTATGCAGCTGAGTTTAAGAGCGTCTCGGAACGCTATAAGCTCACTGATGAGTTGCGCACGTCCGATATACTGCGGTTTCCGGATGTACTGTCTATTGAACGATGTTTTGACGAGAGCGACGACGAGCTGCTTCGGGATCTGAAAGCCACACTCGAAGAAGCTCTTAACGCGTTTATGCGCATGCGCCGTACAGAGGGAGAGCATCTTGCTGCTGACATTTTGTCCAAACGTGAAAAAATGCTCGGATATCTGGAAACAATAAATGCAAGATCCCATGTTGTGGTAAAGGAATATTCGGACAAGCTCAGAGAGCGCATGAATAAGCTCATGGCTGATGTTATACCGGATAAGGGATTTGACGAGGGTCGAATCGTTACGGAGGTAGCGATTATGGCGGATCGCATGTGCATAGATGAGGAGATCGTACGCCTCGGGAGCCATTTGCATCAGCTCTCTGATATATTGGGCGACCATGGTCATAACAATAAACAAAAGAATAATGAATCCGTGGGCAGGAAGCTCGACTTTCTGGCACAGGAGATCAATAGGGAAATCAATACAATCGGTTCAAAGACCGGTGATATCGACATAACAAAGCTCGTAATCGAGCTAAAGTCCGAAACGGAGAAGATACGGGAACAGGTTCAGAATATAGAAT